>JAFECX010000007.1 GCA_018241895.1 Pseudomonadota bacterium
CCAGCCCACGTCCTCGGCGCGCATGATCTCGTAGGTGTCGCGCGCCTTGAGCACGCCGTCCTGGTGGATGCCGCTGGCGTGCGCGAAGGCGTTGGCGCCGACCACCGCCTTGTTCGGCTGCACGACGAAGCCGGTGGTCTGGCTCACCATGCGCGAAGCGGCGACGATCTGCGAGGTGTCGATGCCGACGTCCAGGCCGAAGTAGTCGCGGCGCGTCTTCACCGCCATCACCACCTCCTCGAGCGAGCAGTTGCCGGCGCGCTCGCCCAGGCCGTTGATCGTGCACTCGACCTGGCGCGCGCCACCCAGCTTGACGCCGGCCAGCGAATTGGCCACCGCCATGCCCAGGTCGTTGTGGCAGTGCACGCTCCAGACCGCCTTGCCGCTCGTCGGCACGCGCTCGCGCAGCTGACGGATGAAGCTGCCGTACAGCTCGGGCACCGCGTAGCCGACGGTGTCGGGGATGTTGATCGTGGTCGCCCCTTCGGCGATCACGGTCTCGATGACGCGGCACAGGAAGTCGGGGTCGCTGCGGTAGCCGTCCTCGGCCGAGAACTCGACGTCGGCGCACAGGTTGCGCGCGAAGCGCACCGTCAGCCGTGCCTGCTCGAGCACCTGCTCGGCACTCATGCGCAGCTTCTTTTCCATGTGCAGCGCCGAGGTCGCGATGAAGATGTGGATGCGCGCGCGCGCCGCCGGCGCCAGCGCCTCGGCGGCGCGCGCCACGTCGCGGTCGTTTGCGCGCGCCAGCGAGCACACGGTGCTGTCCTTGATGTGGGCGGCGATGGCCCGCACGCACTCGAAGTCGCCGTTGCTGCTGGCCGCGAAGCCGGCCTCGATGACGTCGACGCGCAGCCGCTCGAGCTGGCGCGCGATGCGCAGCTTCTCGTCGCGCGTCATCGAGGCGCCGGGCGACTGCTCGCCGTCGCGCAAGGTGGTGTCGAAGATGATGAGCTTGTCGGTCATGGTCGGGGTCTTTGCCGAAGGGGTGTGCCAAGCAGCCTGGGAATCAACGAAAACGGCCCGCTGCTTTGCGCTGGCGGGCCGTCGATCGGAAAACTGGGTTGTCGTGTGGACGTGTGTTCGATCAGCGCACCCGCGGCTCGGGTAGCAGCGCTAGCGCGAGAAGGCGGCCGTTCGACGACATGCGCGCGAATGTAGCACGAGCGGCCGCGGCGCGCGGCGCGCGGCTATGGGTGCAGGCCCTTTTCTTCGGGCTCGTCGGTCGACACCGCGATGACGCTGGTGCGCTGGCCCTTGGCCTTGCGCCAGAAGTACACGGCGTAGCCCGACAGGCCGTAGGCGCAGAAGATGAAAAAGAGCGCGCGCGGCGGGTGCAGCGCAACGAGCACGATGCCGACCGCGATCGCCACCAGCACGACGAAGGGCACCGTGCGCCGCCCACCCACCACCTTGAAGCTGTAAAAGGGCGCGTTCGTCACCATCGACAGGCCCGCGTACAGCGTGACGCCGAACGCCGTCCACTGCAGCCACGCGACCTTGTCGGCGCCCTTGAAGCCGGCATCGTCGAGCACCCAGATCAGGCCCATCACCAGCGCCGCCGCCGCCGGACTGGGCAGACCCTGGAAGAAGCGCTTGTCGACGACCGAGATGTTGACGTTGAAGCGCGCCAGCCGCAGCGCGGCGCCGGCGATGTAGACGAACGCGGGCACCCAGCCGATCTTGCCCAGCCCGTGCAGCGCCCAGGCGTAGACGACCAGCGCCGGCGCGGCGCCGAAGCTCACCATGTCGGAAAGGCTGTCCATCTGCTCGCCGAACGCGCTCTGCGAGTGCGTCATGCGCGCGACGCGGCCGTCCAGGCTGTCGAGCACGGCGGCCACGAAGATGCCGATGCACGACTGCTCGAAGCGGCCGTTCATCGCCATCACGACGGCGTAGAAGCCCGCGAACAGCGCCGACAGCGTGATCGCGTTGGGCAGCACGTAGATGCCGCGGCGGCGCGGCCGCCGCAGCTCCGGCGCCGGGGCCGCGTCGAGCGCTTCGTCCTCGCCGCCCGGGCTGGTGCGCAAGTCGTCGTTCATGGGCGCGAGCATACGCTGCGGCCTGCGCCGCGCCGCGCGCGGCAGCGACGCCCGAGCGGCGGCGCGTTCAGTTGCGCGAGCGGTCGACCAGGCGGTTGGCCTTGATCCACGGCATCATCGCGCGCAGCTTCTCGCCGACGATCTCGATGCCGTGCTCGGCCATCAGGCGGCGTCGGCTCAGCAGCGTCGGCGCGCCAGCGCGGTTCTCGAGGATGAAGCTCTTGGCGTACTCGCCGCTCTGGATGTCGGCCAGCGCCTTCTTCATCGCCTGCTTGGTCTCGGCGGTGACGATCTTCGGGCCGGTGGCGTACTCGCCGTACTCGGCGTTGTTCGAGATCGAGTAGTTCATGTTGGCGATGCCGCCCTCGTAGATGAGGTCGACGATCAGCTTCAACTCGTGCAGGCACTCGAAGTACGCCATCTCGGGCGCGTAGCCGGCCTCGACCAGCGTCTCGTAGCCGGCCTTGATGAGCTCGACCGTGCCGCCGCACAGCACCGCCTGCTCGCCGAACAGGTCGGTCTCGGTCTCCTCGCGGAAGCTGGTCTCGATGATGCCGGCCTTGCCGCCGCCGTTGGCCGCGGCGTAGCTGAGCGCGAGGTCGCGCGCCTTGCCGCTCTTGTCCTGGTGCACGGCGATCAGCTGCGGCACGCCGCCGCCCTGCGTGTAGGTGTTGCGCACGGTGTGGCCCGGGGCCTTGGGCGCCACCATCCAGACGTCGAGATCGTCGCGCGGCACCACCTGGCCGTAGTGCACGTTGAAGCCGTGCGCGAAGGCGAGCGAGGCGCCCTTCTTCATGTGCGGCGCCACGTCGTTGGCGTAGACCGCGGCGATCTGCTCGTCGGGCAGCAGGATCATCACGACGTCGGCGTGCTTGACGGCCTCGGCCACCTCGGCCACCTTCAGGCCCGCCTTCTCGGCCTTGGCCCAGCTCGCGCCACCCTTGCGCAGGCCGACCGTGACCTTCACGCCGCTGTCGTTGAGGTTGAGGGCGTGGGCATGACCTTGCGAGCCGTAGCCGACGATCGTCACCTGCTTGCCCTTGATCAGGCTGAGGTCGGCGTCCTTGTCGTAATAGACCTTCATTGGCGTTTTCTCCGTTGTTGAAGCGACTGCGGCAGGCCGGCAGAGCCCGCCGCTGCAGGCAGATTCACACGCTCACAGGCGCAGGATGCGCTCGCCGCGACCGACGCCGCCGGCGCCGGTGCGCACCGTCTCCAGGATCGCCGCGCGATCGATGGCGAGCAAGAACGCGTCGAGCTTCCTCGAATCACCCGTCAGCTCGATGGTGTAGCTCTTGTCGGTGACATCGACGATGCGGCCGCGGAAGATGTCGGCCATGCGCTTGGTCTCCTCGCGCTCCTTGCCCACCGCGCGCACCTTGACGAGCATCAGCTCGCGCTCGATGAACGGGCCTTCGGTGAGGTCGACCACCTTCACGACCTCGATCAGCCGGTTCAGGTGCTTGGTGATCTGCTCGAGCACCTCGTCGCTGCCGGCGGTGACGATGGTCATGCGCGACAGGCTCGGATCCTCGGTCGGCGCGACGGTGAGGCTCTCGATGTTGTAGCCGCGCGCCGAGAACAGCGCCACGACGCGCGACAGGGCGCCGGGCTCGTTCTCGAGCAGCACCGCGATGATGTGTCTCATGATCGGTTCGTCCTTCGCGGCTCCTCGGGCGCCGGGGCGGTAGCCCCGTGGACCTTGGCCGCGCGTTGCGAAGTGGGAAGGTGGGGTGCGGCAGGCGCGACGATCGGGACGCGGCCCGCGACCGCCGCCGCCGGCACGGGTGGCGCCGGCGGCTCGGTGGCGGACTTCAGTCCGTCACAGGTTCTCGCTGCCCAGCAGCATCTCGGTGATGCCCTTGCCGGCCTGCACCATCGGCCAGACGTTCTCGGCGGCGTCGGTGCGCACGTCGAGGAAGACCGTGCGGTCCTTCAGGCGGATCGCCTCGCGCAGCGCCGGCTCGACGTCGGCCGGCTTGTCGATGCAGATGCCGACGTGGCCGTAGGCCTCGGCGAGCTTGACGAAGTCGGGCAGCGCGTCCATGTAGCTGTGCGAGTAGCGCCCGCCGTACATCAGCTCCTGCCACTGTCGCACCATGCCGAGGTAGCGGTTGTTGAGCGAGATGATCTTCACCGGCGTCTCGTACTGCTTGCAGGTCGACAGCTCCTGCACGCACATCTGGATGCTGCCCTCGCCGGTGATGCAGAACACGTCGGCCTCGGGGCGCGCGAGCTTGATGCCCATCGCGTACGGCAGCCCGACGCCCATCGTGCCCAGACCGCCGGAATTGATCCAGCGCCTGGGTTCGTCGAAGCGGTAGAACTGCGCCGCCCACATCTGGTGCTGGCCGACGTCGCTCGTGATGTAGCAGTCGGTGCCGCGCGTGAGCTCCCACAGCTTCTCGACCACCGCCTGCGGCTTGATGAGGTCGCCGCCCTTGCGGTAGGCCAGGCAGTTGCGCTTGCGCCACTCGTTGACCTGGCTCCACCAGGCGTCGAGCGCCTGCGCGTCGGGCCGCGCCTGGGCCTCGCGGATTTGCACCACCAGCTCGCGCAGCACCTCCTTCACGTCGCCGACGATCGGCACGTCGACCTTCACGCGCTTGGAGATCGACGACGGATCGATGTCGACGTGGATGATCTTGCGCGCGACCTGCGCGAAGTGGTTCGGGTCGCCGATCACGCGGTCGTCGAAGCGCGCGCCGACGGCGAGCAGCACGTCGCAGTGCTGCATCGTCATGTTGGCCTCGTAGGTGCCGTGCATGCCGAGCATGCCGAGAAAGCGCGCATCGGCAGCCGGGATCGCGCCCAGCCCCATCAGCGTGCTCGTGGCCGGAAAGCCGAGCAGCTCGACGAGTTCGCGCAGCTCGCTCGACGCATTGCCGAGCACGACGCCGCCGCCCGTGTAGATGTACGGGCGCCTGGCGGCCAGCAGCAGCTGCACCGCCTTGCGGATCTGCCCGCCGTGGCCCTTCCTCACCGGGTTGTAGCTGCGCATCTCCAGCGTGGCCGGGTACTCGAAGGGTGCGGTGTTGACCGAAACGTCCTTCGGGATGTCCACCACCACCGGTCCGGGGCGGCCGCTGCGCGCGATGTGGAATGCCTTCTTCATCGTCAGCGCCAGGTCGCGCACGTCCTTGACGAGGAAGTTGTGCTTGACCACCGGACGGGTGATGCCGACCGTGTCGCATTCCTGGAACGCATCGAGGCCGATCGCCGCGGTCGGCACCTGGCCGGTGACGATCACCAGCGGGATCGAATCCATGTACGCGGTGGCGATGCCGGTCACCGCGTTGGTGACGCCGGGCCCGGAGGTGACGATCGCCACGCCGACGTCGCCCGTGGCGCGCGCGTAGCCGTCGGCGGCATGCACCGCGGCCTGCTCGTGACGTACGAGGACGTGGCGGATGCTGTCCTGTGTGAACAGCGCGTCGTAGATGTAGAGCACCGCGCCGCCGGGATAGCCCCAGACGTACTTGACGCCTTCGGCCTGCAGGCAGCGCACGACGATCTCCGCCCCTTTGAGATCGGCGGCTTTGGGGGTGTGGGAGGAAGGCTGTGCCTCGACGGCACGTTTGACTTCCGCGGCAGACATGTCCATGTTGAACCTTTGAGAAGCTCTCTGACGAGAATCCATCGGTGCACCTCCATCGCGCCCTCGTGAGGCGGCTTCGGTACCTGCGCGGTCGGTACGCCGCTGCCTGGATCGGGCAGCCGGCTCGAGACCCGTGTGATTGTGCAGGGCAGCATTATGGCACTCGCGCGGATTGGCGCTGCGCGCGCGGCTGCACCAAGAGGGTGCCGCGCATAATCGCGCGCGGCTCGAGTCGAGCCCGACCTGGCGCTGCGCGTTGGCTACCGACAAAGAACTCTCCGATTTCCTCGAAAGCGTCGACAAGCGCGCCTTCAAGCGCACGGCCTACACGGTCCGCAACGACGACGCCGCGCTGGACATCGTTCAGGACGCGATGATCCGCCTGGCCGAACGCTACGCCGATCGGCCCGCGGCCGAGCTGCCGCTGCTGTTCCAGCGCATCCTGTCCAACGCCACGATGGACTGGTTCCGCCGCGAGAAGGTGCGCGGCGCGGTCATGCAGAACCTGTCGGAATTCGAGGGCGCGGACGACGCCGGCAGCTTCGATCTGCTGGATACTCTTCATGCACTGGACGGCGCGCTGGGCAGCGAAGGCGCCGACGACACGGTCGGCCGCGGCGAGATCCTGCAGGCCATCGAGGCCGAGGTGGCCGAACTGCCGGCGCGTCAACGCGAGGCCTTCTTGCTGCGTTATCTCGAGGAGTTCGATGTGGCCGAAACGGCCACCTTGATGGGCTGTTCGGAAGGCAGCGTCAAGACCCACTGCTCGCGCGCCGTACGCACGCTGGCCATCGCACTCCGATCGAGGGGAATCGCACCATGACCACATCCAGCCGCTCGCTGCAAGAACAGGCCATCGAAGGCCGGCTGGCGCTGCGGCTGGCTGCCGCGCTGGCCGAGCGCACGCAGGCCGTGCCGCACGACATCGCCGAGCGCCTGCGCGTGGCGCGCAAGCACGCGCTCACGCGCGCGCGCGCCGTGCGCGCCGCCCAGGTGGCCGCTCGGCCCGCCCGGCAGTCGGCGGCCGCCGCCATCGTGCTGTCGGGCGGCCGGGGCACGGCGACACTGGGTGCGCCGACCCCCTGGTCCCCCCGCTTGGTCTGGTGGCAGCGCGCCGCGTCCGTGCTGCCGCTCGTCATGCTGATCGCCGGGCTGGTGATGATCAACCGCGTGGCCGAAGTCGAACAGGTGCACGCCGCGGCAGAAGTCGACAGTCAGCTGCTGGCCGACGCCTTGCCGCCCAGCGCCTACACCGATCCGGGCTTCGCCGAATACCTGCGCTCGACGCCGTGAGGATCGCCGCGCGCGCATCGGTCGGCTGGAGGCGGCTCGTGCGGCGCGCGTTCGTCGCCCTTTCGGGGCTGCTGCTGGCTGGTGCCGCGCTGGCGCTGAGCGGCGACGGCGCGGATTGGGCCAAGCTGACGCCCGCGCAGCAGCAGGCGCTGGCGCCGCTCGAGCGCACTTGGCCGACGATCGACGCCATGCGCAGGCAGAAGTGGCTCGAGCTCGCGCGGCGCTTCGAGCGCATGTCGCCCGCGGCCAGGAGCCGTGTGCAGCAGCGCATGTCGGCCTGGGCCGCGATGACCCCGGCCGAGCGCGCGAGTGCGCGGCTGCAATACCAGGAGACGCGCCAACTCGGCGCGGAGGAGCGTCAGGCGCTGTGGCAGGCGTATCAGTCGCTGCCCGAGGACGAGCGCCGCGCGCTCGCGCTGAAGGCCCGCAATGCCCAGAACGCCCAGAAGCCGGACAAGGCACAGAAGACGGCGTCGGACAGGACACGCAAGCCGGCCCGGGCGGCGGTGCCGGCAGGCGACGCCCCGACATCGGTGAGCAAGAACAATGTCGTCGCGGCGCCGCGCACACCGCGGCCGCGCCCCGTTACGTCGACCGTGGTGCAGGCGACACCCGGCGCGACGACGACCACGATCTCGACCCGGGCCGCGCCGCCGCGCCACCACCAGCCCGGCCTGCCGAAGATCGTCGCCACGCCCGGCTTCGTCGATCCGGCCACCCTGCTGCCCCGGCGCGGGCCGCAAGGCGCGGCGGCGCTGGCGGCCGAGCCGAGCGGGCCCGCCCAGCAGCCATGACGGCGTGCGCCGCAGCGCCCGCCGACGCAGCGGCGCCCGGCCTGGCACGACGGCTCGCCTGCTTCGTCTACGAAGGTGTGCTGCTGTTCGGCGTCGTCATGGCGGCCGGATTGGCCTACGGCGTGGCCACCGGCCAGCGCGATGCCCGTGCGGGCACGCTCGGGCTGCAGATCGTGCTGTTCGTCGTCATCGGCGCCTACTTCGTCTATTTCTGGTCGCGCCACGGCCAGACGCTGCCGATGCGCACCTGGCGCATCGTCGTCGTCGGCCACGACGGATGCCCGCCCACACCGCTGCGCGCGACGCTGCGCTATGCGCTGGCCTGGTTGTGGTTCCTGCCGGCGCTGGCGCTGCTCGGCCTGTCGGGACTGCACGGCGGCGTGCCGGCGTTCGTGACGCTCGTCTGCGGCGTGCTGGCGTATGCGGGGCTCACCCGCTTGCATCCGCAGCGCCAATACCTGCACGATGCGCTGTGCGGCACGCGCCTGGTCAGCCTGCAGCCCCCACCGCCGCTTCGATGACCCGGCCCGATTCCGACGCGAACAACGGCCCCGCCCTCGCGGCAGCCGCCCATCCCGGCAAGGGCCACAGGGGACTGGCGCGCATCGTGCGCGCTGCAGGCCACTCGGCCAGCGGGTTGCGCAGCGCCTGGCGCGACGAAAGTGCGTTTCGCCAGGAGGCGTGCCTGGCGGTGGCGATGTGCCCGGCCGCATTCTGGCTCGGACGCGACTGGCTCGAGGTGTCGCTGCTGATTGCAGGCGTCGTGCTCGTGCTCGTCGTCGAGCTGCTGAACTCGGCGGTCGAGGCGGCCATCGACCGCATCGGTCCCGAGTACCACGAACTGTCCGGCAAGGCGAAGGATTGCGGCAGTGCGGCGGTCATGCTGTCGCTGCTGCTGGCCGCCGCCGTGTGGCTGGCCGCGCTGTGGCAGCGCTTCGGAGCCTGAAGCATGGAACCGCCGCGCCCTCGACCGTTCACGTTGTGTGTCTACTGCGGCTCGCGCCACGGTGCGCGCGCCTCGTACGCCGCCGCCGCCCGGACCCTCGGGCGTGCCGTCGGCGAACGGGGCTGGCAGCTCGTCTACGGCGGCGGCGGGGTCGGGTTGATGGGCGAGGTCGCCGATGCGGCGCTCGCGGCCGGCGCACGCGTGATCGGCGTCATCCCCGAATCGTTGAAGCGCCGCGAAGTCGGCCACAGCGGCCTGCACGAGCTGCATGTGGTGCCGACCATGCATCTGCGCAAGCAGATGATGGCCGAGCGTGCCAGCGCTTTCGTCGCGCTGCCGGGCGGCATCGGCACGCTCGAGGAGCTCTACGAGGTCTGGACCTGGCGCCAGCTCGGCTATCACGACCAGCCGCTGGGCCTGCTCAACGTCGAAGGCTACTACGACGACCTGCTGCGCTTCATGGACCGCACGGTGGCCGAAGGTTTTCTCCAGGCACGCCAGCGTGCCCACCTGATCGTCGGCGCGGAGCCGCGAGCGCTGCTCGACGCCCTGGACAGCGCAGCAGCGCGCGCCGACGCGAGCGACGACTACACGCGCATCTGAGACCCGACGCAGCCCCGGCGCGCGCCCGCAAAGCCGCACGCCGCCGTGGCCGCCGGCGTCAGACCGCCGCCTCGTCGGTCTCGCCGGTGCGGATGCGCACCACCTGCTCGACCGAGGTGACGAAGATCTTGCCGTCGCCGATCTTGCCGGTCTTGGCGGCCTTGACGATGGCCTCGATGCAGCGCTCGACGTCGCCGTCCTTGACGACGACCTCGATCTTCACCTTGGGCAGGAAGTCGACCACGTACTCGGCGCCGCGGTACAACTCCGTGTGGCCCTTCTGGCGCCCGAAACCCTTGACCTCGGTCACCGTGAGGCCCGAGACGCCCACTTCGCCCAGCGCCTCGCGCACTTCCTCGAGCTTGAACGGCTTGATGATGGCGGTGATCTGCTTCATGGCGCGAGGCTCCGTGACGATGTGCGCGGGTGGGCGATGACGCAGCGATTCTAGGCGCGGAACTTCGACGTGATCGGGTAACGCCAGTCGCGGCCGAACGCGCGATGCGTGATGCGGATGCCCGGCGGCGCCTGGCGCCGTTTGTACTCGGCGAGCTTGATGAGGCGCGTCACGCGCTCGACGTCGGCGCGCGCGAATCCGGCCGCCACGATGTCCTCGATGCCCTGGTCCTCCTCCATGTACAACTGCAGGATCGCATCGAGCACCTCGTACGGTGGCAGGCTGTCCTGGTCGGTCTGATCGGGCTTGAGCTCGGCCGACGGTGCGCGCGTGACGATGCGCTCGGGGATGACCGGTCCGGTGCTGCCGTCGGCGCGGCGCGTGGGCTGCAGGTTGCGCCAGCGCGCGAGGCGGTAGACGAGCGTCTTCGCCACATCCTTGATGACCGCGAAGCCACCGGCCATGTCGCCGTACAGCGTGCAGTAGCCGGTGGCCAGTTCGCTCTTGTTGCCGGTGGTCAGCACGATCGCGCCGCTCTTGTTCGACAGCGCCATCAGCAGCGTGCCGCGGATGCGCGCCTGCAGGTTCTCCTCGCTCGCGTCTTCGGCCAGGCCCGCGAACTGCGGCGCAAGGGCAGCGCGGAACGCATCGAACATCGGCGCGATCGCGATCTCGTCGTGGCGCACGCCCAGGCGCTGCGCCATGTCGCGTGCGTCGATCCAGGAGATGTCGGCCGTGTAGGGCGAGGGCAT
Organism: Pseudomonadota bacterium; assembly: GCA_018241895.1. Classification (GTDB taxonomy): domain Bacteria; phylum Pseudomonadota; class Gammaproteobacteria; order Burkholderiales; family Burkholderiaceae_C; genus Rubrivivax. Next base: position 10,426 of record JAFECX010000007.1, read on the forward strand.
CATCACCGTGCGCACCCTGTCGGCACCGAGCGCATCGACGGCGATCGCCAGCACGAGCGCCGAATCGATGCCGCCGGACAGACCGATGATGACGCCGGGAAAGCCGTTCTTGCCGATGTAGTCGCGCACGCCCAGCACGAGTGCGGCCCAGACCTGCGCTTCGGGCGCGGGCAGCGGCGATGCCAGCGCGCCGCTCGGCATGCCATCGTCGGCGAGATCGACGACGAGCAGTTCGTCGGCGAAGGCCTGCGCACTGGCGCGCAGGCGGCCTTGCGCATCGAGCGCGAACGAGGCGCCGTCGAAGACGACCTCGTCCTGCCCGCCGACGAGGTTGGCATACAGCAGCGGCCGCACGAGCGCGCGCGCGCGCTCGGCCATGCGCTGGCGCCGCTCCTCGATCTTGTCGATGTGAAACGGCGACGCGTTGAGCACGCACAGCACGTCGGCACCGGCCGCTGCCGCCGCGCGCGCCGGCTCGTCGAACCAGGCATCCTCGCAGATCAGCACGCCCAGCTTCAGGCCGGCGACCTCGAACACCAGCGGCGGCACACCGGCCTCGCGACCCGAAGCGAAATAGCGCCGTTCGTCGAAGACCTGGTAGTTGGGCAGCTCGCGCTTGCAGCAGGTGCCCAGCACGCGACCGCCGGCAAGCACCGACGCGGCATTGAAGCGCTTGTGCACGACGACGGACTTGGACCTAACATCGCCGCGCTCGCCGAACTGATGCGGATGACCGACGACCACGTACAGCCCAGCGCAATCGGCGAGTTCGGTCGCCAGCGCGGCCAGCGTGTGCGCGCAGGCGGCCATGAAGGCCGGCCGCAGCAGCAGGTCCTCGGGCGGGTAGCCGGTGAGCGCGAGTTCGGGCGCCAGCACGAGCCGCGCGCCCTGGGCGTGGGCGCGGCGTGCCGCCGCAGCGAGCAGCTGCGCATTGCCGGCCAGGTCGCCGACCGTGGGGTTGATCTGCGCCAGCGCCGCCTTCAGTGCCACGACGTGATGCCTTGAATGTCGCAGGTGCAGGACACGGCGCGCGATTATCACATCGAGCTGTGCGACGACCCGACGCGCATCGACGCGGCTGCGTGGAACGCGCTGCTGGCCGCGCAGACCGCGCCCACACCGTTCATGCGCCACGAGTACCTGGCGGCGCTGCACGCCTCGCGCAGCGCGGTCGAGGAAACCGGCTGGGCGCCGCGCTTCGTGCTGCTGAGCCGCGCACGTAAAGCGCACGACCGAGCGCACGGCCAAACGCACGGCCAAACGCACGGCCAAACGCACGGCCAAACGCACGACCAAGCGCACGACCAAGCGCACGACCAAGCGCACGACGAGTTGCACGCGGCCTGCCCGGCGTACCTCAAGACGCACTCGCGCGGCGAGTACGTGTTCGACTGGGCCTGGGCCGACGCGTACCGCAGGCACGGCCTGCGCTACTACCCGAAGCTGCTGGGCGCGGTGCCGTTCACGCCGGTGCCCGGCTCGCGGCTGCTCGCGCGCGATGCCGCGGCGCGCCAGGCGCTCGTCGAGGCGCTGCGCCGGCTGGCGCTGGACGGCGCGCTGTCGTCGGCGCACGTGCTCTTCGTCGACGAGGTCGAGGCCGCGGCGTTCGACGCGGCCGGCTGGATGCTGCGCCACGGCGTGCAGTTCCACTGGCAGGCCGATGCGGCGGCGCCGGTGCGGGACTTCCCGGGCCTGCTCGCGACGCTGCAGCGCGCGAAGCGCAAGAAGATCCAGCAGGAGCGCCGCCGCGTCGCCGAACAGGGCATCGTCTTTTCGGTGCACGTGGGCGAAGCGATCGACGAGGCGCTGTGGAGCTTCTTTCACCGCTGCTACAGCCTCACCTACCGCGCACACCACGGCACGCCGTACCTGACGCGCGACTTCTTCGCGCGCATGGCAGCGACGATGGCGGCGCACTGGGTGATGTTCGTGGCGCGCGAAGGCAGCGTCACGGGCACGCCGCTGGCGGCATCGCTCGTCGCGCTCGACCCCGAGCGCCGCACGGCCTACGGCCGCTACTGGGGCGCCACGTGCTACGTGCCGTGCCTGCACTTCGAGGCCTGCTACTACCAGCCGCTGGCCTGGTGCCTGGCCAACGGCTACCGGCGCTTCGAGGGCGGCGCACAGGGCGAGCACAAGATGGCACGCGGCCTGCTGCCCGTGCGCACCACGTCCGCGCACTGGCTGCGCGATGCGCGCTTCGCCACCGCGGTGCAGGAGTTCCTGGCGCGCGAAGGCGGTGCGATCGAGGCCTATGTCGACGAGTTGAACGAACACAACCCGTTCAAGGCCGGCGCTCCTGGCGGCTGAACACGCGCCGCGCCGCTGCGGCGCGTCTCAGGGATGCAGCTTGCGCCAGGCCGCCATGCTCGACGTGATTTCGGCCTTCGCGCTCTCGGGCCCTTCCCAGCCCTTGACCTTGATCCACTTGCCCGGCTCGAGATCCTTGTAGTGCTCGAAGAAGTGGCGGATCGTGCTCAGGCGCGCCGGGTTCAGGTCCTCGTGCGTCTTCCAGCCCGAATAGATCGACAGGATCTTGTCGGTCGGCACCGCCAGCAGCTTGTTGTCGCCGCCGGCCTCGTCGTCGAGCTTGAGCACGCCCAGCGGGCGGCAGGTGCACACCACGCCCGGCATCAGCGGCACCGGCGTGATGACGAGCACGTCGACCGGGTCCCCGTCGTCGGCCAGCGTCTGCGGGACGTAGCCGTAGTTGCACGGATAATGCATCGAGGTGCCCATGAAGCGGTCGACGAAGATCGCGCCGCTCGCCTCGTCGACCTCGTACTTGATCGGGTCGGCGTTCATCGGGATTTCGATGATCACGTTGAACTCGTCGGGCGCGCGCGCGCCCGGCGTCACGTTGTGCAGACTCATGGTCGGCCTTGGGTCGGGAAGGTCGCCGATTCTAGGCAGCGTCCTTGCCGCACGCTGACGCGCGGCGCGCCCGCGCGTTGCGCGGGCGCGGCAGTGTCCGATCGGCCCGCGCGCCGCGACTGTCAGGTCCATCCTTTAGCATTCGCGGGTCCGGCGTGCCGGCAGGCGCGGGTGCAAGTCGGCAGGCCGCCCACACAAGACTCCGAAAGAGGAAGGATCGTCCCATGTCCATTTCCACGGCGCTGTACGTCGCGCTGGCCTGCGGGCTGGCCGCGGCACTGTACGGCTTCATCCAACGCAGCCGCATCCTCGCCCTGGATGCCGGCAACGCGCGCATGCAGGAGATCGCGAGCGCCGTGCAGCAGGGCGCGGCGGCCTATCTCGGCCGCCAGTACCGCACGATCGCCATCGTCGGCGTCGTGCTGGCGCTGCTGATCTTCTTCTTCCTCGACGCACGCACGGCGGCCGGCTTCGTGCTCGGCGCGGTGCTCTCGGGGGCCTGCGGCTTCATCGGCATGAACGTCTCGGTGCGCGCCAACGTGCGCACCGCGCAGGCCGCGACCAAGGGCATCGGCCCGGCGCTGGACGTCGCGTTCAAGGGCGGCGCCATCACCGGCATGCTGGTGGTCGGCCTCGGCCTGCTCGGCGTGGGCGCCTTCTTCTTCTTCATCGGCGGCCTGGCGACGCCCGACTCGGCGACGCTCAAGCCGCTGCTGGGCCTGGCCTTCGGCTCGTCGCTGATCTCGATCTTCGCGCGCCTGGGCGGCGGCATCTTCACCAAGGGTGCCGACGTCGGCGCCGACCTGGTGGGCAAGGTCGAGGCCGGCATTCCCGAGGACGATCCGCGCAACCCGGCGGTGATCGCCGACAACGTCGGCGACAACGTCGGCGACTGCGCCGGCATGGCGGCCGACCTGTTCGAGACCTACGCCGTGACGCTGATCGCCACGATGGCGCTGGGCGCGCTGATGGTGGTGGGCGGCGGCGGTGCCGCGGTCGTGTACCCGCTCATCCTGGGCGGCGTGTCGATCGTCGCCTCGATCATCGGCACCTCGTTCGTCAAGGCCAGCCCCGGCATGAAGAACGTGATGCCGGCGCTGTACAAGGGCCTGATCGTCGCCGGCGTGATCTCGCTGGTCGCCTTCTACTTCGTCACCACGGCGATGTTCCCGAACGGCGCCGAACTCACCGGCGGCCGCACGGTCAGCGCGACGGCCCTGTTCGGCGCCTGCATCGTCGGCCTCGTGCTGACGGCGGCGATGGTGTGGATCACCGAGTACTACACGGGCACCGACTATGCGCCGGTCAAGCACGTGGCGCAGGCCTCGACCACCGGGCACGCGACCAACATCATCGCCGGCATCGGCGTGAGCATGAAGTCCACCGCCTGGCCGGTGCTCTTCGTGTGCCTGGCGATCCTCGCCTCCTATTGGCTCGCCGGGCTGTACGGGATCGCCATTGCCGCGACCTCCATGCTGAGCATGGCCGGCATCATCGTCGCGCTCGACGCCTACGGCCCGATCACCGACAACGCCGGCGGCATCGCCGAGATGGCCGAAATGCCCGACAGCGTGCGCGACATCACCGACCCGCTGGATGCCGTGGGCAACACCACCAAGGCGGTGACCAAGGGCTACGCGATCGGCTCGGCCGGCCTGGCCGCGCTCGTGCTGTTCGCCGACTACACGCACTCGCTCGAGGCGCGCGGCATCGCCGCCTCGTTCGACCTCAGCAACCCGAAGGTGATCATCGGCCTGTTCATCGGCGGCCTCATCCCCTACCTCTTCGGCGCGATGGCGATGGAGGCGGTGGGCCGCTCGGCGAGTTCGGTGGTGGAGGAAGTGCGGCGCCAGTTCCGCGAGATCAAGGGCATCATGGAGGGCAAGGCCAAGCCCGACTACAGCCGCGCGGTCGACATGCTCACCGCGGCGGCGATCAAGGAGATGATGGTCCCCTCGCTGCTGCCGGTGGTGGTGCCGATCCTGGTCGGCCTGCTGCTCGGCGCCGAGGCACTGGGCGGACTGCTGATGGGCACCATCGTCACGGGCCTGTTCGTCGCCATCTCGATGTGCACCGGCGGCGGCGCCTGGGACAACGCCAAGAAGTACATCGAGGACGGCCACCACGGCGGCAAGGGCAGCGACGCGCACAAGGCGGCAGTCACCGGCGACACGGTGGGCGATCCCTACAAGGACACCGCCGGCCCCGCCGTCAACCCGCTCATCAAGATCATCAACATCGTCGCGCTGCTGATCGTGCCGCTGCTGCCCGGGGCCGGCAAGGCGCCCGCAGCCGCGCCGGCTCCGGTGGCCGCCACCGCGCCCATCGCCAGCAGTGCGGCCGACGCCGCGAGCGTGGTGGTCGAGGCCGACGTGGTGAAGTTCTTCTTCGCCACCGGCAAGGCCGACGTGGCCGCGGGCGCCGCGAGCGCGCTGGCCGATGTCGCCAAGGGCGTCGGCGAGGGCAAGACGGCGGTGGTCAGCGGCTACACCGATGCCAGCGGCGACGCGACGCGCAACGAGGAACTGGCCAAGCAGCGCGCCTTCGCGGTGCGCGACGCGCTCGAGGCCGCCGGCGTGGCCAAGGACAAGATCGAGCTGAAGAAGCCCGAGACGCTCACCGGCAGCGGCGACCCGGACCAGGCGCGCCGTGTCGAGGTGCGGCTGCAGTAGCGCGCGGCCCCCGCCTGGCACACGAAGGGCCGGCATTGCCGGCCCTTCCTCGTTGCCTGTGCCGCGCCTGCGGCTCAGGTGGCCTGCAGCCGGAACACGCCCACGGCCTGCACCAGCCGCGCCGCCTGCTGGCTGAGACTCGCGGCCGCCGCGGCACTCTGCTCGACGAGGGCCGCGTTGTGCTGCGTCACGCTGTCGAGATGGCTCACCGCCTCGCCGACCTCGCCGATGCCGCTCGCCTGCTGCTGCGAGGCGTCGCTGATCTCGCCGATCAGGCTGTTGACGCGCGTCACCTGCGCGACGATATCGCCCATCGCGGCACCGGCCTCGCTCACCAGGCGCGAGCCCGCGTGCACGCGCTCGCCGCTGGCGGTGATCAAGGTCTTGATCTCGCGCGCCGCCGCGGCCGAGCGCTGCGCCAGCGAGCGCACCTCGGCGGCCACGACCGCGAAACCGCGGCCCTGCTCGCCGGCACGCGCCGCTTCCACCGCGGCGTTGAGCGCCAGGATGTTGGTCTGGAACGCGATGCTGTCGATGACGCCGATGATGTCGCCGATCTTCTTCGAGCTGGCGGTGATCTCGTCCATCGTGCCGACGACCTGCGAGACCACCTCGCCGCCGCGGCGCGCCGCCGCGCTCGCCTGAGCGACCACCTCGTCGGCCTGCTGTGCGGTGCTGGCGTTGTGGCGGACGGTGGCGCCGAGCTGCTCCATCGATGCCGCGGTCTGCTGCAGGCTGGACGCCTGCTGCTCGGTGCGCTGGCTGAGGTCGGCGTTGCCGGTGGCGATCTGCACCGAGCCGGTGGCGATGCCCTCGCTCGCCAGGCGCACCTCGCCCACCACACGTCGCAGGCTTGCGCTCATGCGGCCCAGCGCGTCGAGCAACTGGCCCAGCTCGTCGCGCGAGTCGGAAGCGATCGTCAGCGTCAGGTTGCGGTCGGCCACCGCCCGCGCCATCGCCAGTGCGCGCTCGACCGATCGCGTCGTGTGGCGCGAAAGCCGCAGCGCGAGCCAGACGACGAGCGCACCGAAGACGACGAGCGTGCCGGCGGTCAGCGCGAGTTCGCGCTGCTTGGTGGCGACGCGCCCGGCGAGCAGGCCGTGCAGCGACTCGAATCCCGTCTTGGTCCAGGCGTACTGCGCGTCGATGCTCTCGGTCATGCGCGCAAAGTAGTCGGCGGCCGGGTAGTCGAGCTTGGCGGCGCGCAGGATCTTGCCCTCGAGCAGTTCGAGCGCGCGCTCGGAGGCATCGAGGGCGGCGCCGAATTCGACGCTCGACGCCTGCGCCACCTGCCGGTCGGCGCGCGCGAGCTGCGCGAACGCCTGGCGGATGTCGCCTTGCTGGATGCGCACCCGTTCCAGCAGGCTGGCCAGCCGTTCGCGCTCGGGTGCGGTGGCCTCGTGGCGTTGCAGCAAGGCGGTGCCGAGCCCGCGGAGCTGGCCCAGCGATTCGGCCATTTGCGGCATCGTCCCGAGGACGGCGGACACGGCGTGATGCACCGCCGGGTCGGAATCCATCGACAGCCCCGTGGCGTCGAGCAGCATCTGCAGCGCCACGAGTTGTTCGCGTACCAGGGCCGTATGGCGAAGATGGCTCTGGTCCACGTCGAGGCTCTTGCCCGAGACGGCGGCGGCGAGGTGCTGCCACTGCTTGCGCAGCTCGGTGACCTTGGCCGACAGCGCCGCCGGATCGGCACTGTCGGTGGCGACCTTGTCCAGCGCCTGGTCCACCTCGGCCTGGCGCGCCTGCCGCGTGGCCTGCATCGCGTCGGCGCCGGCCAGGCTGCCGGCGCTCAGCCCGCGATGCTGCTGCGTGAGCTGGATCGCCCGCAGCATCGCGCCCGCGCGCGACATGCTTTCGGATTCGATCCGCGCCGAGTCGATTGCCGCAAGGTGCGTTCGAACCAGCATCCCGGAGGGCACCGCGAACATCGGCAGCGCGAGCACGGCGACGGCGGCGAACTTGCGACCGATCCCGAGGTGGTTGAAGAAGCTGAGCACGGCGCGTCCCGTTTCGGATGTGCGAACACGGGCCTTTTCGGCCGCGCGGCGGCGGATCTGAAGGGGCGGTGAGCCGGCGCGCCGTGCAACAGCGCACGCGGGTCTGGCGCGCGCTTGCCGGCCCCCGTCGTGGCGGCTCTGCCGGCCACCGCCGCATGCAGCGAAGCGTCGGCCCGACTTCAGCCCCGCGTCGGACTGTCCTCAGGCTCCCAGCCGTCCGCCATCACACCGTCGCGCGCCTGTGCAGCCAGGGGCTGGCGCGGTAGCGGTCGCCGCAGTACATCGCGTCCAGCGCCGCGACGACGTCGATGACGCCCGCCACGCTCCACTCGCGCAGCCATTCGAAAGGGCCGCGCGGGTGGTTGACGCCCAGCTTCATCGCGCTGTCGGCACCCTCCGGCGTGCACACGCCCTGCAGCACGGCATCGCTGGCTTCGTTGACGAGCATGGCCACCGTGCGCGCCACCACCAGCCCCGGTGCGTCGCCCACCTCGAGCGGCGTGAAGCCGAGCGCCGCCAGCCAGGCCCCGGCCTGCGCGCGCCACGGCGTGCTCGCGCCTTCGTTGAGGGCATAGGCCAGCGCGTATCCGGGCGCCGGTGCGGCGGCATAGACGCGGTCGAAGACGGCGATGTCGGCGACCCCCGCGCTGCGGGCCACGGCGAACGCGGGACGCCCGTCGGTCAGCATCAGCCGCGCGCCGTCGATCTCGAGTCCGCTCCAGGCGCTCGCGCGCGCGCGCGCCGGGCCCCAGCCCTGCGCGGCCAGCGCCTGCGCGGCGGCGCGCTCCAGATGGTCGGCCAGCGCACCTGCGCCGTGCACCACCACCTCGCGCGCGGTCGCCGGCGCCTCGTGCACCGCCACCGGCAGCGCCGGCATGGCGTCGGGATAGCCGTAGAAGCCCTGCCCGCTCTTGCGCCCGAGCAGGCCGCCGGCGACCATCTCGCGCTGCACGAGCGAGGGCTGGTAGCGCTTGTCGTAGAAATTGGCCTCGTACACCGAGTTCGTGACTGCGAAGTTGGTGTCGTGCCCGATCAGGTCCATCAGTTCGCACGGGCCCATGCGAAAGCCAGCCGCCTTCATGCACGCATCGAGCACCTGCGGCGTCGCCGCCTGCTCGAGCAGCAACGCCAGAGCCTCGGCGTAGAACGGCCGTGCGATGCGGTTGACGATGAAGCCCGGCGTGCTCTTCGCATGCACCGGCACCTTGCCCCAGGCCTGCGCGAGCGCGAAGACGGCGGCGGCCACCTCGGGCTCGGTGCGCAGGCCCGAGATGACCTCGACCAGCTTCATCAGCGGCACCGGGTTGAAGAAGTGCATGCCGACGAGGCGGCCCGGCTGCGCCAGGCCGTTGGCGATCGCGGTCACCGAGATCGACGACGTGTTGGTGGCCAGCACCGCCGACGCGTCGACCAGTTGCTCGAGCTCGCGAAACAGCGCCCGCTTGGCGTCGAGGTTCTCGACGATGGCCTCGACGACGAGGCCGGCACTCGCGCCGTCGGCCAGCCGCGCCGCCGGTGCGATGCGCGCCAGCGCCGATGCGGCCGCTTCGGCCGCGAGCTTGCCCCTGGACACCAGGGCGTCGAGGGTGCTGCCGAGCTTGTCGCGCGCCTGCTCCGCGGCCCCGGCGCGCGTGTCGTAGAGCATCACGTCGTGGCCGGCGAGCGCCGCCACCTGCGCGATGCCGGCGCCCATGATGCCGGCGCCCACGACGAGCACCGCAGCCTGCTGGAGATTTCGGCTCATGGCTCGGATGTCTTCGATGTCTTCGATGTCCCGGATGTCCAGGCGGCGTCGCGCTTGTCGAGGAACGCGGCGAAGCCTTCGCGCGCCTCGTCGCCGCCGCGCACGCGCGCGATCGTCTGCGCCGTCAGCTCGCGCACCTCGGGCGTGATGGTACCGACCTCGAGGCGCCCGAAGAGCTGCTTGATCTCGCGCTGCGCCACCGGTCCGCCCATGCGCAGCTGGTCGATCACGGCCTCGAGCGCGCGATCGAGCTCGCCGGCGGGCACCACGCGGTGCACGAGGCCCACCGTGCAAGCTTCGGCGGCACCGATGCGCTCGGCGCTCAGCGCCAGCCGCTGCGCCTGGCGCTTGCCGACGGCGTTGACGAGATAAGGCGCGATCACCGACGGCAGGATGCCGAAGCGCGCCTCGCTCACGGCAAAGCTGGCGTCCGCGGCGGCCACCGCCGTGTCGCAGGCACAGACGAGGCCGACGCCGCCGCCCAGCGCCGCGCCCTGCACGCGCGCGATGGTCGGCCTGGAGCAGGCTTCGATGCGCGCGAGCATCGCGGCGAAGCGCCGTGCGTCCTCGAGGTTGGCCTCGCGACTGGCCGCCGCGGCGCGGCGCATCCATTGCAGGTGCGCACCGGCGCTGAAGTGGCGGCCTTCGCCGGCCAGCACGACGATGCGCACCTGCGCGTTGTCTTCGAGCGCGGCGAAGGCGGCATCGAGCTCGGCGATCATCGCCTCGTCGAAGGCGTTGAAGACCTCGGGGCGTGCCATCGTCACCTGCGCGACGCCGTCCGGGCGCACGGCGACGCGCAGCGTGTCGCAGCCCGCCACCTCAGTAGGTCTCCAGGTGCAGCCGGCCTTCGTGCTTGAGCGCGGTGCCGATCGTCGGCCAGTCCAGCCCGGCCTGCTGCGCGATATCGCGCAGCGCCAGCACGACGCCCTCTTCCATCGCCTTCAGGCCGCAGACGTAGAAGTGGGCGTCGCGATCGACGAGCAGCCGGGCGACGTCGGCCGCCCGCGCGTGCAGCGCGTCCTGCACGTAGCGCTTGGGCTGCCCCGGCGTGCGCGAGAACGCGAACTCGATGTCGATGAAGTCCTTGGGCAGCTTCTGCAGCGGGCCGAAGTAAGGCAGCTCCTCCTTGGTGCGCGCGCCGAAGAACAGCATCAGCTTGCCGCCTTCGAACTTGCCCGACTTGCGCAGCCGCCGGCGCCACTCGGTCATCGCGCGCATCGGTGCGCTGCCGGTGCCGGTGCAGATCATCACGATGTGGCTCTTCGGGTGATTGGGCATCAGGAAGCTGGCGCCGAAGGGGCCGGTGACCTGCACCTTCTCGCCGACCTGCAGGTCGCACATGTAGTTGCTGGCCACGCCGCGCACCGGGCGGCCCTCGTAGTCCTGGAGCACGCGCTTGATGGTCAGCGACAGGTTGTTGTAGCCGGGCCGCTCGCCGTTGCGCGGGCTGGCGATGCTGTACTGGCGCGGCTGGTGCGGCCGGCCCGTGGCGTCGACGCCGGGCGGCACGATGCCGATGCTCTGGCCTTCGAGCACCGGGAACGGCATGGCGCCGAAGTCGAGCATGACGTGATGCGTGTCGTACTCGGTGCCGATCTCGGTGACGCGGATGTTGCCCACGACCGTGGCCGTCGCGGTCTTGTTCGCCGCGCGCGGCCCGTACACGTTCGTGTAGGCATGCGCGGCCGACCACGGCGGCACGGCGGCATTCCACAGCGCGCTGTTGAACGCCTGCGCCGCACCCGGATCCGCTGGCAGCACGGCCGCCACCGTGAGCGCGGCCTGTGCCGCTGCGCCCGGCACCTCGGCAACGTCGCCGGCGGCGGCACCGGCGGCCTGCAGCTGCGCCGGCGTCATCTCCGCGGGCAGCTCGTCCCACGAGAACTGCTCGGCCAGCGTGTAGGGCCGCCGGCGCGGCACGCCGTACCAGTTGTCGATCGCTCCGGTGGGACACACCGGCACGCAGGCGCGGCACGAGCCGCACTTGTCGAAGTCGACGACGTAGTTGCGCTCGTCGTGCGTGATCGCCTGCACCGGGCAGGTCTCCTCGCAGGTGTTGCAGCGGATGCAGATCTCCGGATCGATCAGGTGCTGCTTGGCGACGTCGGATTCGGCCATGTTCGTCCACGGGGAGGGTTTGCGCGACGGGCGTCGCATGAGTCACGGATCGCAGCGGGCGACCCGCCTTCCCTGCGGGCGGGCCGCGGCGTTGCGCACGGCCCGCCCGGTGCGCTCAGTTGAAGCGCACGTACTCGAAGTCCACCGGCTGGCGGTTGATGCCCATCACCGGCGGCGCGATCCAGTGGGCGAACTTGCCCGGCTCGACGACGCGGCCCATCAGGCTGGCGACGAACGCACGGTCGGCATCGGTGGGCAGCCACTGCGCGACGTTGGCGTTCCACTCGGCGTCGCCGACGACCCGGCCATCGGGCGCGACCCTGACATCCTCGAGCGCGCCGATCTGGCGGTGGAACGCCTTGTGCGGCACCTTCAGGCGCAACGGGATGCCGGCCTTCTCGATCACCCGGTTCCAGCGCTCGACGCCGGCCACGCTGTCCTTGATGTAGTCGTCGCGCAGCACCTCGTTGAGCGCGTTGAGCATCGGCACCTCCTTCTCGACCACCTGGTCACCGGCGACCTCGAGGATCTTGTAGGTGCTGCCCTTGAGCAGGTGGTCGTCGCTGCGCTTGCCCTCCTCGAAGCGGCCCTTCAGGCCGCTGCTGTAGAAGGTGGCGGCGTTGCTGCTCTGGTCGGCGCCGAACAGGTCGATCGTCACCGAGAAGTGGAAGTTCAGGTAGCGCTGCACGGTCGGCAGGTCGATCACGCCGGCAGCGCGCAGCCGGGCCGGATCGTCGGTCTTGAGCTCGTTCATGACCTGGCAGGTGCGCTGCACGATGCGGCTGACGCCCGCCTCGCCGACGAACATGTGGTGCGCCTCTTCGGTGAGCATGAACTTGGTGGTCCGTGCCAGCGGATCGAAGCCGCTCTCGGCCAGCGCGCACAACTGGAACTTGCCGTCGCGGTCGGTGAAGTAGGTGAACATGAAGAAGCTCAGCCAGTCGGGCGTCTTCTCGTTGAAGGCGCCCAGGATGCGCGGGTTGTCCTGGTCGCCCGAGCGGCGCTCGAGCAGCGCCTCGGCCTCCTCGCGGCCGTCGCGGCCGAAGTACTTGTGCAGCAGGTACACCATCGCCCACAGGTGACGGCCCTCCTCGACGTTGACCTGGAACAGGTTGCGCAGGTCGTACTGGCTGGGCGCCGTCAGGCCGAGGTGGCGCTGCTGCTCGACGCTGGCCGGCTCGGTGTCGCCCTGCGTGACGATGATGCGGCGCAGGTTGGCGCGGTGCTCGCCCGGAACCTCCTGCCACGCGTCCTGGCCCAGGTGGTCGCCGAAGTGGATCTTGCGTTCCTTCTCGGCCGGATTGAGGAAGATGCCCCAGCGGTACTCGGGCATCTTGACGTAGCCGAACTGCGCCCAGCCCTGCGGGTCGACGCTGATCGCGGTGCGCAGGTAGACGTCGAAGCCGCGGCTGCCGTCGGGCCCCACCTCCTGCCACCACTTCAGGTAGTTCGGCTGCCACTGCTCGAGCGCGCGCTGCAGCGTGCGGTCCTCGCTCAGGTGGACGTTGTTGGGGATCTTCTCGCCGTAGTCGATGCTGCCCATGTGCTGTGTCTCCTCGAGTCGATGCGTCAGACGCGGTTCCAGTCGAAGGCGGCCTTCTCGCCCTTGCCGTAGACCTTGAGCGCCCCCTTGTCGCCGACGGCGTTGGGGCGCTGGAAGATCCAGTTCTGCCATGCGCTCAGGCGTCCGAAGACGCGCGTGGCCATCGTCTCGGTGCCGTTGAAGCGCAGGTTGGCCTCCATGCCGGTGAGCGCGTCGGGGCTCATCGCCACGCGCTCCTCGATCGCGATGCGCGTCTCGTCGGGCCAGTCGATGTCGTCGGGCGCCGAGGTCACGAGACCGGCCGCGAGCGCCGCCGCGGCGTCCAGCGGCTGGCCGATGCGCGCGCGCGCCGCATCGAGCGCGGCCGGCTCGTCGTAGAAGCGGCGCGCCAGGCGGCTCTGGCCGGTGGCCATTGGATAGAAGCCGAAGTTGACTTCGCCGAGCGTGATCTTCGGCGCACGCGCCGGCGCGTCGGGCAGCGCCAGCATGTAGCTGCGGTCGCAGGCCAGCGCCAGCTCGAGCAGCGTGCCGGCGAAGCACGAGCCCGGCTCGATCAGCGCAAACAGGCTGCGCGCGCTCACGTCGAGGCGGCTCAGCGTGCGGCGCAGCGCACCGATGGTCTCGCGCACGAACCAATGGTCCTTGTGCGCCACCAGTGCGGCGTCGCTCGCGGCCAGCGCCTGGGCCTCGCCTGCGGTCCTCAGCAGCCAGGTGCCGATCGTCGGCTCGTTGGTGCGCATCGACAGAATCGCATCGTCGAGCTCGCGCGCGAGCACGAGCGGGTACCAGGCGGCACCCGCCGCCTCGATGCCGGCGACGTCGGCGGGCTGGACGCCGGACGGCGCCTTCACGGTGAAGCTGGCCGTGCGTCGCGCGCGGTCGATCTCGACCGTGACCTGCGAATAGCGCAGCGCATCGGCCTCGATCGTGCGCGCCAGCGGCGCCAGCGCGACTCCCTTGGCAGCGGCCGGGCGATCGCTCGCGCCGGCGAGTTCGAGCGCACGCTCTTGCACGCGCGCGGCGAACTGCGCCGGGCGCGCGATGTCGTCGACCAGGCGCCAGTCCTTGGCCTTTTGCCCGCGCACGCCTTCGGTGGTGGTGCAGAAGACGTCGGCCAGGTCGTGCCGCACGTGGCGCTTGTCGGTCACGCGCGTCAGGCCGCCGGTGCCGGGCAGCACGCCCAGCAGCGGCACCTCGGGCAGGCTGACCGAGCTGTTGCGGTCGTCGACGAGGATGATCTCGTCGCAGGCCAGCGCCAGCTCGTAGCCGCCGCCGGCGCACGAACCGTTGACGGCGGCGATGAACTTCAGGCCGCTGTGCTGCGAGCTGTCCTCGATGCCGTTGCGCGTCTCGTTCGTGAACTTGCAGAAGTTGACCTTCCACGCGTGGCTCGACACGCCGAGCATGAAGATGTTGGCGCCCGAGCAGAACACCTTGTCCTTGAGGCTCGTGACGACCACCGTGCGCACTTCGGGGTGCTCGAAGCGGATGCGGTCGAGCGCGTCGGCGAGCTCGATGTCGACGCCCAGGTCGTAGCTGTTGAGCTTGAGCTTGTAGCCCGGGCGCAGGCCGGCGTTCTCGTCGAAGTCGGCGCTCAGCTTGGCCACCGGGCCCTCGAAGTGCAGCTTCCAGTGGCGGTAGCGCGAGGGATCGGTCTGGTAGTCGACGCGCGTTGCGGCGGCCATGTCAGTCTCCTTATGATGCATGAAAGTGCGTACCTCTTGATCGATGACACGTATGATATTGCGTATGCTTGTCGCAAGCAAGCACTTTTATGCATTACCGGTTCAAGCCGGCATCGACAGCGCGTCGCGCACCAGCTTGCGCAGCGCGAGATGCGTCGCCTCGAGCGGCTGCGCGCTCGTGTCGAGCTTGAACTCTGCCTTCGAGTAGAAGGCAGCGCGGCCGGCAAGGATGCTCCTGAGATCGTCCATCGCCTCCTTGCCGGCACCGCCGCCCATCGGGCGCGTGTCACCTTGCGCCAGCACGCGGCGCATGTGGTCCTCGGCATCGGCGTACAGCCACACGGTGGTGCAATGCGCAAGCAGCAGGTTGAAAGTGGCGGGGTCGCTCACCAGCCCGCCCGGCGTCGCGATGACCGCCTCCGGATAGATCTGGATCGCCTCCTCGAGCGCGCGTCGCTCGTAGCGGCGGTACGCGTTCTGCCCGTACAGCGACTGGATCTCGTGGATCGTGCAGCCGGCGAACTGCTCGATCTGGCGGCTCAGTTCGACGAACGGAAAGTCCAGGTCGTCGGCCAACCGCCGCCCCAGCGTCGACTTGCCCGCACCGCGCAGCCCGATGAGCGCCACGCGCGGGCTGCGCGCGACGTTGGCGCCGCCGGTGCCGAGCAGCTCGCCGACGGCGATGCGCACGCGGCGCAGCGTCGCCTCGTCGCGCCCCTCGAGCATCTCGCGCAGCATCAGCCACTCGGGCGACGAGGTCGTGATGTCGCCGAGCAGTTCGGCGAGCGAACACTGCAGCGCCTGCGCCACGTGCAGCAGGATCAGGATGGACGCGTTGCCGACGCCGTACTCGAGGTTGGCGAGGTGCCGCTCAGAAAAGTCCGCCGCCGCAGCCAGCGCCTTGCGCGTGATGCCGCGGCGCGCGCGCAGCGCACGCACGCGCTCGCCCAGCGCGACCAGGAACGGGTCTTTGTCCTCATGCGCCGCGCCGCCGAGCGGCGTAGGCTTCACGGCATCCTGCGGCGCATCGGGCGAGTTGACGAGGGGCCGCTGCACTATCGTGCTTGACATCGTGTCGGAAATTCCCGTAGATTCAGGGTGCGCACAATACTGCATTCCAGCGTGCGCTGCAAGCTGGTGCCGACGACAGGAGCCTTGCCGATGACTCCCAGCGAGTTCCGCGCCCACGTGGCCACGCTCACCGATCAACTCGCGGGCCGCGCGCTCGACGCCGAGCTCGAGCGCTGGCTCAACGCCACGCACGGGCCGGGCAGCGCCACCTACGCCACGCTGGCCGCCGGCTGCGAGGCAGGCGTGCGCGACGGCTGGCTGTGCAACCGCGAGGGCGCAGGCATCCGCTACGGCCGCATCTTCAAGCCCGCCGACGACCTGCACGGCCACTCCGTCGACGTGGTCGACATGACCGACATCGCCGGCCCGCACCACGTGCATCCGCTGGGCGAGATCGACCTCATCGTGCCGCAGGACGGCAGTGCGGCGACGTTCGACGATCGCCCGGCCGGCTGGTGCGTCTACGGTCCGGGCAGCGCGCATCGGCCCACGGTGAGCGGCGGCCGGGCGCTGGTGTTGTACCTGCTGCCGCAGGGCGCCATCCAGTTCAGCGGTTGAACGCCACGTCGCCGGCCGCGCCACACGAACCCCCGAGGAGACCACGATGAGCACCGCAGCGCAGCCCAGCGCCCCGGCCGAGCACTTCAACTTCGCCCAGCATCTGCTCGAGGCGAACGCCAGCCGTCCCCAACGCACGGCGTTCATCGACGATCGCGGCAGCCTCAGCTACGCCGAGCTGAGCGAGCGCGTGCGCCGCATGGCCGCGGCGCTGCGCGCGCTGGGCATCAGGCGCGAAGAGCGCGTGCTGCTGCTGATGCTCGACAGCAGCGAGTGGCCGGTGAGCTTTCTCGGCGCGATGTACGCCGGCATCGTGCCGGTGGCGGTAAACACGCTGCTGACGGCCGACGACTACGCCTACATGCTCGAGCACTCGCGCGCCCAGGCGGCCATCGTCTCGGGCGCGCTGCTGCCGACGCTGAACGCAGCGATGATCAAGTCCGACCACGAGGTCGGCAAGGTGGTCGTCGCGCAGCCGGTGGCTCCGCTGCACCCGTCGGAGACCGAGTTCGAGGCCTTCATCGCGGCCCACGCGCCGCTCCCTCGCCCGGCGGCGACCGGCGGCGACGATCCCGGCTTCTGGCTGTATTCGTCGGGCTCCACCGGACGGCCCAAGGGCACCGTGCACTCGCACGCCAACCCCTACTGGACGGCCGAGCTGTACGGCAAGGCCGTGCTCGGCCTGCGCGAGAGCGACCTGTGCTTCTCGGCCGCCAAGCTGTTCTTCGCCTACGGCCTGGGCAACGCGCTCAGCTTCCCGCTCAGCGTCGGCGCCTCGGTGCTGCTGATGGCCGAGCGCGCCACGCCCGAGGCCGTGTTCAAGCGCCTGACGGGCAGGCTGGCGACGCTCGAAGGCCGCAAGCCCACCGTGTTCTACGGCGCGCCGACGGGCTTCGCCGGCATGCTGGCGCACCCCGAGCTGCCCGCGCGCGGGGACGTCGCGCTGCGTCTGGTCTCGTCGGCCGGCGAGGCGCTGCCGGCGGAGATCGGCCAGCGCTTCCACAAGCGTCTGGGCGTCGACATCGTCGACGGCATCGGCTCGACCGAGATGCTGCACATCTTCATCAGCAACCGGCCCGAGCGCGTGCGCTACGGCAGCACCGGCTGGCCGGTGCCCGGCTACGAGATCGAACTGCGCGGCGACGACGGCAAGCCGGTCGCCGACGGCGAGCCCGGCGACCTCTACATCCAGGGCCCGAGTTCGGCGCTGATGTACTGGGGCAACCGCACCAAGACGCGCGAGACCTTCCAGGGCGGCTGGACCAAGGCCGGCGACAAGTACGTGCGCAACGACGACGGCAGCTACACCTACGGCGGGCGCAGCGACGACATGCTCAAGGTGAGCGGCATCTACGTCAGCCCGTTCGAGGTCGAGGCCACGTTGGTGCAGCACCCGGCCGTGCTCGAGGCGGCGGTGATCGGCGTGGCCGGCACCAACGGCCTGACGCGCGTCAAGGCCTTCGTCGTGCTCAAGCCCGACGCCGCTGCCAGCGACGGCGAACTCAAGGCCTTCGTCAAGGACCGGCTGGCGCCGTACAAGTACCCGCGCGAGATCGAGTTCCTGACCGAGCTGCCCAAGACCGCCACCGGCAAGATCCAGCGCTTCAGGCTGCGCGAGCGGGAAGCCGCGCATTGAGCGCGCCCGAGTTCGCGCGGCTGCGCTGGTGCGGGCGCGACGTCCGGGTCGAAGTGCGCTGGATCGCGCCCGAAGCCACCGCGGCGCCGCTCGTCGTGTTCCTGCACGAGGGCCTGGGCTCGGTGTCGATGTGGCGCGACTTCCCCGAGCGCCTGTGCGCCGCGGCGCGCTGCCGCGGACTGGTCTACTCGCGCCCGGGCTACGGCCGGAGCACGCCACGCGCGCCCGACGAGCACTGGCAGCCCGACTTCATGCACCGCCAGGCGCTCGAGGTGCTGCCGGCGCTGTTCGAGGCACTCGGCATCGACACCGCGGCCGACCCGCCGTGGCTGCTCGGCCACAGCGACGGCGGCACGATCGCGCTGCTGTACGCGGCGCGCTTCGTGCGCCGCTGCGCCGGCGTGATCGCGCTCGCGCCGCACATCCTGGCCGAGGCGTACGGCCTGGCGAGCATCCGCCGCGCGCGCGTCGCGTATCTCGAGGGCGACCTGCGGCAGCGCCTCGCACGCCACCACGCCGACCCCGACAGCGCCTTCTGGGGCTGGAACGACGTCTGGCTCGATCCGCGCTTCGAGCGCTGGTCGATCGAGGACGAGATCGCGCCCATCCGCTGTCCGGTGCTCGCGGTCCAGGGCCTGGACGACGAGTACGGCACGCTCGAGCAGGTGCGCGGCATCGCGCGCCGCGTGCCGCAGACGCGCGTGCTCGAGCTGCCCGCGTGCGGCCACTCGGCACACCGCGACCAGCCCGAGGCCGTCATCGCCGCCAGCGTGGCGATGCTGACCGAAGCGGCTGCAGCGGCTGCAGCCGCCGCAGCCACTGCCCACGCGGCCCCGGACGCATCGGGCCCTGCCCCGAGCGGCCGCGCGCGCGCCGCCTGATAGGCTCGCGCCCTGCCCGCCCCAGCCATGGACGCCGCCACCTTCCTCATCCAGTGCCTGAACGCGCTGCAGTACGGACTGCTGCTGTTCCTGGTGGCCAGCGGCCTGACGTTGATCTTCGGCATCATGGGCGTCATCAACCTCGCGCACGGCAGCTTCTACATGATCGGCGCGTACATGGCGTACGCGCTGGTGCCGTGGGTGGCGTCGACGCTGGGCGGCGGGTTCTTCGCGACGCTCGCGCTCGGCGTGGCGCTGTCGGTGCTGCTGGGCTACGTGCTCGAGTGGGCGTTCTTCAGCTTCCTGTACGAACGCGAGCACCTGCAGCAGGTGCTGATGACCTACGGCCTCATCCTCGTCTTCGAGGAACTGCGCAGCCTGCTCGTCGGCGACGACGTGCACGGCGTCAAGGCGCCCGCGTATCTCGCCGGCACCTTCGCCCTCGGCGACGTGATGACCTATCCGGTGTACCGGCTCTTCATCTCCGGCGTGTGCCTGGCGGTGGCGCTGGGCATGTACTTCGTGTTCGCACACACGCGCCTGGGCATGACGATCCGCGCCGGCAGCGTCAACCGCGAGATGGTGCAAAGCCTGGGCATCGACATCAAGTTCCTGTTTCGCGTCGTCTTCGCCGCCGGCGTCGCGCTGGCCGTGCTGGCGGGCATGGTGGCCGCGCCCGTCAGCTCGGTCTACCCGGGCATGGGCAACACGGTGCTCATCGTGTGCTTCGTCGTCGTCGTGATCGGCGGCATCGGCTCGATCCGCGGCGCGCTGCTGGCGTCGCTGCTGATCGGCGTCGTCGACACCTTCGGCAAGGTGCTGCTGCCCGAGGCTGCCGGCGTGCTCGTGTACCTGCTGATGGCGCTCATCCTGCTGTGGCGGCCCGAGGGCCTGTTCAGGGCCGGCTGATGGACGCCATCGACGCCGCCGCAGCGCCCGCACGGGGCAAGCTCGCCTTCGTCGCGCTCGTGTTCGGCGCGCTCGCGCTGTACCCGCTCGTGGCCAGCGGCTTCGGCTCCGACCTGGCGACCAAGATCATGATCTTCGCCATCTTCGCGCTCAGCCTCGAGCTGATCGTGGGCGGCGCCGGCCTCGTCAGCTTCGGCCACGCCGCCTTCTTCGGCATCGGCGCCTACGGCGTGGTGCTGCTGACGCCCGCCGACGGCCCCGCCAGCGCCTGGTGGCTGCTGCCGGCGGCGGTGGCTCTGGCGGCGGTGTACGCGCTGGCCGTCGGTGCGCTGTCGCTGCGCACGCGCGGCATCTACTTCATCATGGTGACGCTCGCCTTCGCGCAGATGGCCTACTACGTCGTGCACGACACGCCGCTGGGCGGCGGCACCGACGGCATCTACCTCAACGCGCGGCCGGCCTTCGGCACGCTGCTCGCGCTCGAGGGCGGGCGCACGATGTACTACGTCGTCTACGCCGTGCTGCTGGCGGTGTTCGCGCTGCTCGCCGTGCTCAGGCGCTCGCGCTTCGGGCGCGCGCTGGCCGGCATCCGCGTCAACGAGCAGCGCATGCGCGCCACCGGCTACTCGACCTATCCGTACAAGCTCGCGGCGTTCACGATCTCGGGTGCGATCGCCGGCCTCGGCGGCTTCCTCTACGCGGTCAAGGACGGCTTCGTGAACCCCGAGCTGCTGGCCTGGAACGAGTCGGGCGCGGTGCTCATCATGATCATCCTCGGCGGCATCGGGCATCTGCGCGGCGCGCTGATCGGTGCCTTCGCCTACGCGCTGCTGCAGGAGTTCTTCAAGTCCGACGCCGTCTTCGGCGCCTTCGCCAAGCACTGGCTGCTCGGCATGGGCGTGACGATCATCGCCAGCGTGGCGCTGCTGCCGCGCGGCCTCGTCGGCATTCCCGCGATGCTGCGCCGGCGCCGCGCGCGCCGTGGTCCGACGAGCACCGAGGTGCGCGATGAACCGGCCTGAACCCGCGCCCGACGTGCTGCTGCGCTGCGAGGGCGTGACGCGGCGCTGGGGCGGCCTGGTCGCGGTGAGCGCGGTCTCGCTCGCCTTCGAGCGCGGCACCGTGCACGCGGTGATCGGCACCAACGGCGCCGGCAAGTCGACGCTCGTCAACATGCTGTCGGGCGAGCTGGCGCTGTCCGAAGGCCGCGTCGAGCTGCTCGGTCACGACGTGACGCGCTGGTCGCAGCCGCGCCGTGCGCGCGCCGGGCTGGGCCGCAGCTACCAGCGCAACACGATCTATCCGAGCTTCACGGTGTTCGAGAACTGCCGCCTCGCGGCACAGGCGCGGCTGCAGAAGCCCTGGCACGGTTGGCAGGACGCGCGGCGCTGCGAACGCACCGTCGCCGCCGCGCGCGAAGCCGCTGCACGTGCCGGGCTGGCCGGCGTGCTCCAGCGCGAGGCCGGCCTGCTGTCGCACGGCGCCAAGCGCCAGCTCGAGGTCGCGATGTGCCTGGCCACGCAGCCGCAGGTGCTGCTGCTCGACGAGCCGCTGGCCGGCATGGGCGCCGAGGAGACCGACCGCATGCTCGCCCTGCTGGCCGAGCTGCGCCCCGGGCACGCCATCCTGCTCGTCGAGCACGACATGGACGCCGTGTTCCGCATCGCCGACCGCATCACCGTGATGGTCAACGGCGGCGTCATCGCCTCCGACACGCCGCCGGCGGTGCGCGCCAACGCCGAGGTGCAGGCCGCGTACCTGGGCGAGCATTGAGGCTGCCGCGCCACGGCGCCGCAGCCCGGATCGAACCGGAGCCTCCCGCCATGTACCCCACCCTCAGCCTCTACATCGACGGCCGCTTCCTGCACGGCGACGGCCGCAAGGTGCAGGACATCGTCAATCCGGCCACCGACGAGGTGATCGGCAAGCTGCCGCACGCCAGCCGCGCCGACCTCGACGCCGCGCTTGCCGCTGCCGAACGCGCCTTCGCCGGCTGGAAGAAGAGCTCGCCGATCGAGCGCAGCAAGGTGCTGCGCCGCGTCGCGGAGCTGGCGCGCGAGCGCGCACAGGACATCGGCCGCCACATCACGCTCGACCAGGGCAAGCCGCTGGCCGAATCGGTGGGCGAGGTCGTCGCCTGCTCCGAGCACGCCGAGTGGCATGCCGAGGAATGCCGCCGCATCTACGGCCGCGTGATCCCGGCGCGCGCCGACGGCGTGCGCCAGCTCGTGCTGCGCGAGCCGATCGGCGTGTGCGCTGCCTTCACGCCGTGGAACTTCCCGTTCAACCAGGCCATCCGCAAGATCTGCGCCGCCGTGGGCGCCGGCTGCACGATCATCGTCAAGGGCCCGGAGGACGCGCCGAGCGCGGTCGTGGCGCTGGCGCAGCTCTTTCACGACGCCGGTCTGCCTGCGGGCGTGCTCAACGTCGTCTGGGGCGTGCCGCACGAGGTCAGCGACTACCTGATCAAGAGCCCCGTCGTGCGCAAGATCTCGTTCACGGGTTCGGTGGCGGTGGGCAAGCAACTCGCCGCACTCGCCGGCTCGCTGATGAAGCGCTGCACGATGGAGCTCGGCGGCCACGCGCCAGTGATCGTCTGCGACGACGCCGACCTCGAACTCGCCGCGAAGATGCTGGTGCCGTTCAAGTTCCGCAACGCCGGCCAGGTGTGCGTCTCGCCGACGCGCTTTTACGTGCAGGAGGGTGCTTACGATCGCTTCGTCGCAGAGTTCCTGAAGCGCACCGAGTCCGTCAAGGTCGGCGACGGTCTGGACGCGGCGACGAAGATGGGCCCGCTGGCACAGAAGCGGCGCGTGCCGGCGGTGGCCGGCTTCGTCGACGATGCGCTGGCGCGCGGCGCCACCGTGCTTGCCGGCGGCGCGCCGCTGCCGGGCAGCGGCAACTTCTTCGCCCCCACCGTCATCGCCGACCTGCCCGACGACAGCCGGCTGATGACCGAGGAGCCCTTCGGGCCGGTGGCGGGCCTCGTGCGCTTCAGGAGCGTCGACGAGGTGCTCGCGCGCGCCAACCGCCTGCCCTACGGCCTCGCCGCCTACGCCTTCACCACTTCGACGAAGAACGCGACGGCGCTCGCCAACGGCCTCGAGGCCGGCATGGTGTCGATCAACCACCTCGGCCTGGCGCTGGCCGAAACGCCCTTCGGCGGCATCAAGGACAGCGGCTACGGCAGCGAAGGCGGCAGCGAGACCTTCGACGGCTACCTCGTCACGAAGTTCGTCACGCAGCTGAACTGAGCCGGCGGGTGGTGCGCGGCCGTGCCTGCCCGCGACACGTCAGGGCGGATAGCCGGTGAGCGCGCGCAGCCGCACGTACAGCGGCCGCAGCCGACCGTACAGCGGCCGGTAGACCTCGCGATACAGCGCGTCGTAGGTGGCGCCCGCTGCGGCATCGGGCTGCACGTGCATGCCACGGCGCGCCATCGCGCGCGCGGCCTCGGCCACGCTGGCGTGCAGGCCGAGCCCCGCAGCGGCGAGCATCGCGGCACCGAGGGCCGACGTCTGCTCGACCGCCGGCCGTGCGCAGGGCAGCCCGAACACATCGGCGGCGATCTGCAGCACGCGCACGCTGTGCGCACCGCCGCCGCTGGCGTGCAGCGCGACGACGCGCTGCCCGGTTCGCGCCTCGATCGCATCGCGGCCGGCACGCAGCGCGTACATCAGCCCTTCGATCAACGCCCGGTACAGGTGGGCGCGGGTATGCATCGCGCCGAAGCCGACGACGGCGCCGCGCGCTTCGGGGCCGGGATCGCGCAGGCCCGGGCTCCAGTGGGGCTGCAGCACGAGGCCGAGTGCGCCCGGCGGCGTGGTCGCGAGCAACTCGTCGAACAGCGTCTCGGGCGCCACGCCCAGCGCCGTGGCGCGCTCGCGCTCGGGCGCGCCGAACTGCTCGCGGAACCAGCTCACGAGCCACATGCCGCGCGGCAGATGGACCTCGGTGTTCCAGTGCCCCGGCAGCGCCGCCGGATACGCCGGCAGCAGCCGCTGCACTTCCATGTAGCGCGCCTGCGTGGTGTTGATGGCCACGGCGGTGCCGAGCGACAGATGCGCGACGTCGGGCGCGAGTGCGCCGCAGCCCAGCACCTCGCAGGCCTTGTCGGCGGCCGCGGCGATCACCGGCAGACCTCGCGGCAGGCCCAGCGCGGCGGCCGCGTGTGCCTCGAGCTCGCCGAGCGGCGCGCCAGGCGGCACCAGACGCGGCAGTTGCGCCTCGCGCACCGCGATCGCACGCCAGCGCCAGTCGCCGCGCCGCGCCCAGCGTCGGCGCCGGTGGTCGAACGGCAAGTAGCCCACCTGGCAGGCCAGCGAATCCACCCACTCGCCCACCAGGCACTGCGTGAGCCAGGTCGACAGCAAGCCGAAACGCGTGCTGCGCGCCCACAGACCGGGCTCGTGCTCGGCGATCCAGTTGGCCTTGGCCTGCGACTGCAAGCGCCTGACGAGCCCATGGGCTGCGGCCAGCCGGATCGCCACGCCCCAGCGCGCGCCCAGCGCCGGCACGCGCGTCGCCAGCCGCGCGTCGGGCCAGACGATGGCCGGGCGCAGCGGCATGCCTTGGGCATCGGCACAGACGACAGTGTTGCGCTGCGTCGTCAGCGCCAGCGCCGCGATGGCCGCAGGCGCCACGTCGCCCGACTGCCACAGTGCGGTCACCGCCTCGCGCAGCGCCTGCCAGTAGGCCTGCGCGTCCTGCTCGGCCCAGCCGGGCTGCGGCGCCACGAAGGGTGGCGCGATCACGCGGTGCGCCGCGGCCCGCACCTCGCCCGAGGCGTCGAAGACCACCGCACGCACGCTCTGCGTTCCCACGTCGATGGCCAGCAGCAGCGGGACGGACGCGGACATGGGCGGCGGTCCGGACGAAAAACGGGCCAGGTCGTGCGATCTGGCCCGTTGGCGGTTCGATGGTCGGGGTGGCGGGATTCGAACTCGCGACCCCTTGCACCCCATGCAAGTGCGCTACCAGGCTGCGCTACACCCCGACGAAGCTGGGCATTATAGGCGGGGCACGAGGCGCGGCCTGCGCTCAGAACCCGTGAACGAACCGGTCGCGCCCGAGCGGCGCGACAGGACGACCCCGCTCGAGGCGCAAAGCGCAGCCCTGTCGCGCGATAGGGCGAGCATTTGCAACGCCGCGTGGCCGCGTCAGGGCGCGTCGAGCGGGCGTGAGGGGTTCGTTCACAGATCCTCAGGCCTCGAGCAGCGCACGGATCGACAGCAGTTCGAGTCGCAGCGTCGCAAGGTCCGGCGCTGCAACGGGCTGCACCCGCGGCGCCAGTAATTGCGGCGGCATCTCAGCCTGCGTCGGCGCGGGCGTCTGCACATGCGTCGGCGCGGGCGTCGGCGCGTGGCTCTTCGCGTGTTCCCCGGCCGGCTGGGCTTCGGCTGCCTCCGGTAGCGGCGGCCCGTCCTGCAGCGCCGCCGCGCCTTCGGCCACCGACGCCACCAGTTGCCGCAGTGCCGCGCTGTCGGCGAGCCGGTTGCGTGCGCCGCTGATCGTGAAGCCCTGGTCGTACAGCAGATCGCGGATGCGGCGCACCAGCAGCACCTCGTGGTGCTGGTAGTAACGGCGGTTGCCGCGTCGCTTCATGGGCCGAAGCTGCGTGAACTCCTGTTCCCAGTAGCGCAGCACGTACGGCTTGACGCCGCACAGCTCGCTCACCTCACCGATCGTGAAGTACCGCTTCGCGGGGATCGGAGGGAGCACTTTCTCCATTGAAATCAATACGATCCATGGGGAAATTTCGACTCTACTCGAAGTCTTCCGGACGCGCTGTGTCACCTTGCACGACGGCCTTGAGCTTGTGGCTGGCGTGGAAGGTCACGACGCTGCGGGCCTTGATCGGGATCGACTCGCCGGTGCGCGGGTTGCGCCCCGGGCGCGGCGCCTTGCGCCGGATGTTGAAGTTGCCGAAGCCCGAGAGTTTGACCTCCTGGCCGCGGGCGAGCGCGTCGTGCACGATCTCGAAGAAGGCCTCGACCATGTCCTTGCTCTCGCGCTTGTTCAGGCCCAGGCGGTCGAACAGCAGCTCGGCGAGTTCGGCCTTGGTGAGCGTCGGCGTTTCGAGCGACGGCAGGATGACGCGCGGCGGTGCCCCGATTCCGGGCGTCGACGGACCCTCGGGGTGCTTGCTCTCTTCGTTGCCCATCTCCTGCTCCCCCGATCGGTTCAACCGCGCAGCCGCGCGCCGAACGCCGCCTGCGCCCTGGCGACGGCGGCTGCCACCGCGGCGTCGATGCGCGCGTCGGTCATCGTCGTCGTGTCGTCGCGCAACTCGAGCCGGTACGCCAGGCTGCGCTCGCCGGCGCCGATGCCGGCGGCGGCCGCGGCCGGCTGGTAGAGGTCGAACAGCGTCGCGCTGCGCACCAGGCCGCTCGCGTCGTCGCACAGCCGCGCCGCCAGCGCACCGTGCGGCACCTCGGCGCGCACCACCAGGGCCACGTCGCGCCAGGCGCTTTGCTGGCGCGCGAGCGGCTCGAGCTGCGGCACCGGCACGGTCACCAGCACGTCGAGTTCGATCTCGAACAGCACCGGCGGCTGCGCCAGTTCGTAGGCCTGGCGCCAGCGCGGGTGCAACTCGCCGAGATGGCCGACCGTGCGGCCGTCGAGCTCGATGCGCGCCGCGCGGCCCGGGTGCAGCGCCGGGTGTTCGGCCGGCACGAACGCCGGCACGCGCGGCGCGAGCAGCGCCTCGAGGTCGCCCTTGACGTCGTGGTAGTCGACCGCGCGCTCCTTCGCACCCCATTGCGCCGGCACGGCCGGCCCGTACGCGAGGGCGGCCACGCGCACCGGCTGGTCGAGGCCGGCCACCGCCAGCGGCCCGTCCACCGCCGCCGCATTGCGCTGGAAGACGCGGCCGATCTCGAACACGCGCACGCGCGTGGCCCTGCGCGCCAGGTTGGTGCGCAGCACGTTGACGAGGCTGCCGACGAGGCTCGAGCGCATCACCGCCAGAGGCGCCGCGATCGGGTTGAGCACGCGGATCGGGTCGGCGTTGCCCGCCAGCTCGCGCTCCCAGCGCTCCTCGACGAAGCCGAAGCCGATCGTCTCGTGATAGCCGAGCCCGGCCAGCGCGCGGCGGATCAGGTTCGGGTGGCGCCGCCCCTCCGGGCGCACGTTCGCCGTCACCGGTGCCAGCGGCGCCGCCAGCGGCAGCTTGTCGTAGCCGACGACGCGCGCCACCTCCTCGATCAGGTCCTCCTCGAGCGCGAGATCGAAGCGCCAGGTGGGCGGCGTCACGGTGAGCGTGCCCGCGCCCTCGGTGAACGCGAGGCCCAGGCGGCGGAACACGTCGGCGCACTGTGCCTGGGTGACCGGCATGCCCAGCACCTTGGCCGCGCGCGCCGCACGCAGCGTGACGGGTCGCGCCTCGGGCAGGCGCAGCACCTGGTCGTCCATCGGACCGGGTTCGCCGCCGCAGATGTCACCGATGAGCTGCGTGACGCGCTCGATGTGCTCGACGGTGAGCGCCGGGTCGACGCCGCGCTCGAAGCGGTGGCCGGCGTCGGTGGCGAAACCGTAGCGCCGCGAGCGGCCCTGCACCGCCTCGGGCCACCAGAAGGCGGCCTCGATGTAGACGTGGCGCGTGCGGTCGCTGACCGCACTGGCTTCGCCGCCCATGATGCCGGCCAGCGACTCGACGGCCCGCGTGTCGGCGATGACCCCGACCGTCTCGTCGAGCTCGACCGTGCTGCCGTTGAGCAGCTCGAGCGATTCGCCCGCCCGCGCCCAGCGCACGACGAGCTTGTCGTGGATCTTGTCGAGGTCGAAGATGTGCGTCGGCCGGCCGTACTCGAACATCACGTAGTTCGAGATGTCGACCAGCGCCGTGACGCTGCGCTGGCCGCAGCGCGCGAGGCGATCGACCATCCATTGCGGTGTCTGCGCCCCGGTGTCGACGTTGCGCACGACACGCCCCGAAAAGCGTCCGCACAGGTCGCTCGCCAGCACCTCGACCGGCAGCTTCGCATCGTGCACCGGTGCGACGGGCGCGATGGCCGGGGTGCGCAGCGGCGCGCCGGTCAACGCCGCGACCTCGCGCGCGACGCCGTACACGCTGAGCGCATGCGCCAGGTTCGGCGTGAGCTTGAGCGTGAAGATCGTGTCGTCGAGCTGCAGCACCGCGCGCAGGTCGCGGCCCAGCGGCGCGTCGGCGGGCAGCTCGAGCAGGCCGGTGCCGTCCTCGGAGATGCCGAGTTCGCGCGCCGAGCACAGCATGCCCTGGCTCTCGACGCCGCGCAGCCTGCCCACCGCGATGCGCAGCGGCTGGGCGCCCTTGCCGTCGGCCGGCGGCGGCAGCTCGGCGCCCACGGTGGCCAGCGGCACACGCAGACCGGCGCGCGCATTGGGCGCGCCGCAGACGATGGCCAGCGGCTCGGCGCTGCCGATGTCGACGCGGCACACGCGCAGCCGATCGGCCTGCGGGTGGGGCGCGGCCTCCAGGATCTCGGCCACGACGACACCGTGAAAGGGCGGCGCCACCGGGCGCAGCGCCTCGACCTCGAAGCCGGACATCGTGAGCAGATCGGCCAGCTCCTGCGTGCCGATCGGCGGGTTGCAGAACTCGCGCAACCACGACTCGGGGAATTGCATCTCGTGCTCGCTCGGCAGGGCTGACGCGCGCGGCAGCCGGTCAGCGGAACTGCGCCAGGAAGCGCAGGTCGTTGTCGAACATCAGGCGCAGGTCGTCGATGCCGTAGCGCAGCATCGCCAGGCGATCGGGGCCCATGCCGAAGGCAAAGCCGATGTTCGCCTCGGGGTCGAGCCCGAAGTTGCGCACGACGTTCGGATGCACCTGGCCCGAGCCGGCGACCTCGAGCCAACGGCCCGCCAGCGGCCCGCCCCGAAACGCGACATCGATCTCGGCGCTCGGCTCGGTGAAGGGGAAGAAGCTCGGCCGGAAGCGCACGTCGAAGTCGTCGGTCTCGAAAAAGCAACGCACGAAGTCGATGAAGACGACCTTGAGGTCCTTGAACGAGACGTTCTCGCCGATCCACAGGCCCTCGCACTGGTGGAACATCGGCGAGTGCGTGGCGTCGCTGTCGACGCGGTAGGTGCGCCCCGGCGCGATGACGCGGATCTCGGGCATCGGCCGCCCGGCGGCGATCTCGGCGGCGTGGCGCGCCGCGTGCTGGCGCGCATAGCGCACCTGCATCGGGCTGGTGTGCGGGCGCAGGTTGAGCCAGCGCCCTTCGGCGTCCTTCAGGTCGACGTAGAACGTGTCCTGCATCGAGCGCGCCGGGTGGTTCTCGGGGTTGTTCAGCGCCGTGAAGCTCATCCAGTCGGTCTCGATCTCGGGGCCTTCGGCGACGTCGAAGCCCATCGACGCGAAGATGGCCTCGATGCGCTCGATCGTGCGGCTCACCGGGTGCAGGCTGCCCGTGCCGCGGCTGCGCCCGGGCAGCGTGACATCGAGCGCCTCGGCGCGCAGCTGGCGCTCGAGCTCGGCGGCGGCGAGCGCGTCGCGGCGCCCCTGCAGCGCGGCCTCGATCGCGGCCTTGGCGCGGTTGATCTCGGCCCCGCGCGTCTTCCTGGACTCGTGCGACAGCGCCGCCAGGCCCTTGAGCAACTCGGTGACGCGCCCGCTCTTGCCGAGGAAACGCGCCTTGGCGTCCTCCAGTGCGGCCGGCGTCGCGGCGGCGGCAAACTCGGCATGCGCAGCCTCGACCAGGGATTCGAGATCGTTCATGGAACTCGTGTGGATGCGGTGCGTGGCAAAGGCGAATGAGTGAAGGCCGCCCCTTGCGGTGACGGCCTTCACAGCGCTGGTGCGCGCGCCGCCGGCATCGACTGCCGCCGCCGGCGCTGCGGTTCTCAAGCCAGCTCGGCCTTCACCTTGGCGACGATGCTGCCGAAGGCGGCCGGGTCATTGACCGCCATGTCGGCGAGCACCTTGCGGTCGATGTCGATGCGCGCCTTCTTCAGGCCGGCCATGAACTTGCTGTAGGTGACGCCCAGCTCGCGGCTGGCGGCGTTGATGCGCGCGATCCACAGCTGGCGGAACACCCGCTTGCGCGTGCGGCGGTCGCGATAGGCGTACTGCCCGGCCTTCATCACCGCCTGCTTGGCGATGCGAAAGACGTTCTTGCGGCGGCCGCGATAGCCCTTGGCCAGCGCCAGCACCTTCTTGTGGCGGGCGTGCGCGGTGACACCACGTTTGACGCGAGGCATTTCGGTTCTCCTTCGTTGGTCGTCGGTGGCGGCGCGTCACAGACCCGCGAACGGCATCATCGCCGCCACGTGGCCCAGGTTGGTCTCGTGCACGTTGGCCGCGCCGCGCAGCTGGCGCTTGCGCGTCGTGCTCTTCTTGGTGAGGATGTGGCGCTTGTAGGCCTGCGCACGCTTGACGGTGCCGCCCGGGCGCACGCGAAAGCGCTTCTTGGCGCTGCTCTTGGTCTTCATCTTGGGCACGGGAGAACTCCTTTTCTCTTCTAGGCTGCCCCTGCAGGCGACAGCGCTGGCGCGCGTGTGCTTGGTTGGCCTGCAGCGGCTTGGATGCCGGGGCGTGCGCGCATGCGGCCGCCCCGGCGAAACTGCGTATTGTGACGCCTGCGGCGGCTACTTGCGCCGCGGCGCCAGCACCATCACCATCTGGCGGCCCTCGAGCTTGGGCATGTGCTCGACGACGGCCACGTCGGCCAGTTCGTCGCGGATGCGCTCGAGCATGCGCATGCCCAGTTGCTGGTGCGTGATCTCGCGGCCGCGAAAGCGCAGCGTCACCTTGCCTTTGTCGCCGTCCTCGGAGATGAAGCGGCGCAGGTTGCGCATCTTGATCTCGTAGTCGTTGTCGTCGGTGCCGGGGCGGAACTTGACTTCCTTGATCTCGATGACCTTCTGCTTGGCCTTGGCCTCGGCCGCCTTCTTCTGCTCCTGATACTTGAACTTGCCGTAGTCCATCAACCGGCACACGGGGGGATCGGCGGTGGCCGCGATCTCGACCAGGTCCACGTCCAGGTCGCCCGCCATGCGCAACGCCTCCAGCGTGGGAACGATGCCCAGTGGTTCGTTGTTGACCCCGTTCAGGCGCACCTGCGGCGCCATGATCTCCCGATTCAGTCTGTGCTTGCGCTCCGCGTTGGGAATGCGCCGGTCCATGAAGGTAGCGATGGTCTGAACTCCTCAGGCGGCCCGCAAGCGAGACGAGCCGCCGAACAACGACGAAAAGCGCGCCGCGGTCCCACCTAGGCCTTGGCCGCGATCTGCGCGAGCAGCCTTTCGACGAAGGACTGCCGCGGCATGACGCCAAGATCCTGGTTGCCCCGGGCGCGCACCGCAACGGTGCCGTCCGCCTTCTCCTTGTCGCCCACGACCAGGATGTACGGCACCTTTTGCAACGAATGCTCGCGGATCTTATACGCGATCTTCTCGTTGCGCAAATCGGCTTCGACCCTAAGCCCTTGTTTTTGCAACGCTTTCGCCACTGCACCAGCGTACCCGGCGTGCGCTTCGGTGATCGAGGCGACGACCGCCTGCAGCGGCGCCAGCCACGCCGGCAGCGCGCCGGCGTGCTGCTCGATCAGGATGCCGATGAAGCGCTCTAGGCTGCCGACGATGGCCCGGTGCAGCAGCACCGGGTGGCGGCGACTCGAGTCGTCGGCCACGTATTCGGCGCCCAGGCGCTCGGGCATCGAGAAGTCGACCTGGATCGTGCCGCACTGCCACTCGCGCCCGATCGCGTCTTCGAGCGTGTACTCGATCTTCGGGCCGTAGAAGGCGCCTTCGCCGGGCGAGATCGTGTAGCGGCAGCCGCTGGTGTCCAGGCTCTGCATGAGCGCGCGCTCGGCCTTGTCCCAGCTCTCGTCCGAGCCAATGCGCGCGTCGGGGCGCGTCGCCACCTTGTAGACGATGTCGGCAAAGCCGAAGTCGGCGTAGACCCCCTGCAGCAGCGCCGTGTACGCCGTGCATTCGTCCAGGATCATGTCCTCGGTGCAGAAGATGTGGCCGTCGTCCTGCGTGAAGGCGCGCACGCGCATCAGGCCGTGCAGGCCGCCCGAGGGCTCGTTGCGGTGGCAGGCGCCGAACTCGCCGTAGCGCAGCGGCAGCTCGCGGTAGCTCCTGATGCCCTGCTTGAAGATCAGGATGTGGCCCGGGCAGTTCATCGGCTTGAGCGCGTAATCGCGCTTTTCCGACTCCGTGGTGAACATGTTCTCGCGGTACTTGTCCCAGTGGCCGGTCTTCTCCCACAGGCTCTTGTCGAGCAGCTGCGGCCCCCTGACCTCCTGGTAGCCGTTGTCGCGGTACACGCGCCGCATGTACTGCTCGACCTCCTGCCACACCGTCCAGCCCCTGGGGTGCCAGAACACGGTGCCGGGGCTGTGCTCGTCGAAGTGGAACAGGTCGAGCTCGCGGCCCAGGCGCCGGTGGTCGCGCTTCTCGGCCTCCTCGAGCATGACGAGGTACTTGTGCAGCTCCTCCTTCGTCGCCCAGGCGGTGCCGTAGATGCGCTGCAGCTGCTCGTTGCGGTGGTCGCCGCGCCAGTACGCGCCGGCCACCTTCATGAGCTTGAAGTGCTTCAGGCGCCCCGTGCTCGGCACGTGCGGGCCGCGGCACAGGTCCTCGAAGCCACCCTCGCGGTACAGGCTCACCTCCTCGCCCGCGGGGATGCTGCCGATGATCTCGGCCTTGTAGTGCTCGCCCAGACCCTTGAAGTAGGCCACTGCCTCGTCGCGAGGCAGGGTGCGGCGCACCACCGGCTCGTTCTTCGCCGCCAGCTCGGCCATGCGCTTTTCGATCGCCGCCAGATCCTCGGGCGTGAACGGGCGCTTGTAGGCGAAGTCGTAGTAGAAGCCGTTGTCCACCACCGGCCCGATCGTCACCTGGGCCTCGGGGAAAAGTTCCTTGACCGCGTACGCCAGCAGGTGCGCCGTGCTGTGGCGGATGATCTCGAGGCCTTCGGCGTCCTTGTCGGTGACGATGGAAAGCACGGCGTCGGCGTCGACGCGGTGGGTCGTGTCGACGAGCCTGCCGTCGAGCTTGCCGGCGACGGCGGCCTTGGCCAGGCCGGCCCCGATGCTCGCGGCCACCTCGGCCACCGTGACGGAGCCCGCATAGTCGCGGCGCGAGCCGTCGGGCAGCGTGATCTGGATCATGTGAGTCCTCTGGTCGCTGCGGCGCGCAACAGGCGCGTGACAGGCAACAAAAAAGCGCGGTGGGTGGCCGCGCTCGGGTCTTCGGGTCGGGGAAAAGTCACCGACGTGACCGTGCGGCCGGCTGGATGCCGGTGGCCGCCCTCGTAGTCCGCGGTGTCATAACCGTGATGCCTTTCCCGGTCCGTGTTGCAGGGTCGATGCAAGGCGCGCATTCTAGCCCGCGGGCGCACCGCGCGACGGCGCCGGGGCAGCCGGGCGGCCTCGACGCTGCCCAGTCGCGCGACGGGCTCCACGAATGTGTCGGCCCCAGGCTCGCCTTCGACCGCGCGCCTTCGACCGCTGCGCGGCGCCGCGCGTGCATGCACGCGGCGGCGGTGTCGCTCCTGAACACGACGTCCGCGCGATCGGGCCGCTGGGCCCCCGGCGGCACGCCTCAGCGCTGCGGCGCGCGCAGCCGCGCGAAGGCGGCCGCCATCGCACCTCGCGCGGCCGGCTCCGCGCGCGCGCCACGGGCGCGCTCGTCGCGCGCCGCAGGGCGGTGGCGGTTGTCACCGGCGCCGCGTGCGGGCAGCGCCTTGTCGTCCAGCCGCATCGTGAGCGCGATGCGCTTCCTTGCCAGATCGACCTCGAGCACACGCACCTTCACCGTCGCACCGGCGCGCACGACCTCGCGCGCGTCGGCGACGAAACGCGCGCTCAGCTGGCTCACGTGCACCAGGCCGTCCTGGTGCACGCCGAGGTCGACGAAGGCACCGAACTGAGCCACGTTGCTCACCGTGCCCTCGAGCACCATGCCGGGCTTCAGGTCGGCGATGTCGTGCACGCCGTCGTTGAAGCGCGCCACCGTGAACTCGGGCCGTGGATCGCGTCCGGGTTTGGCGAGTTCGGCAAGGATGTCCCGCACCGTGACGACGCCGAAGCGCTCGTCGGCGTAGGCCTCGGGACGCAACGCCCCGAGCACCTCGACGCGGCCCATCGCCTCGCGCACCGGTCGGCCGGTGGCGGCGAGCATGCGCTGCACCAACGGGTAGGCCTCGGGATGCACGCCGGTCATGTCGAGCGCATCGTCGCCGTCGCGGATGCGCAGGAAGCCCGCGGCCTGCTCGAAGGTCCTGGGACCGAGGCCCGCCACGTCGAGCAGCTGGCGCCGGTTGCCGAACGCGCCGTGCGCGTCGCGCCAGCGCACGATGTTCGCAGCCACCGCCGGGCCCAGGCCCGACACCCGCATCAACAGCGGCACCGAGGCCGTGTTGAGGTCGACGCCGACCGCATTGACACAGTCCTCCACCACGGCATCGAGCGAACGCACCAGCGCGCCCTGCTCGACATCGTGCTGGTACTGGCCGACGCCGATGCTCCTGGGCTCGATCTTCACCAGCTCGGCCAGCGGATCCTGCAATCGTCGCGCGATGCTCACCGCGCCACGCAGGCTCACGTCGAGACCGGGCAGCTCCTGGCTCGCCACTTCACTGGCCGAGTAGACGGAGGCGCCGGCCTCGCTCACGACCACGCTGTCGATCGCGTGCCCGGGCGCGGCAGCGCGCACGCGCGCGAGCAACTCCGCGGCGAGCTTGTCGGTCTCGCGGCTCGCCGTGCCGTTGCCGATGGCGACCAGGCTCACGCCGTGCGCGGCCACCAGGCGCTCGAGCGCGTGCAGCGCGCCGTCCCAGTCCCGGCGCGGCTCGTGCGGATAGACCGTGGTCGCGTCGAGCACCTTGCCGATGTCGCTCACCACCGCCACCTTGACGCCGGTGCGGATGCCGGGGTCCAGCCCCATCACCACCTTGCGCCCGGCCGGCGCCGCGAGCAGCAGGTCGCGCACGTTGGCGGCGAAGACCTCGATCGCCGTCGCCTCGGCCGCCTCACGCAGCCGCGCGAAAAGATCGCGCTCGAGGCTGAGCGAGAGCTTGACCTTCCAGGTCCACGACACGCACTTGCGCACGAGCGCGTCGCCGGCGCGCCCCGCGGGGCTCCAGCCGAGATGGCGCGCGATGCGGCCTTCGGCCGGCGACCAGGCGGCTGCGCCCGCTGCGCCCGGACCCACGGTCGCCGGTGCTGCAGCCGCGTCGAGCCCGAGCCCGACGTCGAGCCACCCCAGCGCGCGTCCGCGCAACACCGCCAGCGCACGGTGGCTCGGCACCTTGCGGATCGGCTCGGCGTAGTCGAAGTAGTCGCGGAACTTGGCGGCCTCGGCGTGGCCTGGGTCCTTGCCTTCGACGAGCCGGCTCGTGAACAGGCCTTCGTTCCACAGCCACTCGCGCAGCTTGCCGACGAGCGCGGCATCCTCGGCCCAGCGCTCGGCGAGGATGTCGCGCACGCCATCGAGCACGGCGGCGACGTCGCCGAAGCCGGCTTGCGCATCGACGAAGCCGGCCGCCTCGGCCGCGGGGTCGAGCGTCGGGTCGGCGTGCAGGCGGTCGGCCAGCGGCTCGAGCCCCGCCTCGCGCGCGATCATCGCCTTGGTGCGGCGCCGGGGCTTGTACGGCAGGTACAGGTCCTCGAGCTCCTGCCTGGTGCCGGCCGCCTCGAAGGCCGTGCGCAGCTCGGGCGTGAGCCTGCCCTGCTCGTCGACGCTGCGCACGACCGCCGCGCGGCGCGCCTCGAGCTCGCGCAGGTACGCCGGGCGCTGCTCGAGCGTGCGCAACTGAGCGTCGTCGAGGCCGCCGGTGGCCTCCTTGCGATAGCGCGCGACGAAAGGCACGGTCGCGCCGCCGTCGAGCAGCTCGGCCGCGGCGCGCACCTGCAGCACGCGTACCGAGAGCTCGACGGCGATCTGGGCGAGAATCTGGTCCACGGGTTGCGAGGGCGCGCGGCAGCGGCGCCGTCTTGCTGGGGCGGCGCAGTGTAGCGGCGGCGCCGGGCGGGTCGCGGCGCGCAGCGGGCGCTGCGCACGAGCGGCCCTGTTCGCCCGCGTTGCACGGCGCTTTCGAATCCGCACCACCGAAGCGCAGCGCCGGGCGCAACCATGGCGGGCTTCGCCTGCCCTGCCGCACGCCGGGGTATCGCCCATGAACGACCTGCTGTCGAATCCCGCAATGCAGTCCGGGGTGCTGCCGGCCCTCGCCGCTGCGCTGGCCGCGGCCCTGTTCGCGCGCACGCGTGCCCTGGTGCTGGTGCCGCTGGCGGGTCTGGCCGTGGTGGTGTGGCTCGCGCTGGGGCTCACGCTCGAGCCGCTCACGGCGCGCAGCAAGCTCGTGCTGGGCGTGGCCGCGGCGGGCGCGATCGCGCTCGTGCTCGAACTGCTGCAGGTGCGCGCGCGAGCGCCCGCGCGCGTGCTGCTGGCCGTGCTGGCGGCTGCCGGCGCCCTATGGATCGGCGTGCGCGTGCTGCAGCAGTTGGAAGGGGTGCCGCTGTGGACCACTTCGCTGCTGCTCGTGGCCTACGCGGTGGCGATGGTCGAAGCCTCGCACACCGGCGCCGGCGACGAACTGCGCACGCTGACCGTCGGCGTGGTGCTGGGGTTCGCGTTCGGTGCGCTCGGCCTGCAGGGCGCGAGCGCATCGGTGGCGATGATGGGCATCGCGCTCGGCGCGTCGTGCGCCATCGGCGTGCTGGCGCTTTTGTGGCGCACCCGCGCGCCGCTCGGTCTTGCCTTCGTCGGCCTGCCGCTGGCGGCATTCGCGGTCTTCGCCGGCGAGGTCGCGAGCCTCACGGGCGAGTTGCCCGCTCGCGCGCTCGCCCCGTTGCCCCTCGTTGCGCTGGCGGCACGCTGGCTGCCGCCGCGCCGCCAGTCCACGCCGGCGTGGCGCGACGCGCTCGTGACGCTCCTCGCGGGCGCGGTGCCGGCCGCGGCCGCGCTCGCGCTCGCGGTCTGGCCGCGGGGCGCGGCATCGGGATGAGTGCACGCAACGCGCAGGCCACGCCCCGGCCCCATCATTCACCTCGAACCCTCACAGGAGATCCGACGATGACAACCCGCATCCTGCTCGCTGCCGCCCTCGGTGCCGCCTCGCTCGCCGCCGTGGCGGCGCCGGAAACCTACGTCCTCGATCCGGCGCACACGCTGCCCGGCTTCTCGATCTCGCACCTGG
Organism: Pseudomonadota bacterium; assembly: GCA_018241895.1. Classification (GTDB taxonomy): domain Bacteria; phylum Pseudomonadota; class Gammaproteobacteria; order Burkholderiales; family Burkholderiaceae_C; genus Rubrivivax. The sequence goes on from JAFECX010000007.1 coordinate 47,254, forward strand.
GCATGTCGACGGTGCGCGGCCTCTTCGATGGCGCCAGCGGCAAGGTGGTGCTCGACCGCGCCGCCAAGACCGGGTCGATCGAGGTCAAGATCGCCACCGCCGGCATCCACACCGGCAACAGCAAGTCCGCCGGCGGCATGCGCAGCCGCGACGACCACCTGCGTTCGGCCGACTTCTTCAACTCGGCCGAGTTCCCGGACATGGTCTTCAAGAGCACGAAGATCGCCTTCGCCGGCGAGCAGCCCGACACCATCGAGGGCACCTTGACGCTGCTCGGCGTGACCAAGCCGGTGACGCTGAAGGTCGATCACTTCAACTGCGGCCCCAACCCGATGAGCAAGAAGGAGATGTGCGGCGCCGACCTCTCCGGCAGCATCAAGCGCAGTGACTGGGGCATGAAGTACGGCGTGCCCGGCGTCAGCGACGAAGTCAAGCTGTTCATCGCCGTCGAGGGCTACAAGCAGTAGGCAGCGCGGCGCGCCCGGCGCCGCCATTCCCGCGCACTGCCCGGACTGCCCGGCCGCCCCCGACGCTGGGTCCGCCCGTGGGCGCGCGCGGGCGCCTGGCCGGTGCCGCTCAATCCGGCTTGCAAGCCTCCACGGGTGCGCCCCCGGCAAGCAGTTGCGCGGCAAATCCCTGGCCCAGTTCGGCACTGCGGCGCAGCGCGTCGCGGTGATTCCCGCCCGCAATGCCCTGGTAGCGGACCTGCTTGCCGGCGGCGCACAGTTGCCGGTAGTAGGCGCGCACGCCGCGCGCATCGACCAGTGCATCGGCTTCGCCCTGGACGAAGAGCACCGGAACGCGCGGCGACAGATTCTCGATCGACTGCGCCTTCAGATACGCGAGCAGCGGCGCGAGGTCGACGTTGGGCAGGAAGACGCCGGCGGGCGCCTTCGTGACTTCGGTGCGCAGCTCGGACAGGCAGCGGCTGCGCGCGAGGTTCAGCAGGGCCTCCATGTCGGGGTGCACCAGAGCGTCGACGTCCAGACGCGGGTCGGCCGCGGCCGCGCCCAGGAGCACGATGGGCAGGAAGACCGCGACCTCCTTGGGCGGCTGTGGGTTCTGCTGCACGTAACGCGCGATGCCCGCGTAGTCGTAGCCACCCGGCGCGGCGGCGATCGCACCCAGGAGCCGCAGGTCGGACGCCGGCTCGGCAGCGGCGACGGACAAGGCCGCGGCGCCGCCCTGACTGTGGCCGAGCACCACCCAGTCGGCGGCCAGCGGTGCGTCCGGCAGGTGGCGCGCGGCGCGCACCGCGTCGATCACCGTGTGGCGCTGGCTGGCCGCATCCATGTACGGATGCGGCCCGGGCGTGCCGAGGCCCTCGTAGTCGGGAGCGACCACCGCCCAGCCCTGCGCCAGCCACGGCTCCAGCGCCTGCTCGCTCACCTGCTGGTAGTCCCATTCCGGACCGCCCCGGTAGATGCCGGAGGGCGCACAGGTGTCGGCAACACCGGTGGTGCCGTGCGCCCACGCCAGCACCGGCCAGCCTCCGGCCGGCGGCGTGCCGCGCGGGATCAGCACATACCCCGACGCCACGATGGGCGCACCGGTGGCGCCCCGGCTGCGATAGGTGATGAGCACGCGCTCGCGTGCGTGCGCCAGCGTGGCGCCCACCGGCTGTGCGCTCATCGAGAGCAAGGCGCCGCGCTCGGGTGCGGCGATGCCCGGGGCTGCCGCGGCAGGGTTCGCAGCCCCCGCGGCCCGGGGGCCGGTGCCGCACCCGCTCAGGGTCAACGCGGCGATCAATGCGGTGGTCACCGCGGCAGACTGGCGCAGGAACATCATGTCGAACGAGCGTCTGTACGCCCCCTCCGTTGACGCGTGCCGTGCGAACCGATCGGTCCCTCCGGCGCAAGAAAACTGCGTCGATCTTAGCTTCGTCTTCGGGCGCGAACCCGTAGCCGACCGCGCAGCGCGATGCATCCGGGCGCTTCGCAGCGGCCACCAAGTCGACGATCACGATGTGCATGCCCCGTCCGGCTGCAAGGTGGCTTGCGTCAGGGCCGGGTCCTTGGGCGGCGCCAGCGATGGCGCTGTCGCTCCCAGCCAAACAGACCGAGCCCTGCGGCACGGCGGTGCCGCTCGAGGTGGCGCAGAACGCGGGCCTTGCTGCAGCGGCGCTCAGCCGCCGTGATGCACGGCCGAGACGCCGCCGTCGACGGCGAGGACCTGGCCGGTGATGTGCTTGCCCGCCGCGCTGGCGAACAGCAGTACGGCGCCCTTGAGATCGTCGTCGTCGCCCAGTCGCCCGAGCGGCGTCGCACGCACGATGCTGTCGCCCGCGGCGCCGGCCAGCACGGCACGCGTCATCCGGGTCGGGAAGAAGCCGGGCGCCAGCGCATTGACGGTGATTCCCATCGCGCCCCACTCGGCGGCCAGCGAGCGCGTGAAGTTGACGACCGCGCCCTTGCTCGTGCCGTAGGCGATGTACTCGATGTCGGCGCTGCCGGCCAGGCCCGCGATCGACGCGACGTTGACGATGCGGCCATGGCGGTTGGGCAGCATGCTCGCGCGGCCGACGGCCTGCGAGAACAGGAACACGCTGCGCACGTTGAGGCTCATCACCTTGTCCCAGGCCTCGAGCGGGTACGCCTCCATCGGCGCGCCCCAGGTGGTGCCGGCGTTGTTGACGAGGATGTCGATGCGGCCCAGGCGCTGCATGGTCTCGTCGACGACGCGCTGCACGTCGGCCGGCCGGCTGGCGTCGGCGGCGATCCAGCGCGCGTCGATGCCGCGGTCGGCCAGCTGCGCAGCCGCCTCCTCGAGTTCGGCCGGCTTGCGCGCGCACAGCATCACCTTGGCGCCGGCCTCGCCGAGCGCTTCGGCGATCTGCAGCCCGAGGCCGCGCGAGCCGCCGGTGACGAGGGCAAAGCGGCCCGTGAGATCGAAGAGTTGCTGGACTGGTGTGCTCATGTGGGGTCCGTCCGGGCCTCGCGGACAACGATCGCGCGCCCGAAACGCGCGGGCGGCACGCCGTGCGCCCGAGCGCGGCCGCACGGCGACGCGCCGCTCGACGTGCGGCGCCGCACGCCCACGCAACCGGCTGGCGGCCACGAACCGCAGGCGGCGCACCGGCAAGCGCCATGCGTGCCGCCGCCACCGCGCCGCAGGCGCGTGCGCATGCCGACGGCGCGGGTCACGGCTGGGCCGGTGCAGCCGCCGTGGGCGCCGCGGGCGCCACCGCCGAAGCGGCCAGCGACACGTGAGTGACCATCGCCATCGTCGCCGAGGCCTTGAGCACCAGCGTGCGCCGGCCGGCGTGCTCGACGTGCACCTCGGCCTCGGTGAAGGCGAGCGTGCGGCCGGCCTTGACGACCCACGCCTCGCACACCAGGCGCTCGCCCTTGGCGGCGCGCAGCAGGCTCACCTTGAGATCCACGCTGAGCGCCAGCGTGCCCGCGGGCGCCAGCGTCTGCGCCGCGCTGCCCATCGTGTGATCGGCCATCGCGGTCGACACGCCGGCGTGCACCTGGCCCGTGTGCTGCAGGTGGCGCTGCGCCAGCGTGAGCACCGTGGTGATGCGACCCTCGGCGATGGCGATCGGCTCGACGCCCAGATCGACCATGAAGGGCGCGAGCGCGAAGAAGCGGCGCGCGGCTTCGAGGTCTTTCATCACCACGCCCTGCCGCGCCGCGTTGCCCTCTTGGCCGCGCCGCGCGCCGGATGGTTCGGCGCCACGTCAGAGCACCTCGAAGACGCCGGCGGCGCCCATGCCGCCGCCGATGCACATCGTCACGCACACGCGCCGGGCGCCGCGGCGCCGGCCTTCGACGAGCGCATGGCCGGTGAGGCGCTGGCCGCTCATGCCGTACGGGTGGCCGATGGCGATGGCGCCGCCGTTGACGTTCAGCCGCTCCATCGGGATGCCGAGCTTGTCGGCGCAGCACAGCACCTGCACCGCGAAGGCTTCGTTGAGCTCCCACAGGTCGATGTCGTCCACCGTGAGGCCCAGGCGCGCCAGCACCTTGGGCACGGCGTAGACCGGGGCGATGCCCATCTCGTCGGGCTCGCAGCCGGCAACGGCGAAGCCGAGGAAACGGCCCAGCGGTTTCAGACCCTTGCGGCTGGCATAGCCCTCGCTCACCACCGCGCAGGCCCCGGCACCGTCGCTGAACTGGCTCGCGTTGCCGGCCGTGACGACGCCACCGGGCAGCGCCGGGCGGATGTCCTTGATGCCCTCGTACGTGGTGCCCGGGCGCAGGCCCTCGTCGGCCTCGACGCGCAGCGCCTTGCTGCGCAGCCCGAGCACCGGGTCGACGACGCCGGCGGTCACGGCGACGGCGACCATCTCGGCGTCGAACAGGCCCTGCGCCTGCGCGGCGCAGGCCTTTTGCTGGCTGGCGGCGCCGTACTCGTCCTGACGCTGCCGCGCAACACCGTAGCGCTTGGCGAGCGTCTCGGCCGTCTGCAGCATCGGCCAGTAGATCTCGGGCTTTTTCGCCTGCAGCGCCGGATCCTCGAACATGTGCCGGTTCATCTCCTGCTGCACGCAGGAGATGCTCTCGACGCCGCCGGCGACATACACCTCGCCCTCGCCGGCGACGATGCGCTGGCTCGCCATCGCGATCGTCTGCAGGCCGCTCGAGCAGAAGCGGTTGACGGTGACGCCGCTGGTGGTGACCGGCAGGCCCGCCGCGACCGCGATCTGCCGCGCGATGTTCCAGCCGGTGGCGCCCTCGGGGTTGGCGCAGCCCATCAGCACGTCTTCGACCTCGGCCGCTTCGAGCCCGGCGCGCTCGACGGCGGCCTTGACCGCGAAGGCGCCGAGCGTGGCGCCATGCGTCATGTTGAAGGCGCCTTTCCAGCTCCTGGCCAGGGGCGTGCGGGCAGTGGAAACGATGACGGCTCGGGTCATGATGGCGATCCTCCGCGGGCGGAACCCGCCGCGAGCTGCAGCAGGCGGTGGTAGAAGCGGACCATGTCGGCGAGCTGGTCGACGGCGATGCGCTCGTCGGTGCCGTGCACGCGCGGCAGGTCCTCGGGCTTGAAGCGCATCGGCATGAAGCGGTAGCTCGCGTCGGCCACCGCGTCGTAGTGGCGCGCGTCGGAGGCCGCCAGCATCAGGCCGGGCGCCACCAGCGCGTCGGCAAAGACCTCGCGCACCGCGCGCTCGATGGTGCGAAAGCCCTCGGTGTCGGGCGACGCCAGGCGCGAGGGCTCGAAAGGCTCGCCATGAAACTGCACGTCGATGCGCTCGTCGGCGACGACGCGCCTGACGTGTTCGAGCACCGTGCGCGAGCTGTCGCCGGGCAGGATGCGGAAGTTGACGATGGCCTCGGCGCGTCCGGGGAGCACGTTCTCCTTGTTGCCGGCCGAGAGGATCGTCATCGCCGTCGTCGTGCGCAGCATCGCGTTGGTGGCGGCGCCGCGCGAGAGCGTGCGCTCGACCAGCGGACGCAGCAGCCACAGGTTGGACATCGCCAGGCGTTGATCGAACGGCAGCTCGGGCGCCAGCACCTCGAACATCGCCGCCGCCGCACCCTGGATGCCGCCGGGCATCGGGTGGTGGTCGAGCCGTTCGAGCGCCGCGCTCAGCATGCCGATCGCGCTCGCGCCGGGCGCCGGCGGCGGCATCGACGAGTGGCCCGGCGGCGCGCTGGCGACCAGCTTCAGCGACACCGAGCCCTTCTCGGCCAGGCCGATGAGCGCGATCGGCCGCGCGACGCCGGGCAGCACGCCTTCGGTGACCACGAGGCCTTCGTCGAGCACCCAGCCCAGGCGCACGCCGCGCTGGCGCAGCAGCGCGACGATGGCCTGCGCGCCCTGCCCGCCGCCCACCTCCTCGTCGTGACCGAAGGCGAGGTACACGGTGCGCCGCGGCCGGAAGCCCTCGGCCAGCAGCCGCTCGACCGCCTCGAGCTGCGTGATGAGGTTGGCCTTGTCGTCGAGCGTGCCGCGGCCCCAGACCATCCCGCCCGCGATGGCGCCGGCAAACGGCGGCTGCTTCCACAGCCGCTCGGTGCCCGGCGCGATCGGCACCACGTCCTGGTGCGCCAGCAGCGCCACCGGCTGCGCCTGGGCGTCGCTGCCGCGCCAGGTGTAGAGCAGGCTGTGGCCGCCCACCACCTCGCGCTCGAGCGCGGCGTGCACGCGCGGATAGCGCGCGCGCAGATGCTGCTGCAACTGGTCGAGCGCAGCAAGATACTCGGCGTGCGCATCGGGCAGGCCGCTCACGGTCTTGGCGCGCACCGCTGCGGCCAGCGACTGCGCCACCGGCGCCGCATCGACCGCGAGCCTGGGCAACGCGGGCACGGCGAGCTGGCGCGAGCCCTGGCGCAGCGTGTTGGCCACGAGCACCAGCACCAGCGCCGCCGACAGCGCCCCCAGCGCCAGCAGGGCGAGCACGGTGCGCCTGATCACCGGCCGCGCCTCAGGGGTTGAAGGTCTTGCCTTCGGCGGCGAGCCTGGCCAGCAGCGGCGCCGGCTGCCAGAACGCCTCGTCGTCCAGCGGGTTGCGCGCAAAGCGCTTCATCGTCTGCACGACGTTGAACAGGCCCTGCGTGTCGGCGTAGCACATCGGCCCGCCGCGAAAGAGCGGGAAGCCGTAGCCGGTGAGGTAGACCATGTCGATGTCGCTCGCCTTGCCGGCGATGCCCTCTGCGAGGATCTTCGCCGCCTCGTTGACGAGCGCGTAGACGAGCCGGTGCACGATCTCGTCGTCGCCGATCCTGCGCGCCGTGATGCCCAGCGCTTGGCGCTGGCCGGCGATCAGGTCCTCGACCAGCGGGCTCGCGATCGCATCGCGCTTGCCCGGCTGGTAGTCGTACCAGCCGGCTCCGGTCTTCTGGCCGAAGCGGCCCGCCTCGCACACGAGGTCGAAGGTCTTGCTGTAGCGCATGTCCGGGTATTCGACGTAGCGGCGCTTGCGGATCGCCCAGCCGATGTCGTTGCCGGCGAGGTCGAACATGCGAAACGGCCCCATCGCGAAGCCGAACTTCTCGATCGCCTTGTCGATCTGCTGCGGCGTGCCGCCTTCGTCGAGCAGGAAACCGGCCTGGCGCCCGTACTGCTCGAGCATGCGGTTGCCGATGAAGCCGTCGCACACGCCGCTCACGACTGCCGTCTTGCGGATCTTCTTGGCCAGTGCCATCACGGTGGCGAGCACATCCTTGGCCGTGGCCTTGCCGCGCACCACTTCCAGCAGCTTCATCACGTTGGCGGGGCTGAAGAAGTGCGTGCCGAGCACGTCCTGCGGCCGCCGCGTGAACGCGGCGATCCGGTCGACATCCAGCGTGCTGGTGTTGCTGGCGAGGATGGCGCCCGGCTTCATCACCGCGTCGAGCTTCCTGAACACCGACTCCTTGACGTCCATGTCCTCGAACACGGCCTCGATCACGAGGTCGGCACCGGCGATGTCTTCGTAGGCGAGCGTGGTCTTCAGCAGCGCCATGCGCGCGTCGCACTTGTCCTGCTTCAGCTTGTCCTTCCTCACCTGCGCTTCGTAGTTCTTGCGCATGGTGGCGACGCCGCGCTCCAGCGCCTCGGGCTTCGTCTCGAGGATGGTCACCGGGATGCCGGCGTCGAGGAAGCTCATGGCGATGCCGCCGCCCATCGTGCCGGCGCCGACGACGGCCACGCTGTCGATCCGGCGCCTGGGCGTGTCGTCGGGCACGTCGGCGATCTTGCCGGCCGCGCGTTCGGCGAAGAAGGCGTGGCGCAGCGCCTTGCTCTCGGGCGTCACCATGAGGCCGAGAAAGATCCGACGCTCGTAGGCCAGGCCCTCCTCGAAGCTGCGCGCGACGCTGGCCTCGACCGCATCCACGCAGCGCGGCGGCGCGGGCAGGTTCTTCGCCATGCCCTTGACCATGTTGCGCGCGAACTGGAAATACGCCTCGGCGTTCGGGTGCGTCGCCACGAGGTCGCGCACGAGCGGCAGCGGCTTGCCGCCGGCATGCTCGGCCGCACGCTCGCGCGCGAACTGCACGGCGGCCTCGACGACGTCGTCGCCCGTCAGGCGCGCCAGCAGCTGCTGCCCCGGCAGGGCCCCGAGCACGTCGCTCTTGACCGGCTTGCCGCTCACGATCATGTTGAGCGCCGTCTCCACGCCCACCGTGCGCGGCAGGCGTTGCGTGCCGCCGGCGCCCGGCAGCAGGCCCAGGTTCACCTCGGGCAGCGCGATGTCGACGCCCATGGCCGCCAGCCGGTAGTGCGTGGCGAGCGCGAGCTCGAGCCCGCCGCCCATGCAGGTGCCGTTGATCGCCGCCACCACCGGCTTGGGCGCGTTCTCGATCTGGCGGATCAGCGAATGCAGGTTCGGCTCGCCCAGCGCCTTGGGCGTGCCGAACTCCCGGATGTCGGCGCCGCCCGAGAAGGCCCTGCCGCCGCCCGTGATGACGACCGCACGCACCGCCGCGTCGTCCATCGCGCGGTCGATGCCGGCGCTCGTCTCGCGGCGCGTGTCGTAGCCCAGGCCGTTGACCGGCGGGTTGTCCAGCGTGATGACGGCGACGTCGCCGCGCAGCTCGTACTTGGCGCCCATGGCGTCTCCTCGGGGGAAGGAAGGAGGGGGTGGGAGAAGGCGGTGATGCAACGGTTGTTCGATCGATTCTAGGTGTCGCCCCCGCCTCGGCATGGGCGCCTGCATGTGTACCTGCATGTGTACCTGCATGTGTACCTGCATGTGTACCCGCATGCGCGCCTGCATGCGCGTCCGCGTGTGCCTGTGCATGTCGCCGCGGCGGCGCTTGCGCGCGCGCCGGTCGACGCACCGCCACCCCGGCAAGCGCGCTGTCCACGCGCCGTCTTTTCGACGATCATCGCCCGCGGCGCGCGGCTTGCCGACGCCGCGTCGCCACCCGCGCGCCCTCACCGCTGCACGACCCGCAAGGCCGCCCATGAATTCGTCGCGCCCGAGCATCGCCGACAAGCGGCGCAGCTTCCGCCAGTTGCACGCCAGCGGCTGCTTCGCGATCCCGAACCCCTGGGATCCGGGCGCTGCCGTGTACCTGCAGAGCCTGGGCTTTCGGGCACTGGCGACGACGAGCTCGGGCTACGCCTGGAGCCGTGGCCGCCGTGACGGCACATCGCCGCTCGACGAGGTGCTGGTGCACCTGCGCGAACTGGTCGAGGCCACCGACGTGCCGATCAACGCCGACTTCGAAAGCGGCTTCGCCGCCGATGCCGCCGGCGTCGCGCACAACGTGCACCTGGCGGTGCAAACCGGCGTCGCGGGGCTGTCGATCGAGGATTCGAGCGGCGACCCCGCACGACCGCTGCGCACGCGGGCCGACGCGCTGGCGCGCGTGCGTGCGGCGCGCGAGGCCATCGACCGCAGCAGCGCCGACGTGCTGCTGGTGGCGCGCGCCGAGTGCTTCTGGGTCGGCCATCCCGACCTCGACGAGACCATCGCCCGGCTGCGCGCCTACGCGAACGCCGGTGCCGACTGCCTGTATGCGCCGGGGCTGCACACGCGCGAGCAGATCGCGGCCGTGGTCGCCGCCGTCGCGCCCAGGCCGGTCAACCTGCTGATGGGCACGGCGGGCACGCTGACGATGCGAGACATCGCCGCGCTCGGCGTGCGGCGCGTGAGCGTGGGCGGTGCGCTGGCCCGCGTCGCCTGGGCGGCACTGATGAACGCGGCGCGCACACTCGTCGAGGAAGGCTGCTTCGACGGTCTGGCCGGCGCCGCCTCCGGGCCCGAACTCGATGCGCTGTTTCGCGCCCGCACGGGATGAGCAGGCCCGGACTCGATGCGCTGTTTCGCGCCCGCACGCGATGAGCAGGCCCGCGACTGCGCCGGCGGCGGGCACCGGCACTCGCGCGGACTGCGCCACCCGAGTCTCGCCACGCCCACGTGCCATCGGCCGTGCGCCGCGGCCTGCGCTCGCGATCCGTCGCGTTGCGCTCCGCCCGGGCCGCGGACAGCGCCCATTCGACGCTCGAACCACCGGACACGAGGAGAACGCGCCATGACCGGGCCTGCCGACGATGGCACCCATGCGACGGGAAACATCCCCTCGCCGACCGGCACCGGCCAGCGCACGGCGGCCACGGCTGCGCATCCGCCGGATCACGCCGCCTACGAAGCCGGCACCGTGCCGATCACGAGCAGCGGCTGGACCACGGCGAGCGGCGCCCTGCCCGCTCATGCACCGCTGCAAGGCGATCTCGACGCGGCGGTGGCGGTGGTCGGGGCGGGGCTGGCCGGAAGCTCGCTCGCGCTGCACCTGGCCGAAGCCGGCATCGACGTCGCGCTCGTCGAGGCGCACCAGCCGGGCTGGCGCGCCTCGGGCCGCAACGCCGGCCACGTGCTGCCCACGCTCAGGGACCGCCGGGTGTTCGAGCGCATTGCCGACGGCGGCAAGGCCTTCCTCGAGCTCTTTCGCGAGCACCACACGATCACCTTCGACCTCGCGCGCCGGCACGGCATCGCATGCGACGCCGTGCAGTCGGGTTATCTGCACGCAACGCAGCGCCGCGGCGTGTTCGAGAAGCTGAAGGCCGCTGCGCACTACTGGAGCACCGAGCAGGGCCAGCCGGTGCAATTCCTGTCGGGCGACGCGATGCGCGCGATGACCGGCTCACGCTACTACACGTTCGGCGTGCTCTACCGCGACGGCGGGCGCGTCAATCCAAGATGTTGACGGTCATGAACATCATGCTCAAGACTGGCCAGCCGTGGCATGCCGTGCATGCCGCCAAGACCTGATCGAGGGCTCTTGACTTTCAACACGGTTGCTCAGGCACGCCACCGCGAGCGCACCTGCGGGTTCGAGCGCGCGGCCATGACGCCGACGCGCCAGGCGCCTGCGTGGGCGGGGGTATCCTCCACGGCCAATCGCGCACGAGGAGCATCGCATGTCCGGCCCAGGCACCGCAACGCAGCGTTCCGAAGTCGTCATCGTCGGCGGCGGCCCGGCCGGGCTTGCACTGGCCGTCGCGCTGGCGCAGGCGGGCATCGCGGGCACGGTGCTCGAGCAGCAGGGCGCTGCGGCGCTCGAGCACCCGGCCGAGGACGGCCGCGAAATCGCGCTCACGCACCGCTCGCGCCGCATCCTCGAGGCGCTGGGGATCTGGGCGCGGCTGCCCGCGGACGAGATCGCGCCGCTGGCGCAGGCGCACGTGCGCGACGGCGTTTCGCCGCTCGTTCTGCCGTTCGACGCACACCGCGACGGCCAGCAGATGCTCGGCTGGCTGGTGCCCAACTTCCGCATCCGCGAAGCCGCACACGCCGCCGCCGCCGATGCCGGCGTGAAGATCGTCACCGACGCGCAGGTGGCGGCGCTGGAACCGGGCCATGCCGACATGGCGGTGCACACCGGCAGCGACGCGCGATATGCGGCGCCGCTCGTGGTGGCCGCCGACAGCCGCTTCTCGTCGCTGCGCCGCATGGGCGGCATCGGCGCGCACCTGCACGACTTCGGGCGCACCGCCATCGTCTGTCGCATGAGCCACGAGCGCGCGCACGAAGGCATCGCGCACGAGTGCTTCCGCTACCAGAACACGCTCGCCATCCTGCCGATGGCCGGGCTGCATTGCTCGGCGGTGGTCACGGTGCGCAGCGACCACGCCGCCGAATGGCTGGCGCTGGGCGACGCCGAGTTCGCAGCGCGCGTGCAGTCGCAGTTCGAGTCGCGGCTGGGCACGATGTCGGTGGCCGCCCGGCGCCACAGCTATCCGCTGGTCGGCGTCTACGCACGGCGCTTCGCGGCGCCGCGCTTCGCGCTCGTGGGTGACGCCGCGGTCGGCATGCATCCGGTGACCGCGCACGGCTACAACTTCGGCCTCTACGGCGTCGAGGTGCTCGCGCGCGAACTCGCGCAGGCCAGGCACGGCGGCGGCGACCTCGGCGCAGCGGGGCCGCTCGCCGCCTACGAGCGCGAGCACCAGCGCGTGACGCTGCCGATCTACCTCGGCACGAACGCGATCGTGCAGTTGTTCACCGACGACCGCGCCCCGGCGCGGCTGCTGCGCGGCACCGTGCTGCGCGTGGCGCGACGCCTGCCGCCGCTCAAGGCCGTCATCACGCGGCAGTTGACAGGCGGCGTGCGCCGGGCCGCCGGCTGAGCGTCTGAGCGGACACGCGCGCGACTGCGCGCGCCCCGTGCACACGCGCGACTGCGCGCGCCCCGTGCACACGCGCGACTGCGCGCGCCTCGTGCCCCGTACACGCGCGATTGCGCGCCTCGTGCACGCGCACGCCGGCGCGAGATCGAGCGCGCCGGCGCAAGCGCGGCCGCTGGCACGCCAGCGCCGGCTCGAACCGCGCTCCCCCGTGTCAGCGCGCGCGGCCGAGCCTGCCGTTGGCCCAGCGGTACGTCGTCTGCGTCTTGCGCGTCGGGCAGCAGCGCGCATCCTTCGGCCCCGGCATCAGCGCGTCGACGCGGATGGTCGAGCCGCTGACAGTGATGTTCTCGATCTGGCCGCTGAGGTCGGTGGTCAGCACGCGCCAGCTGCGGCCCTGATCGATGAACACCGTCAGCTTGGGCCATGACGTGTTGGCCCCCAGGACGTCCCACTGCAGGACGAGGTCCTGACGTCCGTCGCCGTCGAGGTCGGCGATCACGTGCCGCCCGGGCGACGGGTCGCCCTCGTCGAGCTTTTGCGCCTTCACGAACTTGTCGATCACCGCCTGCGCGCCGCGCTCGTCCAGGGCGCGGGCGGGGCCCGCCGCGAGGGCGGCGCCGATCAGCAGGGCGGACAGGGGCAGGCTGCGCATGGTCACACCTCCTTGCGTCGTCGAGCACGACGCGAAGCGCACTATCGCGCGGCGGCGCCCTTCGTTCAATCGGGGTCGACGAGCGCTGGCGCGCCCCCGGCGCCGGTCGCCGCCACACCGCGAACGATGCTGTTGGCGCCTGCCTAGAATGCCCACGCGGCAGCGCGCGTACTGCCTGCGATGCGGGTTCACCTGGAGAGCGCGACACGATGAGCGAATCGTCCCCCGGAGCGTTGCGCCCGGCTTCCGGCACCAAGGTCGTCACGCCGCAGGGCACGGTGGCGGTGCGCGACGGCATCAAGCCCAACGCACTGAGCAGCGTGGCCGACGTCTCCGGCAAGCCCGCCTGGCTGCGCGTGCGCGTGCCCGGTGGCGCCAGGTACCAGGCGATCATGGAGATCGTGCGCTCGCACCGGCTCGCCACCGTGTGCGCCGAGTCCAAGTGCCCGAACATCGCCGAGTGCTGGGGGCGCGGCACGGCGACGCTGATGCTGATGGGTTCGGTGTGCACGCGGGCATGCAGGTTCTGCTCGGTCGACACCGGCAACCCGCACGGCTGGCTCGATCCCGACGAGCCTGCGAACGTGGCCGACGCCGTGCGGCTGATGGACCTGAAGTACGTCGTCCTGACCTCGGTCGACCGCGACGACCTGCCCGATCTCGGGGCCGGCCACTATGCCCGCTGCATCGAGGCGATCCACGCCTGCATGCCGGCAACCGCCGTGGAGGCGCTGACGCCCGACTTCCAGGGCCGCCACGACCTGGTGGCGCGCGTGCTCGACGCCGGCCTGGCCACCTACGCGCAGAACCTCGAGACGGTGCGCCGCCTCACGCACGCGGTGCGCGATCCGCGCGCCGGCTACGAGCAGACGCTCGCCGTGCTGAAGTTCGCCAAGCGTCATGCACCGCAGACCGTCTCCAAGACCAGCCTCATGCTCGGCCTGGGCGAGACCGACGCCGAGATCGACGAGGCGTTCGACGACATGCGCGCCGCCGGCGTCGACGTGGTGACGATGGGCCAGTATCTGCGTCCGACGCGCAACCACCTGCCGGTGGCGCGCTTCGTCACGCCCGACGAGTTCCGCAGCTACCGCGAGACGGCGCTCGCCAAGGGCTTCGTCGAGGTCGTCGCCGGGCCGCTGGTGCGTTCGAGCTACCGCGCCGAGCGCGTGCTCGAGCACAACAACGTCGGCCTGGACGAGGCCGTGCTGCAAGGCATCCACGACAGCGCCTCGGCCGCGATGCGCTGCTGAGCGCCCCCAGGGCCGGGCTGCGCTGGGCGCGCGCCCGTGGGGGATCGAGCAAGGTGGCACCGCCGCATTTGGTCGCGAGCCCGCCCGTGCGGGCCAAGGAGGTGAAAGCGATGAACGAGCCGACCCGAACCGCAACCCGCACCGAGACCGACAGCATGGGCGCCATCGAAGTGGCGGCCGACCGCTACTGGGGCGCGCAGACCGAACGCTCGCTGCACCACTTCGCGATCGGCAGCGAGCACTTCCCGCGCCCGCTGATCCGCGCCCTGGGCCTTCTCAAGAAGGCCGCCGCGCTCACCAACCTCGACCTGGGCATGCTCGAGCCCGGACTCGTCGAGCTCGTCGTCCAGGCGGCCGACGAGGTCATCGTCGGGGCGCTCGACGAGCACTTCCCGCTCTTCGTCTGGCAGACCGGCAGCGGCACGCAGACCAACATGAACGTCAACGAGGTGATCTCCAACCGCGCCATCGAGCTGGCCGGCGGCGAGCTCGGCAGCAAGCAGCCGGTGCACCCGAACGATCACGTCAACCGCGGCCAGTCGTCCAACGACACCTTCCCGACCGCGATGCACATCGCCGCCGCCGAGGAGACGGTGCACCGGCTGCGGCCCGCGCTCGGGCGGCTGCACGCGACGCTGGACGCCAAGGCGCGCGACTTCGCCGACATCGTGAAGATAGGGCGCACGCACCTGCAGGACGCCACGCCGCTCACGCTCGGCCAGGAGATCTCGGGCTGGGCGGCGCAGCTCGCGCTCGCGCGCGACGCCGTCGACGCCGCGCTGCCCGCGGTGCACGAGCTGGCGCTCGGCGGCACCGCGGTCGGCACGGGCCTGAACACGCACCCCGAATACGCCGCGCGCAGCGCGGCGCACATCGCCGCGCTCACCGGGCTGCCGTTTCGCAGTGCGCCCAACAAGTTCGCCGCCCTCGCCGGCCACGAGCCGCTGGTGGCGCTGCACGGCGCGCTCAAGACGCTCGCCTGCGCGCTCACCAAGATCGCCAACGACGTGCGCTGGCTGGCCTCGGGGCCGCGCTCGGGGCTGGGCGAGATCACGATCCCCGAGAACGAGCCCGGCAGCTCGATCATGCCGGGCAAGGTCAACCCGACGCAGTGCGAGGCGCTGACGATGGTGTGCGCGCAGGTGCTCGGCAACGACGTCGCGGTGGGCATCGGCGCCGCGTCGGGCAACTTCGAGCTCAACGTCTACAAGCCGCTCATCGTGCACAACGTGCTGCAAAGCCTGGCGCTGCTCGCCGATGCGACGACGAGCTTCGAGCGCTTCTGCGCGCGCGGCATCGAACCGGACCGCGCGCGCATCCGCACCAACCTCGAGCGCAGCCTGATGCTGGTGACGGCGCTCAATCCGCACATCGGCTACGACAGCGCGGCGAAGATCGCCAAGAAGGCGCATGCCGAGGGCAGCACGCTGCGCGAGGCGGCCGCGGCGCTCGGACTGGTGTCGCCGGAGGACTTCGACCGCTGGGTCGACGCGCAGAAGATGACGGCACCCGACGCCTGAGAACCTGTGCACGAACCACGCACGCCCGCTCGACGCGCCCTGACGCCCCCGCTCGGCGTTGCAAATGCTCGCCCTATCGCGCGATAGGGCTGCGCTTTGCGCCTTGTTCGCGGCCGCCCTGTCGCGCCGCTCGGGCGCGACCGATTCGTTCACAGGTTCCGAGGGCGCAACGCGCGATGCCGCAGCCGATCGCACGTTTGCGCACGTTTGCGCTCGTCGGCACGCATCCGCGCACACCTGAGAGCATCTGCGCGCACGCGCAACACGCCGGCCCGCCCGAAGTCCGAGCCGCTGCGCGCACGCAGCGCGCGGCGGCAATGCCCATGAACTTGCAATAGTTGCACTTCGAATATATGTTTTGGATTGCCGAGCGCGCGGGCGGCGCGCGTGTCGGGCGCGCCGCAAGCCACCTCCATGTCGCAACGCTCGACCGACTTCGTCATCTCGATCCTCGCCAGTGCGGTCAGCCTGCTGCTGTCGTGGCCGTACTGGCGTGACTTCGAGTTCTGGCCGGAGTCGCAGGTGGCGTTTGGCGTGTACTTCGTGCTCGGCTTCGTGCTCGCGGTCTACGTGTTCATGGCCTTCATCCACAGCCTGCGCGAGCTCTTCGCGCACGAGACGTCGGGGCACGACGCCGGGGCGGAGCACTGATCGTGTGCCAGGACGAGCCGCGTCGCCGCCGCATCGCCCTGGCCATCCTCGGCTTCATGATGGTGGTGTTCGCCGCGCTGTCGGTGCTCTCGTTCACCGGTTCGCGCAAGCAGGCCCTGCCCGAGGCGGTCGCGTTCGGGCAGCACACGGCGCTCGAGGGCCGGCGCGTGTTCCAGGGCTACAACTGCATGGGCTGCCATGCGATCGTCGGCAACGGGGCGTACTTCGGGCCTGACCTGACCGATCTGTACCGGCGCGTCGGGCCGGCGTGGCTGGCCGCCTTCCTGCCCTCGGCCGGCGCCTGGCCGACGGCGGCCGCCGTCAAGGTGCAACTGCAGAACCAGGAGATGGCCGCGGCGGCGGGCACCGACTCCTACGAGGACTACCTCGAGCGCTTCCCCGGTGCGCGCGAGCGCCTCGAGCGGCGCGGCGGCAACCGGAGCTTCATGCCGAACCTGCCCTTCAGCGGCGAGGAGATCGGCCAGCTCATCGCGTTCCTGAAGTACACGTCGGCGCTGAACACCGAAGGCTGGCCGCCGGTGCCGCTGGCCGAGGCGCG
>JAFECX010000080.1 GCA_018241895.1 Pseudomonadota bacterium
CGCCGCGCACGAGAGCCTGCGCCAGCGCAGCGCGTGCCGGCGCCAGCGCAGCGCGTGCCGGCGCCGGCGCGCGGGGCGCCGGCGCGCCGGGTGCGACAGCCGCCGCGAGCGCCCGGCTGTGGCGGCCGATGATCGTCACTTGCCGATCACGCGCACCATCTCGACCAGCTTGCACGAGTAGGCGTACTCGTTGTCGTACCAGGCCACGACCTTGACGAAGGTGGGGTCGAGCATGATGCCGGCGTCGGCGTCGAACACGCAGGTGCGCGTCTCGCCGCGGAAGTCGGTGGCCACCACCTTGTCCTCCGTGTACCCGATCACGCCCTTCATCGCGCCTTCGCTGGCGGCCTTCATCGTCGCGCAGATGGCCTCGTAGGTGGTGGGCTTTTCGAGCTCGACCGTGAGGTCGACCACCGAGACGTCCGAGGTCGGCACGCGGAAGGACATGCCGGTGAGCTTCTTGTTCAGCTCGGGGATCACCTTGCCCACCGCCTTGGCCGCGCCAGTGCTGCTCGGGATGATGTTCTCGAGGATGCCGCGCCCGCCGCGCCAGTCCTTGTGGCTCGGGCCGTCGACCGTCTTCTGCGTCGCCGTGGCTGCGTGCACGGTGGTCATCAGGCCGCGCTTGATGCCCCAGTGGTCGTGCAGCACCTTGGCCAGCGGCGCCAGGCAGTTGGTGGTGCAGCTGGCGTTGCTGACGATCTTCTCGCCGGCGTACTTGTCGTGGTTGACGCCGTAGACGAACATCGGCGTGTCGTCCTTGGACGGCGCGCTCTGCAGCACCTTCTTGGCACCGGCGTCGAGGTGCTTCTGGCACGTCTCCTTGGTCAGGAACAGGCCCGTGCTCTCGACCACCACGTCGACGCCGACCGCGCCCCAGGCCAGCGCCGCCGGATCCTTCTCGGCCGTCAGGCGGATCTTGCGGCCGTTGACGACGAGCGTGTTGCCCTCGACGGCGATCGTGCCCTTGAAGCGGCCGTGCACGCTGTCGTACTGCAGCATGTACGCGAGATAGCCCGGGTCGAGCAGGTCGTTGACGGCGACGACCTCGATGTCGTCGGCGAAATGCTGCGTGGCGGCGCGCAGCACCATGCGCCCGATGCGGCCGAAGCCGTTGATGCCGACTCTGATGCTCATGACGAGACTCCTTGGGTTGAGGTCGATCCGGAAAAGAAAGGGGGGGGTTGGAAAGAGCGCCGCTTCAGCGCCCGAGCGCCTTGCGCACCACGTCGGCCACGTGCCGGGCCGTCAGGTGGAAGTACTCGAACAGGGCCGCCGCCGGGGCACTCTCGCCGAAGCGGTCGATGCCGACGACGGCGGCGCAGCCGTACTTCCACCAGCCGCCGGTGACGCCGGCCTCGACGGCGATGCGCGGCACGCCCTCGGGCAGCACGGCAGCCTGGTACGCGGCGCTCTGGCGATCGAACACGGTCGTGCTGGGCAGGCTCACGACGCGCGTGGCGATGCCTTCCTTGGCCAGCGCCGCCTGCGCCTGCAGCGCGAGCTGCACCTCGCTGCCGGTGGCCAGCAGCACGGCCTGCGGCTTGGCCTGTGCCAGGCCGACCGCGGCCGGCTCGCAGAGCACGTAGGCGCCCTTGTCGATGTCGCTCGGCGTGGGCTTGGGCAGGAAGGGCACCGACTGGCGCGTCAGCAGCAGCGCGCTCGGCCGGTGCGCGTTGGCGAGCGCCGCGCTCCAGGCCACCAGCGTCTCGGCGGTGTCGGCCGGGCGCCACACGTCCAGCCCCGGGATCAGGCGCAGGCTGGCCGCATGCTCCACGCTCTGGTGCGTGGGGCCGTCCTCGCCCAGGCCGATGCTGTCGTGCGTGAGCACGTAGACGACGCGCCGCTTCATCATCGCCGCGATGCGCATGCCGTTGCGGCAGTAGTCGCTGAAGGTGAGGAAGGTGCCGCCGTAGGGGATGAAGCCGCCGTGCAGCGCGATGCCGCTGAGCACCGTCACCATGCCGAACTCGCGCACGCCGTAGCTGATGTGGCGCCCCCCGTTGGGCGTGCCGTCCTCGGCGATGCGCAGCGCCGGCGTGCTGCTGGTGTTGGTGAGGTTGCTGCCGGTCAGGTCGGCGCTGCCGCCGAGCAGCTCGGGCATGAGCCGGGTGTAGGCCTCGAGCGCGATCTGGCTTGCCTTGCGCGTGGCCACCGCCTCGGCCTTGGCGTCGGCGGCCCGCAGCGCCTCGGCCGTGACGGCAGCGAAACTCGCCGGCAGCTCGCCGCGCATGCGGCGCTCGAACTCGGCGGCCAGCTCCGGATGCGCCTCGCGGTAGGCGGCCAGCGCCTCGTTCCAGCGCGCCTGGCGTGCGGCGCCGGCGGCGCGCGCGTCCCAGGCGGCGTACGCCGCCTCGGGGACGACGAACGGCTCGTAAGGCCAGCCGAGCGCTTCGCGCGTGAGTTTCACTTCCTCGGCGCCCAGCGCCTCGCCGTGCGCCTTGGCGGTGCCGGCGCGGTGCGGGCTGCCCTTGCCGATCGTGGTGCGGCAGATGACGATGGTCGGGCGCACCTGTTCGGCCCTTGCCGCTTCGAGTGCGGCGTGCACGGCGTCGGCGTCGTTGCCGTCGATGGGGCCGATGACGTTCCAGCGGTAGGCGGCAAAGCGCATCGCCACGTCGTCGACGTACCAGGGCGCGACCTGGCCGTCGATGCTGATGCCGTTGTCGTCGTACAGCGCGACGAGCTTGCCGAGCTTGAGGGCCCCGGCCAGCGCGCAGACCTCGTGGCTCACGCCCTCCATCAGGCAGCCGTCGCCCATGAAGACCCAGGTGCGATGGTCGACGATCGGGTGGCCGGGCCGGTTGAACTCGTGCGCGAGCAGCTTCTCGGCCAGCGCCATGCCGACGGCGTTGCCCAGGCCCTGGCCGAGCGGGCCGGTGGTGGTCTCCACGCCCGGCGCCACGTCGACCTCGGGGTGGCCGGGCGTCTTGCTGTGGAGCTGGCGAAAGCGCCGCAGCTCGCTCATCGGCAGCGCATAGCCGGTGAGGTGCAGCAGCGCATACAGCAGCATCGACGCGTGGCCGTTGCTGAGCACGAAGCGGTCGCGGTCGGGCCAGTGCGGGTCGGCCGGGTTGTGCTTGTGCAGGCCGCTGCCCCACAGCGCCACCGCCATCTCGGCCATGCCCATCGGCGCGCCCGGGTGCCCCGAGTTGGCCTGCTGCACGGCATCCATCGCCAGCGCGCGGATCGTGTCGGCCATGAGCTTGTGCTTGTTCGGATCGGGCATGGCGGGCGGCTCCAGGCGGAAGGGAGAGGCAAATTCTAGGCCGCCCCTATCATGGCGCGCCGTTTCGATCGCCATGCACGGACTCCATCTCACTGCCGACCTGCATGGCTGCGACGCCGCCCCCGGGTTGCTGGGCGATGTCCAGGCGCTGCGTGTGCTGGCGCTCGAGGCCGTGCGCGCCGTCGGACTGCACTGCGTGGGCGAGCTCTTTCATCGCTTCGATGCGCCGGGCGGCGTCACCGGCGTGGTGCTGCTGGCCGAGTCGCATCTGGCGCTGCATACCTGGCCCGAGCTGGCGGCGGTGACGCTGGACGTCTACGTCTGCAACCGCGGCACCGACCACGGCGCCGCGGCCGAGCACCTGATGGCGGCGCTGGAAGCGGTGTTCGCGCCGGCGCACCGCGAGCGCGGGCGCGTCGTGCGCGGCGATCTCGCACTCGGCGCCCCCGCCTCGCGCGCGGCGATCACGCACTCGGCGCGCGCGCCTCGCGCGCAGCGCCGCTCTCACTCTCAGTCGCCGGCAGCCTCGCAGCCGGCGGTGAACGCTTCCTCGAATACCGAGTAGCCGGCGAGATCGGCGTGCGCGTAGCGCACGCGGCCACGGGCGCTGCGCAGCGCCGCCAGCGCCGGGTGGCGCTGCGTGCCGGGGCGCGGGATGGCCATCGCGTGGCCCCAGCGCATCAGATCGATGCGCCGCACGCGCTGCCGCAGGTCGGGGTGCGCCGGCGCGAACTCGGCAAGCACCTGCTCGGCCCAGGGCCGCCAGTCGCTGCCGAGCAGTCGTGCGCGCTCGCCGAGCGGCAGCGCGCGGTAGGCGGTGAGCACCGTGGCGCCGGCGTAGGGGCGCAGGCTCTGGTGCATCGCGTCGACGTAGCCCAGGCTCGCGCTGCCGCCGGCCGGGTGGTAGATGACGTTGTCCCACGACGGCGGCGCGCCGATGCGATCGAGCAGCGGTGCGTCGAGCTGCAGGTTGGCGACCAGCCAGGGCGCCACCGGCAGCGCCGCCGCGGCCGCGCGCAGCGCGTCGGGTGCGCGGTCGAGCACGCGCGCAGCGACGAACAGCGGCAGCGCCAGCACCACCGTGGCGGCGCTCCAGGTCTCCGGGCGGCGCTCGGCCTCGCTCCAGGCCAGCACCTGCACCTCGTGGCGCTGCTCGCGCACCGCGAGCACGCTGCGCGCGCAGTGCAGCCGATCGCCCAGCGGCGTGGCCAGCTTGCCCACGAGCCAGGCGTTGCCGTCGGGCCAGGTGAAGACGGCATCGCGTTCGCGCTCGGCCTCGCCCGGCGCGTGAAAGCCGTGCCGGCTGGCGAAGTAGTGCACGCCGGCCCAGGCCGAGACGACATCCAGGCCGGCGCCATAGTCGTCGCGGCAGCAGTAGTCGAGGTAGGCGAGCAGCGCCGGGTCGTCGTAGCCCTCGCGCGCGAGCCAGTCGGCAAAGGTCGTCGCATCGAGCGCGGCAAGCTCGGCATCCCACGCCGAGCGGTGCGCCGGCAGCGCGAAGCGGCGCCGCCCGCGCACCGGCGCGCGCAGTGCATCGATGCGCGCGGCCAGGCGCCGGTACTGCGCCAGGCGTGACGAGCCTGCTGGCGCCGGCGCCAGCAGGCCTTCGATCCAGCGGCCTTCGTGGTACAGGCGCTCCTGCGGGCTGTGGCACAGGTGCCGCTCGTCGGGCACGGTGCGGCCGTGCGCGGTGCGCAGCAACCCGATCTCGTGCAGCCAGGCGGCGACCTCGGTCGAGTCGGGCGCGGGCAGCGGCAGGTAATGCGCGCCCAGCGGGCAGGGCATGCCGGCCATCACGTGGCCGCGCGCGTTGCCGCCGGCCGTGTCTTCGAGCTCGAGCAGGTGCACGTCGTCGATGCCGCGGCCGGCGTAGGCGCGCGCCGCCGCCAGGCCGGCGATGCCGGCGCCCACGATCAGCACGGCGACGCGTCGTGCCGGCGCCGGCCAGGCGCCGACG
>JAFECX010000081.1 GCA_018241895.1 Pseudomonadota bacterium
CGCCCTTCCTCGAGCGCCGCGGCGCCGAACTGCAGCTCGAAGGGCAGGTGCTCGCAGCCCTGGCACGCCGCCACGGCACGCCGCTGTATGTCTACTCGCGCGCCGCGATGCGGGCCGCGCTGGCCGGCTACCAGCACGCGCTACAGGGGCGCCGGCACCTCGTGTGCTATGCGATGAAGGCCAATTCGAGCCTGGCCGTGCTGCAGACCTTTGCCGAGGCCGGCTGCGGCTTCGACATCGTCTCGGCCGGCGAACTCGAGCGCGTGCTCGCCGCCGGCGGCGCGGCGCACAAGGTGGTGTTCTCGGGTGTCGGCAAGACGCGCGACGAGATGGCGTTCGCGATGCAGCCGGGTGCGGACGCGGGCACGAACGGCGTGCGCTGCTTCAACGTCGAAAGCCGCGCCGAGCTCGACCGCCTGGACGAGGTGGCGCGCGCGCTCGGGCGACGCGCGCCGGTCAGCCTGCGCGTCAACCCCGACGTCGACGCGCGCACGCACCCCTACATCTCCACCGGCCTGAAGTCCAACAAGTTCGGCATCGCGCACGCCGAGGCGCTCGCAACCTACCGCCACGCGGCCACGCTGGCCGGCATCGAGGTGGTCGGCATCGACTGCCACATCGGTTCGCAGATCACCGAGGTCGAGCCCTACCTCGATGCGCTCGATCGCCTGCTCGACCTGGTCGAGGCGGTCGAGGCCGCCGGCGTGCCGATCCGGCACATCGACGTCGGCGGCGGGCTGGGCATCACCTACACGGACGAAGCGCCGCCCGCGCCCGCGGCCCTGGTGGCACGCCTGCTGCAGCGGCTCGACGCACGCGGCCACGGCGGGCGCGAACTGCTGCTGGAGCCTGGCCGCTCGCTGGTCGGCAACGCCGGCGTGCTGCTCACCGAGGTGCAGTACCTCAAGCGTGGCGCGCCGGCCGACGTGGCGGCGGGCGCGGCGCGCAACTTCTGCATCGTCGACGCGGCGATGAACGACCTCATGCGCCCGGCGCTGTACGAGGCCTGGATGCGCATCGAGCCGTGCCTGCAGCGCGACGCCGCCGCCGAACGCTGGGACGTCGTCGGGCCGGTCTGCGAATCGGGCGACTGGCTCGGCCGCGACCGCGAACTCGCCGTCGCCCCCGGCGACGTGCTGGCCGTGCTCTCGGCCGGCGCCTACGGCATGTCGATGGCGAGCAACTACAACAGCCGTCCACGTGCGGCCGAGGTCATGATCGACGGCGCGCAGGTGCACCTGATCCGCGCACGCGAACAGACGCGCGATCTGTACGCGCACGAGCGGCTGCTGCCGCGCTGAGATCGCCCGGCCGACGACCCGGTCGGACGCCGGCAACGGCGCAACGGCGCGCTCAGTGCAACTGCACCGGCCCGTACCAACAGCGCGCGCGCGAGCGCGTGTTGTCGCTGTCGGTCATGTACGCGATCGATGTCAGGGTGCCCGGCGCCTCGCCGAACGCGCGGCGGAAGTCGGCCGCGAGATCGCGGCGATGGTCGCGCCAGCGGCGCAATTCGGCGGTTCCCGAGTCGACGACGATCTTGCGCATGCGATCGCTGCGCCGGCTCACGATGACGGTGCCCACGGGCAGCTGCGGATCCCACACGTACATGAGCGTCGCATACGGCGGCATCTCGCCGGTGAGTGCCTGCACGAGCTCGAACTGCACGCGCGTGCGCAGCGGCAGCCGTGCGGTGTCGCCGTCGAAGCCGAAGAGCACGCGCGCCGGCGTGTCCTCGCGCTCGACGTCGGCCATGCTCGAGCCGGGGATCAGTTCGGGCACCCACCAGGAAAAGCTCACCTCGTGCAACTGCTGCGGCGGCACGTTCACGCGCTTGCGCCACATGCTCGCCGAGTGATCGGCATCGGCCAGCCACGCCGCACGGCCGTCCTTCTCGCCCCAGGTGTAGCGGGTGAGCGCCTTGCCGGGCAGCGGCAGCGCATGCCAGCCTTGGGCGTCGGGCGCAGGCGGCGCGCTCGTGCAGCCGAGCAAGCCGGCGACGAGTGCGAAGACGAGCAACGCGAGCGAGCGGAAAGTCACGTCCGAAAGCGCAAAAGAGAATGGCCGCCCGAGGGCGGCCATTCGTGAGGTCCGGACCGGACGGCGGCCGCTTGCGCGGGCAGCGCCGTCCGGGCGGGCTCGATCAGAACGTGTGACGCACGCCCACCGCGAGGGCGCGCGACTTGTCGCCGGCAGCGATCGCCAGCGGCAGACCGCCGGCCGCGTTGAACTTGGCACCGGTCTCGTTCTTCAGGTCGGCGTACGTCGCGTACAGCGCGGTGCGCTTGGACAGATCGTACTGGTAGCCGACGGCGATCTGCCTGGCCTCCAGGGCGCTGGTCGTGCCGTTGGACCTGACATACGCCGCCTTCAGCGTGCTCGCGCCGATCGCGTACGTGCCGCCGAGTTCCCACGTCTTCTGGTCGACACCTCCAGCGAGGTCGAACTTGCGCTTGCTGTACTGAGCCATGATGACCGCCGGGCCGAAGGCGTACGAGCCGCCGACGTTCCAGTCGGTGTAGTTGGCAGCCAGACCGCCCGAATCGGGATTGCGGCCATACGCCACCGCGACGTTCACCGGGCCCGCGGCGTAGCCGACGCGCCCGCCCTGGTACTTGTTGCCCGTGTTGCCCTCGCCGGCGGCGATCTGCAACTGGCCGTACACGCCGCCCATCTCCGGCAGGAAGTAGCCGACGGTGTTGTTGGCGCGCACGAGCGTGATGGCGCCGCTGCCCAGCGTCGAAATCACGTTCAGCATCGAGCCCGGGCCGTTGGTGCCGAACGGGTCGAACACGGTGTAGTTCCAGAACGACGGCGTGTAGTCACGGCCGAGGCGGATCTCACCGAAGCCGCCCATCAGGCTGACCGTCGAACGGCGGTTGAACATGACCGAGCCGCCGAGGCCGTTGCTGCCGCCGACGCCACCGACGTCGTTGTCCATGCCGGCCTCGAGCCAGAAGCCGGCCTTCAGGCCGCCACCCAGATCCTCGACGCCGCGGAAGCCGAGGCGGTTGCTGGCGAGCTGGTTGCTGGCGACGCCCTTCATCGTGTTGTTGCCGTTCTTGGCCCACATGACCGACTGGTCGACCAGACCGAACAGCGTCACCGACGACTGGGCCGAAGCTACTCCGGCAAACGCGGTCAGCGCGGCCAGGGTGAGCAGGGATTTCTTCATTGCTACGATCTCCTAGGTTGAAACTAGAGGTCCCGATCGGGGGAGGTCACCCGCTGGAACTGGCAGTGGGCTGATCAGGCCAACCTCCTCTGCGGAAGTTGGGTCTATTGCACCAGAGCCCCGTCGAGAATGCCAACGATTGGCCCGTAAATGGCGCGCCGATGTTGTCTGACAACAACGCGGAGCCGGCGTGCGCTGCTGCCACAGGCGGGATCAGGATCTCACTACATGGAATCGCGTGGCGGGTCGATGTTCGATGAGCACAACGACTCCGCTCCGGCTCCGGCATCTTGGACGCGGCGCCGCGCTCAGACCTCCACCAGTTCGAAACTGGTCTCGATCGCCGCCGTCTTGCCCAGCATGATGCTCGCCGAGCAGTACTTGTCGTGCGACAGCGCGATGGCGCGCTCGACAGCGGCGGCGCTCAGGGCGCGACCGCTCACGACGAAGTGCATGCGGATGCGCGTGAAGACCTTGGGGTCCTCGTTCGCGCGCTCGGCATCCAGGCGCACCTCGCAGCCGCGCACGTCGTGGCGGCCGCGCTGGAGGATTCGCACCACGTCGTAGGCGGTGCAGCCGCCGCTGCCGGCGAGCACCGTCTCCATCGGGCGCGGCGCGAGATCGCGCCCGCCGCCCTCGGGTGCGCCGTCCATCGCGAGCAGGTGGCCGCTGCCGGTCTCGGCGACGAAGCCCATCCCGGTGGCGGGCATCCAGTGAACCGTGCATTTCATCGTGCCGATCTCCTGCGCTTTTCTCCGCCGCGGCACGCCGGCCCGCGGTGCGGGCCGTGTTCTGGAGCAATTGCTCCAAACCTTGCACGCACGCATGGCGTGCCGCGGTGCGCCGATGCTAGACTGCGTCGCATGGAGTGAGTCATAGACCACTCCGCCGATTGTCTCCTCCACCTCCAACCTTGGTGGATTGGGGCCGGTGCCGCAAGGCATCGGCCCTTTTTTTGCGCCATCGCTGCGTCGTCGTGCGGGCCCGGCACCATGAACGCCGCGGGCGCCGACTTATGATGCGGCGCCCCGGACGGCATCGGCCACGCCAGCGCGCTCCATGCGCAGGCGCGCGGCAAGGCCCCCGGGTCAGGCTCGCACCGCACTTTCCCCCCTTCGCAGCGCGCGCCTGCTTCGCGCCCGGCTGCGCCGTCCCCGCCGCATGTCCGCCACGCCACGCCCGCCCGCCGCTCCGGCGCCCGCCGCCCCCGCGCCTGTGACGCCCCCCGTCGCACCACCCACCGCACCCCCCGCCGCATCACCGTCCGGATCACCCGCTGCGCCGGCCGAGCCCGGTGCGCGCGGCCGGCGCATCGCGGCCGACTACCTCAAGCGCATCCTCACCGCGCGCGTGTACGACGTGGCGCGCGAGACGGCGCTCGAGCCGGCGCGCCTGCTGTCGCGGCGCCTGGGCAACCACGTGCTGCTCAAGCGCGAGGACCAGCAGCCGGTGTTCAGCTTCAAGCTGCGCGGCGCCTACAACAAGATGGCGCGGCTGGATGCCGGGACGCTGGCGCGCGGCGTGATCTGCGCCTCGGCCGGCAACCACGCGCAGGGCGTGGCGCTGGCCGCGCGCCGGCTCGCGTGCCGCGCGGTCGTCGTGATGCCGGTCACCACGCCCAGGCTGAAGGCCGACGCCGTGCACGCGCTGGGCGGCGAGGTGGTGCTGCACGGCGACAGCTACTCCGACGCCTACGCGCACGCGCTCGAACTGCAGCGCGAGCGCGGCCTGGCGTTCGTGCACCCGTTCGACGACCCCGACGTGATCGCCGGCCAGGGCACGATCGCGATGGAGATCCTGCGCCAGCAGCAGGGCCCGCTGGACGCGGTGTTCGTCGCCATCGGCGGCGGTGGGCTCGTCTCGGGCGTGGCCGCGTACGTCAAGGCGGTGCGCCCCGACGTGCGCGTGGTCGGCGTGCAGACCGTCGACTCCGACGCCATGCGCCGCTCGGTCGAAAGCGGCCGGCGCGTGGTGCTGGACGACGTGGGCCTGTTCTCCGACGGCACCGCGGTCAAGCAGGTGGGCGTGGAGACCTTGCGCATCGCGCGCGAGCTCGTCGACGAGTTCGTGCTCGTCGACACCGACGCCGTGTGCGCCGCCGTCAAGGACGTGTTCCAGGACACGCGCAGCGTCGTCGAGCCGGCCGGCGCGCTGCCGGTGGCGGCCGTCAAGCAGTATGTCGAGCGCCACCGGTGCAAGGGCCGCACCTTCGTCGCCGTCACCAGCGGCGCGAACATGAACTTCGACCGCCTGCGCTTCGTCGCCGAGCGTGCCGAGTTCGGCGAGCGGCGCGAGGCGCTGTTCGCGGTCACCATCCCCGAGGTGCGTGGCGCGTTCCGGCGTCTGTGCGAGCTGATCGGGCCGCGCGCAGTCACGGAGTTCAACTACCGCATCAGCGACGAGCGCATCGCGCACGTCTTCGTCGGCCTGGCGATCGCGCGCCGCGACGAGGCCGAGCGCATCGCGCGCAGCTTCGAGCGCCATGGCTACGCCACCCTCGACCTCACCGACGACGAGCTGGCCAAGGAGCACCTGCGCCACCTGGTCGGCGGGCACAGCGAGCTGGCGGTCGACGAGCGGCTCTTTCGCTTCGAGTTCCCCGAGCGCCCGGGTGCGCTGATGCGCTTTCTGGCGTCGATGGCGCCGGGCTGGAACATCAGCCTCTTCCACTACCGCAACCAGGGCGCCGACTACGGCCGCATCCTCGTCGGCCTGCAGGTACCCCAGGACGAGGAGGCGGCGTTCGCGCAGTTCCTGCGCACGCTGGCCTACCCCTTTGTCGAAGAGACCGGCAACCCCGTGTACGCGCTCTTCCTGCGCTAGGGGCGAGGGCAGCGGCGACCCGATAATCGCGCACGCATGATCACCGCCCGCTCGCTCGTCGGCCCGACTTCCAACCCGCTGCTCGAGCGTGCGTTGCGCGCCAAGCTGCAGCGCCGCAACGAGGCCGGCGGCAGCCTGGGCGAGCTCGAGCCGCTGGCGGTGCGCCTGGGCCTGATGCAGAACACGCTCAAGCCGCGCTTTCGCGACCCGCACCTGCTCGTCTTCGCGGCCGACCACGGCATCGCCGTCGACGGCATCGTGCCCGGCGGCGCACCGGCCGGCTTCCTCGCGCGCCCCACCTCCGAGACGGCACACATGCTGCTCGCCGGCCAGCTGCCGCTCACCGTGTTCGCGCGCGCGCAGGGCATCGAGGTCACGGTGGTCGACTGCGGCATCGCCGACGCCATGAGCGCACACGAACGCCTGCTGGTGCGCAAGATCGCGCACGGCACGCGCAATGCGCGCGTCGCCGCGGCCATGAGCCTCGAGCAGGCGCACGCGGCGATGCGCGCCGGCATGGAGATCGGCGACCAGTTGCGCGGCAACGCCACCGTGCTCGCCGGCATCGGCGTCGGCGCCCACGAGAGCGCGGCGCTGGTGCTCTCGCGGCTGAGCGACAGCCCGCTGCGCGACCTCGTCGTCGCCGGTGCGGCGATGGATGCGCAGTACCTCGCCCACCTGCTGATGCTGCTGCAGGCGGCACAGACCCGGCACCGCGAGGTCACCGAGCCGATCGAGGTGCTGGCCGCGTTCGGCGGCTTCGAGGTCGCCGTGATGGTCGGCGTGATCCTGATGGCGGCGAGCAAGCGCCACTTGCTCGTCATCGACGGCATCGCCGCCTGCGCGGCGCTGATGGTGGCCGCGCGCATCGCGCAGCCGGTGACCGACTACTGCGTGTTCTGCCGCAGCCACGGCCACCGCGGCCTGGACCAGGCGCTGAACCTCTTTCGCGCCTCGGCGCTGCTCGAGCTGGGGATGCAGTCCACCGACGGCACCGGCGCCACGCTGGCCTGGCCGCTGCTCAGGAGCGCGGCGGCGCTGCTCACCGAGGTCGCCGACGGCGAGGACCCCGGCCCGTCGCACCCGGGGCCGCTCGAAGACGAGCAAGCCGGCGCTGCGGCGACCGAATCGCCGCCGATGCCTTTCGGCAGGACGCTGTATTGAGCGGCCTCGGGCGGCATCCTGCGCGCCCGGCGCCCGGCCGCACCCAGCGTTGTCGCCCGTGGGGCGAGCCAGGCAGCGGCGCCACGCTGGCCCGGCAGCGCCGGATGCCCGCTCGCGCAAGGCACGCTCGCCGTCGCAGCTCAGCGCAGCTCCTCACCCGTGCCCTGAGCGCCCTCCTCGGCTTCGGCGGCCGGCCGCGCCAGCATCTGCCCCGGCACGGCCTGCGAGGGCGTGGCCACCGCCGTGGGCGCGAACGCCGCGGCAGCGTTCGATGGCCTCGGCACCGGCAGCGGCGTCGATGGCGGTGACACGAAGGCAGGCGAGGCACGCGGCTGCGGCGGCTGCGGCGGCGTCAGGCGCGCCGGCGGGGCCCCGGGCGACCCCGCCACGACCGGCACACCGGGCACGCCCGACAGTCGGGCGGTGGCCGGCGGTGCCGGCGGCGGGATCTCGAGCGCGATCGTCACTGCGCCGTCGCGCGGACCGAGTTCGGCGGCGCGCGTTCGCACCGACTTGAGCACGGTCGCCCCGTCGACCACGGCCCCGACCCGGAACACCTTCGGCGGCTGGCCGTCGACCGCGATCAGCGCCACGCCTTCGCGCGCCGGATGACGCGTGCGCGCGGCGACGACGCCGACGAGCTGAAAGCGCGCGTCCGCGCGCGGCGCCTCCTCGGGCTGCGCGCGGCCTGGCGTCGCCGGCGCATCGGCGCCGAGCACGCGCGTCCAGTCGGTGTGCTGCGTGCGGCCCGCGTCGGCCACCTGCAGCTCGCGCGGTGCGCTCGGCGGCCGCACGAAAAGCTTCAACCCCCACGCCACCGCACTGCCGGCCACCAGGGCCCACAGCACGAATGTCGCCCAGCGCGCGGACATGCGACGATTATGATTCAGTGCCTTCGGCCAGGCCCTGCCGGCGCCTGCGCGAGACCCCACCCGATGCCCTTGCGACCACACCCGCTCGCGCGACGCGCCAGAGGCTTCACGCTCATCGAGCTGATGGTGGTGCTGGTGGTGATCGGCATCCTCGCCGCGCTCATCGTACCCAACGTCATCGAGCGCGCCGACGACGCGCGCGTCACCGCGGCACGCACCGACGTCAACAACCTGATGCAGGCGCTCAAGCTGTACAAGCTCGACAACCAGACCTACCCGAGCGCCGAGCAGGGCCTGGACGCGCTCGTGCACAAGCCCGCCACGGCGCCGATTCCGCCGAACTGGAAGCCGTACGTCGACAAGCTGCCCACCGACCCCTGGGGGCGGCCCTACCAGTACCTGAACCCGGGCATCCACGGCGAGGTCGACGTCTTCAGCTTCGGCGCCGACGGCAAGCCCGGTGGCGAGGGCAAGGATGCCGACATCGGCTCCTGGCAATAGGCGTCGGCGGGGCTTCGAGCGTCCGCGCCGCCGCGCTGGCGCGGTGCATCTCGCGCGTGGCTTCACGCTCGTCGAGCTGCTCGTCGTCGTGGCGCTGGTGGCCATCGGCGCCGGCGCCGTGAGCCTGGCGCTGCGCGATCGCGCCGGCTCGCGCCTGGACGAAGAGGCGGCGCGGCTGGTCGCGTTGCTCGAAGGCGCGCGCGCCGAGGCGCGCGCGGCGGGCCTCACGGTGCGCTGGGTGCCCG
>JAFECX010000082.1 GCA_018241895.1 Pseudomonadota bacterium
CGCCGCCCGACGCGGCACGGCCGCAGCCGACGGCCATCACATCGTCGAGGACGAAGGCGTGCGCATCGACGAGCTGCGCATTCGCGGCGAGGTGCAAAGCATCAACGTGCACAGCAAGCTGCGCGGCAGCCCGCCGTACGAAGTGCTGGTGCGCCCGCGCGGGCGCGATCCGTCGCAGGACGCCGGCGCGGCCGGGCGCAGCGTCTGGTCGCTGCTGTCCTTCTAGCGTCGTGGCCGTCTACACCGAGGTCGCCTTCGAGTCGGCCGCGGCGCTGTGCGAGCGCCTCGGCCTGGGCCTGCTGAGCGCGTTGCAGGGCATCGGTTCGGGCATCGAGAACACCAACTACCGGCTGCGCACGACGCGCGGGCAGTTCGTGCTGACGCTCTTCGAGCGCCTCACGCGCGAGCAGCTCCCCTATTACCTGCATCTGATGCAGCATCTGGCCGGGCACGGCCTGCCGGTGCCGCGGCCGCAGCCCGGGGCCGCCGGCGCGCTGCTGCACGAACTGGCCGGCAAACCGGCGGCCATCGTCAGCTGGCTGCCCGGCAGCCCGCGGCTGGCGCCTGCGCTCAGCCACTGCCGCCAGATGGGCGAGATGCTCGGCCGCCTGCACGTGGCGGCGGCGGACTTCGGGGGGGACCAGCCGCACCTGCGCGGCCTCGCGTGGTGCCGCGCCACGGCGGCGCTCGTGCAGCCGCTGCTGGCGCCGGCGCAGGCCGCGCTGCTGGCCGCAGAGACCGCCTTCCAGCAGGAGGTCGCGACCTCGGTCGCCGGCGCGGCACTGCCGCACGGCCCCATCCACGCCGACCTCTTTCGCGACAACGTCATGTTCGACGACGCCGCCGGCGAGGACCGCCTGAGCGGGCTCATCGACTTCTATTTCGCCGGCACCGATGCGCTGCTGTTCGACATCGCCGTGTGCCTGAACGACTGGTGCACCGACCTGGACAGCGGGCGACTGGACGAGCCGCGCGCCGCCGCCTTCGTCGCCTCCTACGAACGCGCACGTGCGCTCTCGCACGGCGAGCGCCGGCTGATGCCCGCGCTGCTGCGCGCTGCGGCGCTGCGCTTCTGGCTGTCGCGCCTCGTCGACCGGCATCTGCCGCGCGCGGCCACGCTGCTGCAGCCCAAGGATCCGGCGCATTTCGAGCGCGTGCTGCAGCAGCGCATCGCCCGCCCCTGGCACCCCTGAGAACCCGTGAACGAACCACTCATGCCCGCTCGACGCGCCCTTATGCCCCCGCTCGGCGCTGCAAATGCTCGCCCGATCGCGCGATATGGCTGCGCTTGGAGCCTTGATCGTGGCGGTCAGGGCGCGCCGCTCGGGCGCGACCGATTCATTCACGGGTTCTGAGCCAACAGCCGCCGCGCCCGCATGCCCCTGCAACTCAAGACCGTCGAGCCCAGGCGCGGAACGCGCTGGGTGGGCGACGCCTTTCGCCTCTACGTGCGCCGGCCGCTCGCGCTGACGCTGCTGTTCGTGGCCTTCCTGGCCGCCTCGACGATCGTGGCGGCCGCACTGCCCTTCGTCGGCTCCTTGCTGCAGTTGGCGAGCCTGCCGCTGCTCTCGCTGGGCTTCATGGTCGCCACGCAGTCGGCGCTGCTCGGCGGCCCGGTGCATCCGGGGCAGTTCGTCGAACCGCTGCGCGGCGATGCGCAGCGCCGGCGCGCGCTGCTGTGGCTGTGCGCCCTGTACGGCGCGGCCGCCTTCGCCATTTTGCTGCTGTGCTCATGGGTGTCCGACGACGCGCTGACGCGCTTGCAGGCGCTGATGGCACGCGGCGACACCACGCCCGAGGAGCTCGACGCGCTGCTCGCCGAGCCCGGCGTCGAGACCGCGGCGCTGCTGCTGCTCGTGCTCGGCAGCGCGCTCACGGTGCCGTTCTGGCACGCGCCGGCGCTCGTGCACTGGGGCGGCCAGGGCGTCGGGCAGGCGCTGTTTTCGAGCACGCTGGCCCTGTGGCGCACCAAGGGCGCGTTCGCGCTGTACGGCCTGACCTGGTCGGGGTTGGCGTTGCTGGCCGGCGCCGGCAGTGCGCTGCTGTTCGGCCTGCTCGGCGCCCAGGGATTGGCCACCCTGGTGGCGCTGCCGCTCGGACTGGTGTTCTCGACCGTCTTCTACGTCTCGCTGCTCTTCGTCTTCAACGACACCTTCGGCAGCGCTCGCGGCGCATCGTCGGATGCGGCCCCCGGGTCAGCCGTCGCCACGCCACCCGGCGCATCCGAACCCTGAGTCTGAGCCGGGGGCCGCGCGCAGCGTGCACGCCGCGGGCACTGCTCACGGCGCGCCCGCCGCAGCATCCTCGTCCAGGAACCACGCCGCGCTCCAGGGCGGCAGCGTGCCGGCCGCGAGCCGCGCCGCGGCGTCTTCGCCGGTCGCGAACAGCAACTGGCCCGCCGGCCGCACGACGCAGCGCGCGCACTCGGCGCCCAGGTTGGCGACGAGCGCCAGCCGCGCCTGGCCGCCCAGCCGCCAGTCGACGGCCAGTGCGGTCGGGCCGACGACGCTGAAGCCGGCATCACCGCCGCGGCTGCCGGCCAGCCGCGGCACGATCTGCTGCCGGCGCAGCGCGATCAGGCGCGTGTAGTAGCGCAGCCACGCGGCGTGCCCGGGCCCGCCGAGGCTGTCCCAGCGCAGTCGCGAGCGCTCGAAGCTCGCGCGGTCGTTGGGATGGGGAATCGCCGCCAGTGCCTTCGGGTCGGCGCAGCCGGCGGACCGCGCCAGCGCCTTGCACCGGCCCACGTGCACCGCCGCGCCCAGCGCCGCGGGGAAGTCGCAGAAGAACAGGAACGGCGTGTCGGCGCCGAACTCCTCGCCCATGAACAGCAGCGGCGGCGATGGGGCCAGCAGCAGCACGGCCAGCGCGGCACGCAGCGCGCGCGGCTCGGCCAACGAAACCAGGCGCTCGCCGAAGGCGCGGTTGCCGACCTGGTCGTGGTTCTGCAGGAAGGCGACGAAGGCGCCGGGTGCGAGCGCGCCGCCCGGTTCGTCGCGTCGCCTGGCGCCGCGGTGGTGCGGCGCGTCGCCCTGGCCGGCATGGCCCGTGGCGAGGCTGCGCGCCAGGCGCGCCGCCGGCCGGTCGGCGCTGCCGCGGTCGTGCCCTGCCCTCTCGCCGGTGAGCAGCACGTGCAGCGCCTGATGGCTGTCGTCGTTCCACTGCGCAACGTAGCCACCCTGTGGGCGCAGGTAGCGCGACGCGTTGCCCTCGCCTTCTAGCACCAGATGCACGCACCGGTGGCGGGCCGGTCCGGCATGCACGGCGGCGGCGATCTCCTCGAGGATGTCGGGGCGCGTGCGGTCGACGATGGCATGCACCGCGTCCAGGCGCAGGCCATCGAAGTGATATTCCTCGAGCCAGTACAGCGCGTTGTGGACGGTGAACGCGCGCACGACGGCGCTGTGCGGCCCATCGAAGTCGATCGCCGGGCCCCACGGCGTGCGCCGGCGCTGGCTGAAGAACTGCGGCGCATAGCGAGGCAGGTGGTTGCCTTCGGGGCCGAAGTGGCTGTAGACGACGTCCAGCAGCACCATCAGCCCCCTGCGGTGGGCGGCGCAGACGAGATCCTTGAGCGCCTTCGGATCGCCGTACGTCGCGTCGGGGGCGAACGGCAGCACGCCGTCGTAGCCCCAGTTGCAGCGGCCGGGGAAGTCGGCCAGCGGCATCAGCTCGATCGCCGTCACGCCGAGCCGCACCAGATGGTCGAGCCGCGCCCGGACCCCGGCGTAGCTGCCGCAGACGCCGAACGCGCCGACGTGCAGTTCGTAGACCAGCGCCTCTTC
Source organism: Pseudomonadota bacterium (assembly GCA_018241895.1). Classification (GTDB taxonomy): domain Bacteria; phylum Pseudomonadota; class Gammaproteobacteria; order Burkholderiales; family Burkholderiaceae_C; genus Rubrivivax. The sequence goes on from JAFECX010000082.1 coordinate 3,783, forward strand.
CCACGGCCGCCCCAGCCACGCGGCGTCGGCCCATTCGTAGTCGCCCGGGTCGATCACCTGGCTCGCGCCGTGCACGTCCTCCGGATTGAAGCGCGATGCCGGGTCCGGCACCTCGAGCGCGCCGTCGATGCGATAGCGGTAGCGCGTGCCGGCGCGCGCGCGACGCGTCACGAGCTCGTGCCAGCCGGCACCCGGGCGCGCCATCGGCAGCACCGAGCCGTCGTCCAGGCACAGCGCAACCTCCCGCGCCGCCGGCGCCCACAGGCGAAAGCGCACGGCGCCATCGCGTTCCAATTGCGCCCCGAAGGGCATGTCGTGGCGCCGCTTCATCGCACGCGCACCCGCACGCGGCCTCGCACGCGGCCTCGGACGCGCACGCGCACGCGCACGCGCACGCGCACGCGCACGCGCACGCGCCTCCGCACTCTCGGGTGCGGGCACGGGCCATGTGACGGCGGACGGGCGGCGGACTCCACGGCTGCTCACTTGTGCTGTGCGCTTCGCGTTAGACTGAACTTTGCAGTCGTTCCGGCCGCGGCGCACGGCGCGCGCATCGGGGTCCGACTCTGCGGCACCACCGATGGGGCCCCGGCCTGCATCGGGGCCACAGAACCCGATCGCCTCGATGAAGACATCCGACACCGACCCGCGGCGCAGCCTGCTCACTGCGCATGACGTCTTCCTGCTGCGCGAGGGCACGCACGGACGGCTGTATCTGAAGCTGGGCTGCCATCTCGCTGCCGACGGCGCGCACTTCGCGGTCTGGGCGCCGAATGCGCGCCAGGTCTCGGTGGTGGGCGACTTCAACGGCTGGGACCGCCGCGCGCATCCGCTGCGCTCGCGTGAGGACAGCTGTGGCGTGTGGGAGGGTTTCGTCCCCGGCGTGCAGGCGGGTGCCGCCTACAAGTACGCGCTGTCGGGCGACCACGGCGCGGCATGGCACAAGGCCGACCCGTTCGCCTTCGCCGCCGAACTGCCGCCGGCGACCGCATCGCGCGCCACCGCACTCGACTACGAGTGGCACGACGGCGACTGGATGGCGCGGCGCGCGCGCGCCAATGCGCTCGACGCCCCGATGTCGATCTACGAGGTCCACCTCGGCTCGTGGCGGCGCGGCAGCGACGGCCGCTTCCTCGACTACCGCGCCGCCGCGCACGCGCTCGCCGCGTACGTGCAGCAGACCGGCTTCACGCACGTCGAACTGCTGCCGGTCATGGAGCACCCGTTCTACGGCTCCTGGGGCTACCAGACCACGGGCTACTTCGCGCCGAGCGCGCGCTACGGCTCGCCGCAGGACTTCATGGCCTTCGTCGACATCCTGCACCAGGCCGGCATCGGCGTCATCCTCGACTGGGTGCCGTCGCACTTTCCCACCGACGCGCACGGGCTGGCGGCCTTCGACGGCACCCACCTGTTCGAGCACCAGGACCCGCGCCAGGGCTTCCACCCGGAGTGGAAGTCGTCGATCTTCAACTACGGCCGCAACGAGGTGCGCGCGTTCCTGCTGTCGAGCGCGCTGTTCTGGCTCGAGCAATACCACGTCGACGGGCTGCGCGTGGACGCGGTGGCGTCGATGCTGTACCTGGACTACGCACGCGACGAGGGGCAGTGGCTCGCCAACCGCTACGGCGGGCACGAGAACCTCGAGGCGATCGAGTTCCTGCGCCTGCTGTCGCAGTCGGTGTACCGCGACCACCCCGACGTGCAGCTGATCGCCGAGGAGTCGACCGCGTGGCCGATGGTGTCGCGCCCCACCTACGTCGGCGGGCTGGGCTTCGGCCTCAAATGGAACATGGGCTGGATGCACGACACGCTGCGCTACTTCGGCCAGGACCCGCTGTTCCGCCGCCATCACCACAACACGATCACGTTCTCGCTCATCTATGCGTTCCACGAGAACTTCGTGCTGCCGCTCTCGCACGACGAGGTCGTGCACGGCAAGGGGTCGCTGATCGGCAGGATGCCCGGCGACACCTGGCAGCAGTTCGCGAACCTGCGGCTGCTGCTGGGCTACATGTGGACGCACCCGGGCAAGAAGCTGCTGTTCATGGGCGGCGAGTTCGGGCAGCGGCGCGAATGGACGCACGAGGCCGAGCTCGAATGGTGGGTGCTGCAGTTCCCGGAGCACGCCGGCGCGCAGCGCTGGATCGGTGACCTGAACCGCGTCTACCGCGCCGAACGCGCGTTGCATGCGCTCGACTTCGCGCCGTCGGGCTTCCAGTGGATCGATTGCAACGACGCCGACAACAGCGTGCTCGCCTACGTGCGCTGCGCCGGCGGCGCGCGGCCGGTCGCGGTGGTGTGCAACTTCACGCCGGTGCCGCACCGCGACTACGCGGTCGGCGTGCCGCAGGGCGGGCGCTGGCTCGAGCTGCTCAACAGCGACGCCACCCTCTACGGCGGCAGCGGCATGGGCAACCTGGGCGCGGTCGACGCCGCGCCGGTGCGCGCGCACGGCCGTGCGCACTCGCTGACGCTGACGCTGCCGCCGCTTTCGATCCTGGTGCTGGCACCGGACGTGTAGCCATGGACAGGCGCGTGGCACCGACGGCGGACGCCGCCGCCCGGCGCCCGGCCGCAGCCGGCGATCCGCTGTGGTTCAAGGACGCCATCGTCTACGAGCTGCACGTCAAGGCGTTCTTCGACAGCAACGGCGACGGCATCGGCGAATTCCGCGGGCTCACCGACAAGCTCGACTACATCCAGGCGCTGGGCGTCAACACGATCTGGCTGCTGCCGTTCTACCCGTCGCCGTTCCGCGACGACGGCTACGACGTCGCCGACTACCGCAACGTGCACCCGGGCTACGGCACGCGCGAGGATTTCCGCCGCTTCGTGCGCGAGGCGCACCAGCGCCGGCTGCGCGTCATCACCGAGCTGGTCGTCAACCACACCTCGGACCAGCATCCGTGGTTCCAGGCCGCACGCCGCGCGCCCAAGGGCTCGGCCAAGCGCAACTTCTACGTCTGGAGCGACGACCCGAAGCGCTACGCGGACGCGCGCATCATCTTCACCGACACCGAGAAGTCGAACTGGAGCTGGGACGAGGTCGCGCAGCAGTACTACTGGCACCGCTTCTTCTCGCACCAGCCGGACCTCAACTTCGACAACCCGCACGTGCTGCAGGCGGTGCTGCGGGCGATGCACTTCTGGCTCGACATGGGCGTCGACGGGCTGCGCCTGGACGCCATCCCGTACCTGATCGAGCGCGACGGCACGAACTGCGAGAACCTGCGCGAGACGCACGAGGTGATCCGCTCGATCCGCGCCGCGCTCGACGCGCGCTACCGCGACCGCATGCTGCTGGCCGAGGCCAACCAGTGGCCCGAGGACGTGGCCGAGTACTTCGGCAACGGCGACGAGTGCCACATGGCCTACCACTTCCCGCTCATGCCGCGCATGTACATGGCGCTGGCGCAGGAGGACCGCCATCCGATCGTCGAGATCATGGCGCAGACGCCCGAGATCCCCGAGACGTGCCAGTGGGCGATCTTCCTGCGCAACCACGACGAGCTGACGCTCGAGATGGTGACGAGCCAGGAGCGCGACTACATGTACAGCATGTACGCAGCCGACCAGCGCGCGCGCCTGAACCTGGGCATCCGCCGCCGGCTGGCGCCGCTGATGGACAACGATCTCGAGCGCATCAAGCTCATGAACAGCCTGCTGTTCTCGATGCCGGGCTCGCCGGTCGTCTACTACGGCGACGAGATCGGCATGGGCGACAACATCTTCCTCGGCGACCGCGACGGCGTGCGCACGCCGATGCAGTGGACCGGCGACCGCAACGGCGGCTTCTCGCGTGCCGACCCGCAGCGGCTGTACCTGCCGCCGATCATGGACCCCGTGTACGGCTTCGAAGCCGTCAACGTCGAGGCGCAGCAGCGCGAGCCCTCGTCGCTGCTGAACTGGATGAAGCGCATCATCGCCGTGCGCAACACGACGCGTGCCTTCGGTCGCGGCAAGCTGACCTTCCTCAGGCCCGGCAACCGCAAGGTGCTCGCTTACCTGCGCGAATACGACGACGAGGTCATCCTTTGCGTGGCCAACCTGTCGCGCTGCGCGCAGCCGGTGGAGCTCGATCTGGCGCGCATGCGCGCGCGCGTGCCGGTCGAGATGATGGGGCGCACGCCGTTTCCGCCGATCGGCGAGCTGCCGTACCTGCTGACGCTGCCCGCGCACGGCTTCTTCTGGTTCCGCCTCGCCACCGACGTCGCGGTGCCCGACTGGCACGCCGAGCGGCTGGCGCCCGAAGACCTGCCGGTGCTGGTGCTGTTCGACGGCTGGTCGAGCCTGTTTCGCGACCGCGTCGTGCCCTGGCGCATCGGCATGGCCGAGAAGCTGCGCCGGCAGCTCGAGTCCGACGTGCTGCCGCGCTTCGTCGCGCGCGAGCGCTGGTTCGCCGCCAGGGGCGAGCCGATCCGCCGCGTGGCGCTCACCGACCACGCGCTGCTCGCCCACGCCAAGCGCGACTGGCTGCTCACGATCGCCCAGGTCGATGCCGGATCGCAGCCGGCGCCTTACTTCCTGCCGTTCGCGCTGCTGTGGGAGGCGCGCGACGACGAGCGCCGCCGCGCGCTCGCACCGGTGACCATCGCCAACGTGCGCCAGCAGGCGCAGGTCGGCATCCTGGCCGACGCGGTCGCCGACGAGCAGTTCTGCGCCGCGATGATCGACGCCCTCGCGCGCGGCGCCGAAGTGGCGACGGCGCGCGGCCGCATCCGCTTCACGCCGACGGCGTCGTTCGCGCGCCTGGCGGGGACGCCCGGGCAGCGCCTGCCGGTCACGCGGCCGCTGGTGTCGAGCACCAACTCGGTGATGCAGCTCGGCGATCAGCTGTTCCTCAAGGTCTACCGCCAGCTGCGCCCCGGCGTCTCGCCCGAGCTCGAGGTCGGCCGCTACCTGACCGAGGTCGCGCGCTTCGCGCACTGCGTGCCGCTGGCCGGCGCCGTCGAGTACGTCGGCGAGGGCGGGGCGATGACGTTGGGGCTGGTGTATGCGTACGTCCCCAACCAGGGCAACGGCTGGATGCACGCGCTGGACTTCCTCGCGCGCGCCCTCCCGGAGGCGGGCACCGGCGATGCGCAGGCCGTCTTCGGCACCTACGCGACGCAGGTGCGGCGCCTCGGGCAGCGCGTCGGCGAGCTGCATCACGCACTGGTCTCGACGACCGAGCCGGCGTTCGCATCGGAGCCGGTGCAGCCCGCGGATGTCGCGCGCTGGGTCGAGCGCATCCGCGCCGAGGCCGAGGCCACGCTCGCGGCGCTCGAACGCCGGCTCGACACCCTGCCCGAGGCCGTGCGCACCGAGGCGCGCACGCTGCTCGGTCGGCGCGAGCAGCTGCTGGCGCAGCTGGCGGCGCCGACGGGCGACTGCGGATGCAAGCTGCGCACGCACGGCGATCTGCATCTGGGCAAGGTGCTGGTGGCGGCCAACGACTACGTGATCATCGACTTCGAGGGCGAGTCGAGCCGGCCGCTGGAACAACGACGTGCCAGGCGCTCGCCGCTGCGCGACGCCGCCGGCATGCTGCGCTCGTTCGGCTATGCGGCGGCCTCCGCGCTCGAGCAGGCCGCCTCGAACGGCCAGCCGCACGCGCAGCTCGAGCGCAGCGCGCTTGCGTGGGAGGAGGTGGCGCGCAACGCGTTCCTCGAGGGCTACCGCGAGGCGGCCGCGACCCTGTATCCGGCCGCGGCGGCCGAACTGCTTGCCCTGTTCGAGCTGGAGAAGGCCCTCTACGAACTGCGCCACGAACTGGACGCCCGGCCCGGCTGGATCGGCATCGCGCTCGCGGGGATCGCCCGCCTCGCGCGCGCGGATTGAACGCGGACGACAGGCAACGGAGGTCTCCATGCAGAACATCGACGTCATGCTCGAGCCGCTGCGCGCACTGCTGGTCGAGGTCGGCGCATTCCTGCCACGCCTGGCGATGGCGATCGTCATCGTGCTCGCCGGCTGGCTGCTCGCCAAGGCGCTGCGCTTTGCCGCCGTGCGCGCACTGCGCGCAATCAACTTCGATGTGCTCACCGAGCGCGCCGGCATCGACGGGTTTCTCAGGCAAGGCGGCTTCCAGCGCGACACGACCGCCCTGACCGGCGCGCTGGTGTACGGCGTCGTGATCCTGGGCGCACTGCTCGTGGCGAGCAACGGCCTGGGCCTGAGCTACGTCACCGACGTGCTGAGCCGCGTTGTGCTGTTCGTGCCGCGCGTCTTCCTCGCGCTGCTCATCGTCGTGTTCGGCTCGTACTTCGCGCGCTTCGTCGCCGGCTCGGTGCTCGCGTTCTGCCGCAACATCGAGCTGCGCGACGCCGAACTGCTGGCGCGGCTGGCGCAGTACGCGATCCTGATCTTCGTCATCCTGATCGCCGTCGAGCAGCTCGCGATCGGCGGCGACATCGTGCGCCAGACGTTCCTGATCCTGCTGGCCGGCGTCGTCTTCGCGCTCGCGCTCGCGTTCGGTCTCGGCGGGCAGAAGTGGGCCGCCGGATTGCTCGAGCGCTGGTGGCCCTCGCACCGGGACGACGACAACGAACCGGGCGCGCCGCCGCGGCGCTGAGGCGCTGACGCGCACGTCGCGAGGCGCGCGCCGCGTGCCCGGACGAGGGGCGGCGCATGCACCTGGGCCTGCCCTCGCAGCGCCGGATCGGTGCAGCTACTCGAGCGGCGTCAGCCGCGCCACGGCGAGCGCCAGCCACTTGCTGCCGTGGCGCATGAAGTTGACCTGCGCGCGCGCGTCGGCGCCACGGCCCTCGAGCGTCGTCACGAC
>JAFECX010000083.1 GCA_018241895.1 Pseudomonadota bacterium
GAGGGGCGCGCGACCTGCCCACGGGGTACACGTGCGTGAGCGCGCGCGTGTTTCAATCCGCGCGCGCCCCGTGAGGGGCGCGCGACAGGCGATCCGGCGCGGCAGCCGCATCGTGTTTCTGGTTTCAATCCGCGCGCGCCCCGTGAGGGGCGCGCGACAGGCGTCGGCTCGATGGAAGGGTTAGATACCACGGTGTTTCAATCCGCGCGCGCCCCGTGAGGGGCGCGCGACCGAACGACACGGAGCGCCACGAGTCGATGTGCACGTTTCAATCCGCGCGCGCCCCGTGAGGGGCGCGCGACAGCCGTTCGGCCGCGCGGTCGCGCAGGATGCGCCGGTTTCAATCCGCGCGCGCCCCGTGAGGGGCGCGCGACACCGCGCCATCGTCGGGCCAGTGCGGCAGGCGCTGGTTTCAATCCGCGCGCGCCCCGTGAGGGGCGCGCGACGGCGCTCGCGCAAGGGTGCGCCGGCGCACGAAGTTTCGCGCACTTTTCGCGAACCGCCGTCGAGCAGGGCGGACATCGGGGTGCTGCGCTGCCGCGGTGCTTTGCGTTCCCTGGTGTCGCGTGCCGCGCGAACCCGTGCGGTGCCCGTCTGCGCTGGGGGTTCGCGCATCAGAGCACCAGGGGGGCCTCGAAATCGATGGCGCGCAGCCGGCCGTGTTCGCGCACTTGCGCGCCCGGGCCCTCGGCGAGCCGGTACAGGCGCAGGCTGTCTTGCGAGACGTCGATCACGTCCAGCAGCCGCCGCTCGAGGTCCTCGAAGCCGGCCCGGTCCAGTTGGCACTCGAAGACCGACTTCTGTACGCGCTGTCCGCGCCCCTCGCAGGCCTTGGCCACGCGTCGCAGCCGGCGGCGGCCCTCGCGCGTTTCGGTGTTGACGTCGTAGCAGACCAGGATGCGCATCGTCACCTCGGGCGCTGGCTTCAACGCATCGCGAAGGGCTCGTACTGCGGCACGTCGCCGCGCACCGCACGCGCGAGCAAGCGGGCCTGCACCAGCGGCACGACGCCCAGCGGGATGCTCTCGGCGAGCAGCGGATGGGTCAGCACTTCCTGCTTGCGTTCCTGAAAGGCGACGACGACGCGCTTGCGCGCCTCGTCGCGCAGCAGGACGGCGCCGCCCTCGCGCTCATCGAAGTCTTCGTGGCTCAACTGCAGGCGATTGACGAGCGTCAGCGCCAGGCTATCGGCCACGGGCCGGAATTCCTCGAGCAGGTCGAGCGCCAGCGCCGGGCGCCCCGGGCGCAACGCGTGCAGGTAGCCGACCTGGGGATCGAGCCCGGCGGCCTCGCAGGCGCTGCGGCAATCGTGGGCCCACATCGAGTACAGGAAGGACAGCAGCGCGTTCATGCGGTCGCGAGGCGGCCTGCGCGTGCGTCCGTCCATGGCGAAGTGTTCGCGCAGTTCGGGGCGCAGCAGCCGGCTCAACGCCGCGAAGCAGGTGCGTGCCGCCTCGCCTTCCAGCCCGCGCAGGGCGTCCAGCGTCTGGGCTGCGGGCAGTGCACGCAGGCTGGCGGCAATGTCCTGTGCGGCACGCGTGAGCAACTTTCGGTCGTCGGCGTCCTTGGCCTCGCGGGCGCCGCGCAGCAGCACCTGCCGCTGGTTGCGCAGCTTGCCGGCCACGATGCGGCGCGCCATCCGCAGGGCGAAGTCGGGGTCGGTGCTGGTCCGATGCTGGGCACTGCGCAGCAGCACGTTGCCCGTCGTCGCGCCCTCGAGCCGCGCCTTGAAGCGGCCAGCGGCGTCCAGCAGCACGAGCGCGATGCCGTCGTCGGCCAGCCGGTGCATGAGCGGCACGCTCACGCCGACGGCGCCGAAGCACACCACGGCACCGAGGTGATGCAGCGGCACGCGCAGTCGCGTCTCGTCGCCCACGAGCAGGCGTACGGTGTCGTTGTCCAGTCGCAGGTGGCTGTCGGGCAGCGTCACGTACAGGGTGTTGAGCAACTGCATCGTCAGGCCGCCTCGTCGTGCCCGATCTCGAACAGCGCCTCCGCGGGCGCGACGGCAAGCCGGCGCCAGGCCTCGGGCTGGCAGCGATCGCGCAGCGAGCAGCCCCGGCAGCGGCTGTGCTGCGTCGTGGGCGGCGGCAGGCGGCCGCCTTGCAGCATCGCCCGCACGTCGTTTGCCGTTTCGGCGACGTGTGCGCGCAGGGCGGCGTCGATGGCGACGACGCGACGGCGCTTCGAACTGGCGTAGTACAGCGCGCCCTCGGGCACGCTGCGCCCGGTCATTTCCTCGAGGCACAGTGCCTGCGCAGCCAACTGCAGGTCGTCGCACGCGGCGACGGCGGCGGCCTTGTGGCGTGAGCCCTGCTTGTATTCCACGGGATACGGCGTGCCATCGGCCTCGAACTCCACGGTGTCGGCCTTGCCGAGCAGCCCCAGGTCGTCGTGGAACAGTGGCAGCGCGCGCTCCACCCGCAGGCCGCGGCGCACCTCGAAGCCGGGCCGATCGACCAGGGCGTGCACCGCCTGCCCGCGCAGCGTGTTCACGTCGTCGTCGAAGGCTTGCTCGAGAAGGATCAGCCCGCACTGGCGCGGGCAGTAGGCCCAGTGCTGCAGGGCGGAGATCGGCAGTGTGTCGGCGGCGCTCACGCGGCGAGCGGCAGGGCACGGCGGCGCACCGAACGGCCATCGACGACGACCAGGTGGCCGCTGACCCAGTCGACCCGCAAGAGGAGATCCAGCACGACGCGCGCCGGCCAATCCGGCGCATAGGCGCCCTGCCGGAGGTAGACGATGGCCGGCGGTGGCGGCACCGAGCGCGCAAAGACGAGTTCGCCGTAGTCGCGATCGAAGGTCAGCACCCAGCGCCCCTGGGCGGCGGCGTGGCGCAACACCTCGGCATCGCTCGCGCCCGGCATTCGTTCGGCGACCGCCTGAATGTCCAGACCGGCGGCGCGCAGGGCCGACAGCGCCGGGCGCGGCCAGTTCTCGTTGGCCAGCAGCGGGGCGCTCACGCTGCCGGGCTGTCCAGGAGCGTGTACGACTCCTCGCGCATCTTGTCGGCCGCGAAAGCCAGTACGGCCAGGATGTCGTCGCGCTCGAGCTGCGGATACGACTGCAGCAGCATTTCGTGTGTCCAGCCCTGCGCCAGCCAGCCGAGGATCAATTCCACCGACAGGCGCGTGCCCTTGACGGCGGGTTTGCCGACGAGGATGTCGGGATCGCAGACGATGCGCTCGCGCCAGTCCATGCTCAGCTTCTTCGGGTGAGAGAGACGCCGGGTGCCGCCGCGACACTTTCGCCGATGACGAGCGGGCGGCCGTCGAACGTCACGGAGTATGCGCCGAACTCGCGCGCCGGTGCCGCGGCGTCGCCGGTGCGGCCGATCGTCAGGCGGTCGAACAGCGCATGGGCGTGCGCGTTGCCCAGTTCGCTCTCGTGCTCGAACACATACAGGCCGCGCGTGCTCATCTCGCCGCGCGCCGCGCTGCGGTCGTGCTCGAACATCTGCTCCAGCGCCTGCCACAGCAGCGCGAGATCGACGTCGTCGAAGCCGGTCTGCTTCGCGAGGAACGCGGAGACGAAGCCGTGCGCCCGGTACAGGCCGTAGGGGACGGTGTGCTTGCGGCCCATCGTGCGGTTGTCGCCCTGCTGCTTCTCGGCTTCTGCTTCGGTGGCCACGGCGACACGGGTGATCGAGTGCTCCAGCGCGACCACGGGGTCGGCCGAGCGGGCGAAGGTCAGTTGCACCGGCCCGCGCACCTGGCCGGCGTTGGTGCCGGTGGACATCACCGCGCCGAAGGTCCGGACGTCGAAGAAGTTCTGGCACATCCAGGCGCGCGCCTTCTCGACCTCGTCGCCGCTGCCCTTGCGCTTGTCCTTGCCGCCCTTCTTCTTCGGCGCTTCGGCGGCCTGCGGGTCCTCGACCTCGGCCTCGACGGGATCGAGCTTCAGCGCCGAGTAGGCGCGCGCATGCTGCAGGTTGAGGATGGCCTTCTCTCGAACGTAGATCTCGAAGCGCTTTTCGCCGTCGGCGGGGTCGCGCTGTTCCTGTTCCTTCGTCATGGCGACGAAGTTGCGCACCTTGCGCTTGAGCGACACGTCGGTGACCAGCCCGTGGCCGGTCTCGGCGTCCAGCCGCGGCAGGTTGCCGGCGTCGGGGTCGCCGTTGGGGTTGCCGTCCTTCACGTCGAACAGCAGCACGAAGTCGTAGCGGTGGGCAAGGGCCATGATCAGTCCTCCTGGGGCGCGGCATCGGTGTCGGGGGCGGCATCCTTGCGCGCATGCAGGCTCTGCCGCTGGTGGTAGTAGCCGAGCGCGAACAGGCCCTGGGCATGCAGGTCGAGCTGGCGTGGGAATTCCGCCAGGATCGGCTCCTCGAGGCTGCCGCAGACTTCGCCGATCAGCTTTTCGAAGAATGCCTCCAGCCCCGGCGTCAGCTTCTTCAGGTGCGCGTTCTTCAGCCGCATCAGGGTGGGAAACACGGCCCCGGGCGTGCTCGACGCGGCGCCGTAGTAGCGGTCGCGGATGGTGGCGTTGATGCCGGGTTGCGCCGCCGACTGGATGCGTTCGAGCAGCGCGAACAGGCGCCCGAGGCGGTAGGCGGGATCGGTCTGGGTCACGTCGAGTTCCTCCCGGATGAACTGGAAGCCGGGCGGCAGGCCGAGGCGGCGGCGCTGCTCGCGGTTGATGCAGGCCTTCAGGATGGCGGCGCGCAGATAGGGGACGTTGCCGCCGAAGCTGCCGCTGGCCTGTTCGGCGCGGCAGCGATTGACCGCGGCGTTGAGGAGCGCGGGCGGATACGGCGTGCCTTCGAGGATGGCGCGCAGCCACTCGCCGGCCAGGCGCGGCGGCACGTTGTCGGCCTTGCCCTGCGGCGCGATGGCGCGCAGCAGCCAGTACATGGCCGGCGTGGCCGCGTCGCGGTCGGACTGGCGCACGATGCGCAGGTCGTCGAAGTGCTGCAGGATGCGCGGGCCCAGGCGCTCGAAGCGCTCGTGGAACCAGAAGCGCACCGCGATGCGCGAGGCGTTGGGCGCCAGGCCCAGCACGAAGAAGCGCAGCGAGGTGTCCTCGGCCCCGAGCGTGCCGGCGCCGGCGCCGGCCAGGCGCCTGCGCACGGCATCGACGTGGGCGTCGGGGTCGTCGCCGAACAGCGCGATCAATTCGGGCTCGATGCTGTCGTCGCGGTCGGCCCAGATGACGGTGGTGGCGTCGCCGATCTGAACCTTGTTCGGCGAGTCGCGGCCGAGCAGGGCATTGAGCGCCGTGGTGTAGGCGAAGGCCGCGCGTTCACCCACGGGTGCGTTCTCCCCCTGCCGTTCGGTCTTGCCGTAGGACTCGAACGCCCGTGCATTGAACGACACCACGTTGGCGCCGGAGGTCTGCGCGTCGCGCACGCCCTTGATGGAGGGGTGCAGCCGCGCCACGGGGTGCCTTTCGCCTTCCACGAGACACCAGCCCTCGGGCGAGCCGTCGGGACGGGCCTGCGAGCGTGAGGCGCGCAGCACGGCGGGCCTCTGGCAGACCAGATCGCCGTGGTCGGTGGCCAGCGCGAATGTCATGACCGGATTCGTCTCCTCGATCTCCGACCAGGCCGTGTGCGTCTTCAGTGTCGACCAATCCGCCCGATCCAGCGCCGCGAGCACGGCTCGCACGCCGGCATCCTCCAGGGCCGCCTGCGGCAGCTCCTCGATGCGCCGCCGAAATGCCGGTGCCGCAGCGAGGTCGGCGCCGGCCTTGCGTCCGCGCTCCAGTCCGATCACGTATTCGGCGCTGTCCCACAGCAGATTGGCCTTCACCCCGGACGTCTTCTTCTCGCCTTGGGGCACGAGAAAGCTCTGCGCCCGCAAACGCTTGCCGTCTGTCTGCCTCGTGTCGCGCAGTTGCCGCACGCGACCATCGGCTTCGAGCTCGATGACGAAAGGGATGAGCTTGTCTTCCAGCCCGAAGGCCGGCAGTCGCCGCGCCGGATCGCCGCTCGCGCAGCGCCGGTCGTAGTAGTCCACCAGCGCCTGCAGGATCACTGCGCCACCTCGCGGCCGTCGAACGGCGGCACCTCGATCACCCCCGCGGCCATCTGCGCGCGGAAGAAGCGCGGCTGCGGATCGGCGGGGTTCGTGAAGTCCAGGTCGTGCAGCATCCAGCCCAGGTCGCGCGTCTGGGCGATCGGCGACGGCTCGGCGGCAAGGTCGTCCACCAGCCGCCAGCGCGCGGCGAACTCGCGGCAGCCGAGGTAGGGCTGGTTCACGCACTGGCCCTTTCGCGCGCGGCGTTCGAACATCGCGAAGAACTTTGCCGGCGGCTCGGGGTCGCGGCGGTCGGGCTGCACCACGAGATCGGCGTGCAGGCGGTAGGCCACGTCGCGCAGCAGCAGCGCGGCGCGCTGCTGGCGGTCCTCGTCGACGTACAGCGCCAGCTCGCCCTGGCCTTGCTTCATCGCCTGCTGCACGTTGCGCGTGGAGAGCACCGACGCGACCTCGTTGCGCCGCAGGTTCATCCAGCGCACGGGAGCCAGCACCTCGATGCGCCGCATGTGCCAGCGCATGGCCGGCTTGTAGAAGATCGCTTCGAAGACGGCGCGCGCAGCCGACGGCGTGATGACGTCGTAGCTGACGCGCTCGACCTTCATCTCCGGGCGCGTGAAGCAGGCCCAGTCGCCACGGACGTCGAGCACGAAACGCCGGTGGTCCATCTTCTGCGTTCCTCCCTCTCTTGCCGACTCTACTGAACGAGCGTGGCCGCGTCCAATACCGCGCCTTCGCCCAGCAGCCCGAAGCGCACGCTGTAGCGCTGTTCGTCGTTCAGGACGAGCCAGCCGGGCAGTGGCTCGGTGAAGTCGCCGCGCGCCAGACCGGCCTGCACCTCGCGCCTTCTGGCCTGCACGGCGTAACGCTGCAATACGCGCAACTGCCAGCGCTCGGCATGGCCCGCCTTCAGGGCGCTCAACGCCAGCGTCATGCGTTCATCGGCACCCGCCGCCGGCACATACGGCACGACGACGCTCACCTGGTCCTCGTCGTCGATCAGCCGATACGCGTCGGCCGCGGCACGCAGCCGCAGGTCGAAATCGGGACGGGGCCGAAGCATGCCGAGCACCTGCTTTTCGTCGGGGTCGAACTGCGCGTACCAGTGCTTGAAGTAGTCGGTGAACAGGTGCGGTGCCAGCGCGTCGGGGCGCGTGCGGCCGAGCACCGAGCGCGTGGCCTGCGCGGCGCGCACGAGCGCGGTCAGCACGGCGGGGATCGGCCGCACGAAGACCTCCACGTGCCCGCCCCGGGCGCCCAGGCGGCCTTCGCGATTGCAGCGCCCCGCCGCCTGGGCAATGCCGTCCAGGCCGGCGAGCGCACGAAAGACGACGGGAAAGTCGATGTCCACACCGGCTTCCACCAGCTGCGTGGCGGCCACGCGCAAAGGCCGGGGCGCGCCGTCGCGCCGCGCGTCGAGGCGCCTGCGCACCTCGGCAATGGCATCGGCGCGGTGCTGGCCGCACATCGCGGCCGACAGGTGCAGCGTGGGCTCGCCGTCGGGCGCGGCGGCGTCGAGTGCGTGCACCAGCTCGGCGGCGTCGCGCCGGGTGTTGACGACGGCCAGCGCCGCCGGCTCGGCGGCGAGCCGCGCGGCGATGGCGGCAATCTCCTGCGGCGCCTGCAGATCGGCCGGCCAGTGCAGGCGCACGCGTTCGAGTTGCTCGTACAACGGCTCGACCGCCTGCACGATCTCTTGCGGCCTGTTCCCGCCGCGCGTCAGCCCGCGCAGGCTGGCGCGCGGATCGAAGCGGGTGATGTCGCTGAGCACCGGCTGCGTGGCGGTGCAGGAGACCAGGGTGACGCCGTAGTGGCCGACGAGCAGGCGCAGGGCGTCGAGCGTAGGTTGGAGGAAGGGTGGCGGCAGCGTCTGCGCCTCGTCGAGCACGATCACGCTGCGCTGCACGCGGTGCAGCTTGCGGCAGCGGCTGGTACGCGCCGCGAAAAGGCTCTCGAACAACTGCACGTTGGTGGTGACGACGAGCGGCGCGTCCCAGTTCTCGCACGCCAGCCGCGAACGCGCGGTCTCCGCAGCGGCAGCGCCGTCGGCCTGGCTGTGGTGCTCGACGATCGCGTCGCGCCCGAAGATGCCCGCCAGCACGTCGGCGGTCTGTTCGACGATGCTGGTGTAGGGGATGGCGACGATCACGCGTTGGAGGCCGTGCGCGACCGCGTGCCGCAGCGCGAAGGCCAGCGAGGCCAGTGTCTTGCCGCCGCCGGTGGGCACCTGCAGGCTGAACACGCCGGGCGGCGACACGGCAGCGGCGCGGCAGTCGGCAAGCACCTGCGTGCGCGCCTGCATCACAGGCGCGTCGCGGCGGCCGCTTGCGCGCACCTGCTCGGCCATGCGATCCAGGTGCGCATCCAGCTTGGCGAGGTACTCGGCCAACGGCGGGAAGCCGGCACGGCGCTCGGACCGGCCGCGATCCAGGTACGCCTCGGTGTCGAGGAAGTCGGCGTCCACCAGCGCCGAGAACAGCATGCGCAGCCACAGCGCCTGCGCCAGCGGCTCGGCTTCGCGCAGACCGGGAATGCCGGGCAGCAGCGTGCGCGCGTCCAACGCTTCGGGCAGCTCGAGCAGGCCCGATGCGTGAGCCGTGCATCCGGCCAGCGCTTCGCGATATTCGCGCCCGCTGTCGACGCCGCCGCCGCCGCCTTCGAGCAGGCGATCCTTGAGGGCAGCGGCGTCGTACAGGCCGGCGTGGTGGGCGGCGATCAGGTGCGCCAGCAGCCAGCCCGCCGCACGCCCGGGCGGCCCGAAGCGGTTCGCCATTGCCTGCAGCGCGTGCAGCGCGCCCGCGGCCGAGTGGCTCTTGTCGCGCTGTGCGACGCCGCGACCCTCGATGTGCGCGTTCTCGTCCTGGCGGATGTAGCGCTGGAAGCCCGGGCGGAACTTGCCGAGGTCGTGCCAGAGCCCGGCCAGGGCCGCCCAGGCCTGTGCACCGGGCGGGGCGCCGCGCGCAGCCAGGCCGGCCACGGCATTCAGGTGGTCGACCAGGGCGTGCCCCGGGTTGTGGGCGATGGGCCGATCGGTATCCATGGGACGGCGGCGGGCCGCATCGTCGCATGCCGGTGGCTCGAACTCCGAGCCGCCGGCAGGGCGACAATGAACCGGTCATGGCGCGCGACAAGACCGTCTACACCTGCCGCGAGTGCGGCGGCACCAGCCTCAAGTGGCTCGGCCAGTGCCCGCACTGCAAGGCCTGGAACACGCTCGACGAGAGCGTGGCCGAGCCGGCTGCGGGCAGCGGGCGGCACCGCTTCCAGGCGCTGGCGAAGAGCCAGCCGGTGGCCACGCTGGCCGAGATCGAGGCCGCTCACGTCGAGCACGAGCACACGGGCCAGGCCGCGCTCGATCGGGTTCTCGGCGGCGGCCTGGTGGCCGGCGGCGTGGTGCTGATCGGCGGCGACCCGGGCATCGGCAAGAGCACGCTGCTCTTGCAGGCGGCCGACGCGATGAGCGCGCGCATGAAGGTGCTCTACGTGAGCGGCGAGGAAAGCGGCGCGCAGCTCGCGCTGCGCGCGCGCCGGCTCGGGCTCGCGGGGCGTGCGGTGCGCGTGCTGGCCGAGATCCACGTCGAGAAGATCCTCGCCACGCTGGCCGCCGAACAGCCGGCACTGGCCGTCATCGACTCGATCCAGACCCTGTACACCGAGCAGCTCACGTCGGCGCCGGGCTCGGTGGCGCAGGTGCGCGAATGCGCGGCGCAGCTCGCGCGCGTGGCCAAGGCGAGCGGCATCACGGTGGTGCTGGTCGGCCACGTGACCAAGGAGGGCGCGATCGCCGGCCCGCGCGTGCTCGAGCACATCGTCGACACGGTGCTGTACTTCGAGGGCGATACGCATTCGAGCTTTCGCCTCGTGCGCGCGATCAAGAACCGCTTCGGCGCCGTCAACGAGATCGGTGTCTTCGCGATGACCGAGCGCGGGCTGAAGGGCGTGGCCAACCCGAGCGCGATCTTCCTGTCGACGCAGGGCGCTGCGGTGCCCGGCGCCTGCGTGCTCGTCACGCTCGAGGGCACGCGGCCGCTCTTGGTGGAGGTGCAGGCGCTGGTCGACAGCGGCGGGCCGAGCCCGCGGCGCCTGTCGGTGGGGCTGGACCGCGAGCGCCTGGCGATGCTGCTGGCGGTGCTGCACCGGCACGCCGGCGTCGGCTGCATGGACCAGGACGTGTTCGTCAACGCGGTGGGCGGCGTGCGCATCGGCGAGCCGGCGGCCGACCTCGCGGTGCTGCTGGCCATCACCAGCAGCCTGCGCGGCCGCGCGCTGCCGCGCGGCTTCATCGCCTTCGGCGAGGTCGGGCTGGCGGGCGAAGTGCGGCCGGCGCCGCGCGGGCAGGAACGGTTGAAGGAAGCAGCCAAGCTCGGTTTCTCGGTGGCGGTGGTGCCGAGGGCCAATGCGCCGAAGAAGCCGATCGAGGGCCTGACGGTGCACCCGGTCGAGCGCATCGAGCAGGCGCTCGCGGCGGTGCGCGAGGCATGAGGGTGCCGCATGAAGGTGCCGCATGAGGGCGAGCAGCCGGTGGCGGGTGACGCCGCGGCTCGAATGGTGAGCGTTGCCGCGCTGTCCGGGACCGGCGCCATCGTCGGCTGGCTGCCGGCGCTCGCGGCGCTGGCGGCGGGGTACCTCGGCTGGGGTGGGCGCGGCCTCGTGCCGGCGCTCACCGTCGCCGCGTTCTGGCTGCTGCTGCAGTTCAGCCGCTCGCTGCGCGTGCTGCGCACCGCCGCCGGCGACGAGCTGCGCGTCGTCGTGCACCGCGCGCGCGTGATCACCTGGACGCTGCAGCGCGCGCCGCAGGCGCCGCCCTAGAATCCGCAGCTCAATCTGCACCCGGGAGCCCCCATGTCGATGTCCGACCGCGACGGCAGGATCTGGATGGACGGCCGCCTCGTCGAGTGGCGCGACGCCCAGATCCACGTGCTCACGCACACGCTGCACTACGGCTGCGGCGTCTTCGAGGGCGTGCGCGCGTACAAGACGGCCAGCGGCAAGACGGCCGTGTTCCGGCTGCGCGAGCACACCGAGCGCCTGTTCAACAGCGCGAAGATCCTGCGCATGAAGATCCCCTACACGCCCGAGCAGGTGATGGCGGCGCAGTGCGACGTGGTGCGCGCCAACGCGCTCGACAGCTGCTACATCCGCCCCCTGGCGTGGCTCGGCGACGAGAAGCTGGGCGTCAGCCCCAAGGGCTGCAAGGTCCACCTCATGATCGCCGCCTGGTCGTGGGGCGCCTACCTCGGCGAGGAGGGCCTGAAGCGCGGCATCCGCGTCAAGACCAGCAGCTACACGCGCCACCACGTCAACATCACGATGACGCAGGCCAAGGCGGTGAGCAACTACACGAACAGCATCCTCGCCAACATGGAGGCCACCGACGACGGCTACGACGAGGCGCTGCTGCTCGACGCGTCGGGCTTCGTCAGCGAAGGTGCGGGTGAGAACCTGTTCGTCGTCAAGGGCGGCACGGTCTACACGCCCGACCTGTCGGCCGGCGCGCTCAACGGCATCACGCGCAACACGGTGTTCCACATCTGCCGCGATCTCGGCATCCCGCTGGTGGAAAAGCGCATCACGCGCGACGAGGTCTACATCGCCGACGAGGCCTTCTTCACCGGCACCGCGGCCGAGGTGACGCCGATCCGCGAGCTCGACCGCATCGAGATCGGCGCCGGCAGCCGCGGGCCCGTGACCGAGAAGATCCAGGCCGCGTTCTTCGACATCGTCAACGGCCGCCACGCGAAGTACGCCGAGTGGCTGAGTCCGGTCTGAGGCCGGGTTTCCTGTCGGTGACGTCATGAACAAAGCGCCCGAAGCCGCCGTCGAACTCGCCGCCGCCGACCTGCTCGGCCCTGGCGTGACCTACTGCCCCAATCCGAAGATGCCGCTGTGGAGCCACCACCCGCGCGTCTACATCAACATCGAGGCGAGTGGCGAAGGCAGCTGCGCCTACTGCGGCACCGTGTACCGGTTGAAGGCGGGCGAGCACGCCACGCACCCGCACTGAACAACGCCACAGCACCGGCGCCAGCCGCCGGCGCGCCTCGTCCTGCAGCACCGGCGCCAGCCGCCGGCGCGCCTCGTCCTACAGCACCGGCGCCAGCCGCCGGCGCGCCTCGTCCAGCGCCAGGCCCATGCGCTGCGCCCAGTCGGCCAGCTGGTCCTCGCCGATCGTGCCGACCCGGAAGTAGCACGACGCGGGGTGGGCGAGGTAGAAGGCGCTCACGCTCGCCCCCGGCATCATCGCGAAGCTGTCGGTGATGCTCATGCCGATCTCTTCGGCATCGAGCAGGCGGAACATGTCGCGCTTGACCGTGTGGTCGGGGCACGCCGGGTAGCCCGGCGCGGGCCGGATGCCGCGGTACTTCTCGGCGATGAGCTCCTCGGTGCCGAGTGCCTCGTCGGCCGCATAGCCCCAGAACTCCTTGCGCACGCGCTGGTGCAGCCGCTCGGCGAAGGCCTCGGCCAGGCGGTCGGCCAGCGCCTCGAGCGTGATCACCGAGTAGTCGTCGTGCGCGGCGCGGAACTCGGCCATCTTGCGCTCGGCGCCCAGCCCCGCGGTGACGGCGAACAGGCCCACGTAGTCGTCGGCCACGCCCTTGGGGGCAACGAAGTCGGCCAGGCTGCGGTTGGCGCGCTTGACGCCATCGACCACCGGCCGCACGGATTGCACGCGCAGCGGGTTCCAGCGCAGCGCCACCTCGCTGCGCGTGTCGTCCGTGTAAAGCTCGATCGTGTCGTCGTCGACCGTGTTGGCCGGCAGCAGCGCGAACACGCCGTTGGCCTGCAGCCAGCGGCCCTGGACGATCCGCTCGAGCATCTCGCGGCCGTCGGCGTGCACGCGGCGCGCCTCGGCGCCGACCACCTCGTCGTCGAGGATGGCGGGAAAGGGCCCGGCCAGATCCCAGGTCTGGAAGAACGGGCCCCAGTCCATGCAGGCGGCAAGCTCGGCCAGGTCGTAGTTCTTCAGCACGCGGCGGCCGATGAACTTCGGCCGCGGCGGCACGTAGGCGCCCCAGTCGATCGCGGTCTTGTTGGCGCGCGCCTCGGCCAGCGTGACCAGCGGCGTGCCCTTCTTGTTCGCGTGCAGCGTGCGCGTGCGCTCCTGGTCGGCGCGCGTCTCGGCCACGTAGGCCGCGGCGCGCTCCGCGGACAGCAGCTCGGTGCACACGCCGACGCTGCGCGAGGCATCGGGCACGTAGACGACGGGCCCGTCGTAGTGCGGCGCGATCTTCACCGCCGTGTGCACGCGGCTCGTCGTTGCGCCGCCGATCAGCAGCGGCGTCGCGCGCTCGCCGAACCAGGGGTCGCGCTGCATCTCGGCCGCGACGTGCTGCATCTCCTCGAGGCTCGGCGTGATGAGCCCGGAGACGCCGACGATGTCGGCCTGCTCGAGCTTCGCGCGCTCGAGCAGCTCGCGCGCCGGCACCATCACGCCCAGGTTGACGACGTCGTAGTTGTTGCACTGGAGCACGACGGTGACGATGTTCTTGCCGATGTCGTGCACGTCGCCCTTGACGGTGGCGACGACGATCTTGCCCTTGGAGCGGATGTCGGCACCGGCGTCGGCGGCGGCCTGCTTCTCGGCTTCGATGTAGGGCAGCAGGTGCGCCACCGCCTGCTTCATCACGCGCGCGCTCTTGACGACCTGCGGCAGGAACATCTTGCCGGCGCCGAACAGGTCGCCGACGACGTTCATGCCGTCCATCAGCGGCCCTTCGATGACGGCCAGCGGCCGCCCGCCGCGCGCCTCGATGGCGCGCCACGCCTCCTCGGTGTCGGTGACGACGAAGTCGTTGATGCCGTGCACGAGCGCGTGCGCCAGACGCTGCTCCACCGGCGCCTGGCGCCAGGCCAGGCGCGCCGACTCGTCGCGCGCCGCGCCCTTGGCGCGCTCGGCGATCTCGAGCAGCCGCTCGCCGGCGTCGGGCCGGCGGTCGAGCACGACGTCCTCGGCGCGCGCGCGCAGCTCGGCGTCGAGCTCGTCGTAGACGCCGACCATGCCGGCGTTGACGATGCCCATGTCCAGCCCGGCCTGGATCGCGTGGTACAGGAACACCGTGTGGATGGCCTCGCGCACCGGGTCGTTGCCGCGAAAGCTGAAGCTCACGTTGCTGATGCCGCCCGAGACCTTGGCGCCCGGCAGGTGCGCCTTGATCCAGCGCGTGGCCTCGATGAAGTCGACCGCGTAGTGGTTGTGCTCCTCGATGCCGGTGGCGATCGCGAACACGTTGGGGTCGAAGATGATGTCCTCGGGCGCGAAGCCCACCTCGTCGACCAGGATGCGGTAGGCGCGCGCGCAGATCGCGCACTTGCGCTCGAGCGTGTCGGCCTGGCCCTGCTCGTCGAATGCCATCACCACCGCCGCGGCGCCGTAGCGGCGCACCAGCGTCGCCTGCTGCCTGAACTCGGCCTCGCCCTCCTTGAGCGAGATCGAGTTGACGATGCCCTTGCCCTGGATGCACTTGAGGCCGGCCTCGATCACCGTCCACTTGGACGAGTCGATCATGATCGGCACGCGCGCGATCTCGGGCTCGCCGGCGACGAGCTTCAGGAAGCGCTCCATCGCGGCCGCGCTGTCGAGCATCGCCTCGTCCATGTTGACGTCGATGATCTGCGCCCCGTTCTCGACCTGCTGGCGTGCCACCGCCAGCGCGTCCTCGAAGCGCCCTTCGAGGATCATCTTCGCGAACGCGCGGCTGCCGGTGACGTTGGTGCGCTCGCCGATGTTGACGAACAGCGACCCCGCGCCGATGGTGAGCGGCTCGAGGCCGGCAAGGCGCAGCGGGGGTGGGGCGACGGGGCTCATGACGCAACTCCGGGCGGGTTGCGAGCGCCGTTGCCGGCCCGCGGCGCCGGACGGCGCGACGGCGGGTTTACCGAGCCTGGTGGCGGCGGGCGGACCCCGCGCGGCCATCGCAACGCTCCTCGGTGCGCGCGATTTTACCGACGCGCGGCGGCGTGCTGCGGCGCACAGGGGCAATCGGACCCTTGCGCAGCCCGTCGCAGCGCAGCCCGCGGAGGTGGCCGCCGCGTGGCGGGCGCGGCATGCGCGGGCTCACGACGCGTCGAAGGCCGCCCGCAGCCAGCTCAACCGGCTGCCGTCGATGGCCACGACGTCGAAGCGGCACGGCGGCACGCTGCCCAGGCGGCGCAGGTAGTGCCGCGCCGCGTAGATCACGCGCTCGCGCTTGGCGGCGCCGATGCTGGCGGCGGCGCCGCCGTGCGCGTCGTCGCGGCGCGCGCGCACCTCGACGAAGACGAGCGTGCCGTCGGGTTCGCGCATCACGAGGTCGACCTCGCCGGCATGCGCGTGCGGCCCGCGCGCCACCCGATAATTGCGCGTCACGAGGTCGAGCCCGTGCGCGCGCAGGTGGCGCAGCGCCAGCGCCTCGGCCGCGTCGCCCACGCCCTTGGGGGTGCCAGGGCCCGACCGCGCTGCCGCCTTGCCGAACATCGATGCCTCCTTGCTGCTGCGTGCCGCGGCCGAAGCGGCCGGCGCGCAGCGCTTCGATCGCGGCGCACTGTACGTCGTGGCCACGCCGATCGGCAACCTGGCCGACCTCACGCTGCGCGCGATCCACGTGCTCGGCCAGGTCGACGCGGTTGCGGCCGAGGACACGCGCGTGGCCGCCCGGCTGCTGGCGCATCTTGCGCTCGCCAGGCCGCTGGTCGCGCTGCATGCGCACAACGAGCGCGACGCCGCGCTCGCGCTGTGCGCGCGGCTGGCCGCCGGCCAGGCGGTGGCCTACGTCAGCGACGCCGGCACGCCGGCGGTCTCCGATCCCGGCGCGCGGCTGGTGGCGGCGGTGGCCGCGGCCGGCCATCGCGTGGTGCCGGTGCCGGGCCCGAGCAGCGCCCTGGCCGCGCTGGCGGTGGCCGGCGACGTGCACGGCGAGGGCTTTCGCTTCGTCGGCTTCCTGCCGAGCAAGGGCGCCGAGCGCGGCGCCGCGATCGCCTCCCTGGCCGCCGAGCCGGGCACGGTGGTGCTGTTCGAGGCGCCGCACCGCATCGCCGCGCTGCTCGAGACGCTGGCCGCGCAGCAGCCGGCACGCCGCGTGACGCTGGCGCGCGAGCTGACCAAGCAGTTCGAGACCGTGCTGACGCGCCCGGCGGCCGAGCTGCCGGGCTGGCTGGCCGGCGACGGGCAGCGCCGGCGCGGCGAGTTCGTGCTCGTGCTGCACGCGCGGGCACCGGCGCCCGCGCGCGCGGCGCCGGCAGCCGAGGCGCCGCTCGATCCCGCGGCCGAGCGCACGCTCGCCTTGCTGCTCGCCGAGCTGCCGCTCAAGCAGGCGGTGGCGCTGGCCGGCGCGATCAGTGGCGCGCCTCGCAACGCGCTGTACGCGCGCGCGCTCGCGCTGCGTCCCCAGTGAAGCGGAGCCGGCGGCCGACTCCTAGAATTCGGGCCGCACCCGATCCGTCCCCACATGCAGGAAGCTCCCGGATGATCACGCGCGAACCCACGATCGAACGCCTGGCCGTCGCCGAGCGGCTCCTGCTCACCCCGTTCGATCTGGGCGAAGGCACGATCGCGCAGGCGCTGGCGACGATCGCCGCGCACCGCGTCGACGACGCCGACCTGTATTTCCAGACCACGCGCCACGAGAGCTGGAGCCTCGAGGAGGGCATCGTCAAGAGCGGCAGCTTCAGCATCGACCAGGGCGTCGGCGTGCGCGCCGTGCACGGCGAGAAGACCGCCTTCGCGTACAGCGACGACCTGTCGGCAGGCTCGCTGCTCGAAGCCGCGCGCACCGTGCGCACGATCGCCGCCGCCGGCCAGCAGCGGCGCGTGAAGGTCGCGCGCGCGCCGCGCCCGGCCGCCAGCCGCGCGCTGTACGCACCCGCCGATCCGATCGGCACGCTCGACAGCACGCAGAAGGTGGCCTTGCTCGAGAAGGTGGAAAGGCTCGCGCGCGCCAAGGATCCGCGCATCGTGCAGGTCATGGCCGCGCTGGCCGCCGAGCACGACGTCGTGCTGGTGGCGCGGCTGGACGGCACGCGCGCGGCCGACGTGCGGCCGCTGGTGCGCCTGTCGGTGACCGTGATCGCCGAGCAGGACGGCCGGCGCGAGGTCGGCAGCGGGGGCGGCGGCGGGCGTCTCGGCCTCGGCCACTTCTGCGACGCGGTCGTCGCCGGCTATGTCGATCAGGCGGTCAACGCCGCGCTCACCAACCTGGAGAGTCGCCCGGCGCCGGCCGGCGAGATGACGGTGGTGCTCGGCCCGGGCTGGCCCGGCGTGCTGCTGCACGAAGCGGTGGGCCACGGGCTGGAAGGCGACTTCAACCGCAAGGGCAGCAGCGCCTTCAGCGCGCGCCTGGGCAAGCGCGTCGCGGCCAAGGGCGTGACCGTGCTCGACGACGGCACGCTGGCCGAGCGCCGCGGCTCGCTCAACGTCGACGACGAAGGCCATGCCACGCAGCGCAACGTGCTGATCGAGGACGGCATCCTGCGCGCGTACATGCAAGACAGCCTCAACGCGCGGCTGATGGGCGTCAAGCCCACCGGCAACGGCCGCCGCGAGAGCTACGCGCACGTGCCGATGCCGCGCATGACCAACACCTACATGCTGGCGGGCCGGCGCAGCCGCGACGAGATCGTCGCCAGCATCGAGCGCGGGCTGTACGCGACCAACTTCGGCGGCGGCCAGGTCGACATCACGAGCGGCAAGTTCGTGTTCTCGGCCAGCGAGGCGTTCTGGGTCGAGAAGGGCCGCATCCAGTACCCGGTCAAGGGCGCCACCCTCATCGGCAACGGCCCCGACGCGCTGAGGCGGGTGACGATGATCGGCAACGACCTGCAGCTCGACACCGGCGTCGGCACCTGCGGCAAGGAAGGTCAGAGCGTGCCGGTGGGCGTGGGCCAGCCGACGCTGCGCATCGAGCGCCTGACGGTCGGGGGCACGGCTTGAGCGACGCGGCCGCGGCCGACGACGTCAGCTATGCAGACATCGAGGCCGCGGCGGCGCGGCTCGCGCAGCAGGTGCTCGAGACGCCCTGCGTCGAGAGCCGCACGCTGGGCGAGATCGTCGGCGCGCGCGTCTTCCTGAAGTTCGAGAACCTGCAGTTCACCGCCTCGTTCAAGGAACGCGGCGCGCTCAACAAGCTCATGTCGCTGGTCGCCCCCGGTGCGCCGGCGCCCGAGGGCGTGATCGCGGCCTCGGCCGGCAACCACGCGCAGGGCGTGGCGCACCATGCGCAGCGCCTGGGCCTGCGCGCGGTGATCGTGATGCCGCAGTCCACCCCCGCGGTCAAGGTCGAGCGCACGCGCGGCTTCGGCGCCGAGGTGGTGCTGGCCGGCGAGACCTTCGACGAGGCGCGCGAGACCGCGGTGGCGATGGCGGCGCGCGACGGCCTGGTCTTCGTGCCGGCGTTCGACGATGCGCTGGTGATCGCCGGCCAGGGCACGATCGGCATCGAGATGCTGCGCGCGCAGCCCGCGCTCGACGTGCTGGTGGTGCCGGTGGGCGGCGGCGGCCTGATCGCCGGCATCGCCACCGCGGCGCGGCACCTGAAGCCGCAGATCGAGGTCGTCGGCGTGCAGACGATGCGCTTTCCGGCGATGGTCAACGCCATCAAGGGCACGCGGCACCCGCAGGGCACGAGCACGATCGCCGAAGGGGTGGCCGTCGGGCGCCCGGGGCGGCTCACGCAACGCCTGGTGCGCGAGCGCGTCGACGACCTGATGCTGGTCGACGAGGGCGACATCGAGCACGCCATCGTGATGCTGCTCGAAGTCGAGAAGACGCTGGTCGAGGGGGCGGGCGCCACCGGGCTGGCGGCGCTGCTGCGCGAGCCGGCGCGCTTTGCCGGGCGCAACGTCGCTCTGGTGCTGAGCGGCGGCAACATCGATCCGCTGCTGCTGGCGGCCATCGTCCAGCGCGGCATGGTGCGCGCCGGGCGCCTGGTGCGCATCCGCATCGGCGCGCGCGACACGCCGGGCGTGCTGGCGCGCATCACCGCCGTGATCGCCGCGGCCGGCGCCAACATCGACGAGGTGCACCACCAGCGCGCGTTCAGCGCCTTGCCGGCGCAGAACGTCGAGGTCGAGGTCGTGCTGCAGACGCGCAACCCGGCCCATGTGGGCGAGGTGCTGGCGGCGCTGCAGGGGGCCGGCTTCGATGCCCGCGCGTATTGACGGGGCGCGCTGCACCGGCGCGACGGCGCTCGCGCCGCCGCCCGGCGCGCAGCGGCGGCCGCGCGGGGGCCCAGCGTGCCGTCACGGCGCGCGTGCTAGCATTCGTTCCATGCTGCGCGCCGTCTTCTTTGCGTACTTTCGGATCTCGCCCCATCCGGCGGCTGGAGAGCCCTGAGCACGCGACGAGCACAGCGCAGCACCCCAGACCCACCGCCGGCGACCCCGGCGGTTTTTTGTTGCCCTCGCGCCACCCCACCCCACCCGA
Organism: Pseudomonadota bacterium; assembly: GCA_018241895.1. Classification (GTDB taxonomy): domain Bacteria; phylum Pseudomonadota; class Gammaproteobacteria; order Burkholderiales; family Burkholderiaceae_C; genus Rubrivivax. Next base: position 19,372 of record JAFECX010000083.1, read on the forward strand.
GATCACCGCGATGAGCCCCAGACCCAGCATCGACGAGCGCCTGGCCGAGCGGCTGGCCCTCGCCGAGCGCACCAGCCGCACCGACGACCAGCGCATCCGCGACATCACGCCGTTGCCGCCGCCCGAGCACCTGATCCGTTTCTTCCCGATCGCGGGCACGCCCATCGAGACGCTGATCGGCGAGACGCGCGCGCGCATCGGCCGCATCATGCGGCGCGAGGACGACCGGCTGCTGGTGGTGATCGGGCCGTGCTCGATCCACAACCCCGAGGCGGCGCTGGAGTACGCGCGCCGCCTCGCGGCCGAGCGCGAGCGCCACGCCGACGACCTCGAGATCGTGATGCGCGTGTACTTCGAGAAGCCGCGCACCACGGTCGGCTGGAAGGGGCTCATCAACGACCCCTACCTCGACGAGAGCTACCGCATCGACGAGGGCCTGCGCATCGCGCGCCAGCTCCTGATGGACATCAACCGGCTGGGCGTGCCGGCGGGCAGCGAATTCCTCGACGTCATCAGCCCGCAGTACATCGGCGACCTGATCTCCTGGGGCGCGATCGGCGCGCGCACCACCGAAAGCCAGGTCCACCGCGAGCTGGCCTCGGGGCTGTCGGCACCGATCGGCTTCAAGAACGGCACCGACGGCAACATCCGCATCGCCATCGACGCGCTGCAGTCGGCGGCGCGCGCGCACCACTTCCTGTCGGTGCACAAGAACGGGCAGGTGGCGATCGTGCGCACGCGCGGCAACAAGGACTGCCACGTCATCCTGCGCGGCGGCACGCGCGGACCCAACTACGACGCGGCAAGCGTGGCCGCGGCGTGCCAGGAGATCGAGGCCGCGCGGCTCGAATGCCGGCTCATGATCGACGCCAGCCACGCCAACGCGAGCAAGCAGCACCAGCGCCAGATCGAGGTCGTGCGCGACGTGGCCGCGCAGCTCGCCGCGGGCACGCGCAGCCTCGTCGGCGTGATGGTCGAGAGCCATCTGCTGCCAGGCCACCAGAAGTTCACGCCCGGCAAGGACGACCCGGCCCGGCTCGAGTACGGCAAGAGCATCACCGACGCCTGCCTGGGCTGGGACGATTCGGTGCAGGTGCTGCGCGAGCTGGCGGCCGCGGTGCGCGCGCGGCGTCGGCACTGAGAACCCGTGAACGAACCACTCACGCCCGCTCGACGCGCCCTGACGCCCCCGCTCGGCGTTGCAAATGCTCGCCCCATCGCGCGACAGGGCTGGGCGCTGCGCCTTGATCAGGGCCGTCCTGTCGCGCCGCCCGGGCGCGACCGATCCATTCACAGGTTTTGAGCGCGCGCCCGTGGTGCCGGGCATGTGCGCCGGGCGCGCCGGCGCTCGCGCTCAGCCTGGCTGCGAACGCGCCAGCCGCTCGCTCTTCCAGTAGACGTCGTCGCCCGCCTTGCCGTCGAGGTTGGCCCGGTTGAGCACGCGCGCGAGCACGAACAGCAGGTCCGACAGGCGGTTGAGGTAGTGCTGCGGCGGCCGGTTCAGCGTCTCGGCTGCACCCAGTGCCACCAGCGTGCGTTCGGCGCGGCGCGCCACGGTGCGGCTCTGATGCGCGAGCGCGGCGCTGCGCGTGCCGGCGGGCAGGATGAACTCGGCCAGCCGCGGCAGCGCGGCGTTGTGGTGCCCGATGGCCTCGTCCAGCCGCGCGACCGCTTCGGTCTTGACGAGTTCCGAGCCCGGGATCGCCAGCTCGCCGCCGAGGTTGAACAGCTCGTGCTGGATCGTCACCAGCAGCGCGCGCACGTCCTCGGGCAGCGGCTCGGCGAGCAGCACGCCGAGCCCCGAGTTGAGCTCGTCGACGTCGCCGATGGCGGCGATGCGCAGATGGCTCTTGGGCACGCGGCTGCCGTCGCCCAGGCCGGTGCTGCCGTCGTCGCCGGTGCGGGTCGTGATCGTGGAAAGGCGGTTGGACATGGGGCGTGGTGTGAGGTGATGTGATGTGCCGTGGCGTGCCGTGGCGTGTCGTGGTGCGTCGTCGTGTGCCGTGCGTTCAGCTCAGCCCGGTCACCGGCAGCGCGGCGCCGTGCACCGCGCGCGCCGCATCCGACGCGAGAAAGGCGATCACCTCGGCGAGATCGGCCGGCGCCACCCAGCGCGCCGGATCGGCGGTGGGCATCGCGGCGCGGTTTTCGGGCGTGTCGATGATCGTCGGCAGCACGCAGTTGACGTTGATGCCGCGCTCGCGCAGCTCGGCCGACATCGACTCGGTGAGGCGCAGCACCGCCGCCTTGGACGCCGCATACGCGCCCATGCCGGCCGCGCCCGCGCGCGCCGCGTAGGCGCCGACGTTGACGATGCGCCCGCCGCCGGCGGCGAGCATGCGCGGCACGATGGCGTGCGCCGTGTGCAGCAGCGTGCGCACGTTCAGGTTCATGAGGTGGTCCCAGTCGGCCGGCGGCGTCTCGTGCACCGCCGGGCCCATGCCGAAGCCGCCGGCCAGGTTGCACAGCACGTCGATGCGGCCGTAGCGCCCGATCGCGGCCGCGGCGGCCGCCTCGACCTGGCGCGCATCGAGCAGGTCGGCCGGCACCAGCAGGCGCCGCTCGTCGCCGCTGCCGAAGGCGCGCGCCAGGCTCTCGGCGCGCGAGCCCAGCAGCACGAGCCGGGCGCCGCGGGCCGCGAACACGCGCGCCAGCGCGCGCCCGAGGTTGCCGCTGGCGCCGCTCACCATCACGCAGCGGCCTTCGAAGTCCATGCCCGTCCTCCTGCGCCTGTCGTCGCCCCGATGCTATCTTTGCCGCGTGGCAGCGCAGCCGTTCAGCTTCAGGAAGATCGCCGTCGCCGCCTTCGGTCCTTCGCTGCTGTTCGGCCTGGGAGAAGGCGCGATCCTGCCGGCGGTGCCGCTGGCGGTGCGCGATCTCGGCGGCTCGGTCCCGATGGCCGCGTTCGTCGTCACGCTGCTGGGCATCGGCTCGCTGGCGAGCAACCTGCCCGCCTCACTGATCACCGCGCGCCACGGCGAGCGCCGGGCCATCGTCGGCGCCTCGGTCTGGGGCGCGCTGGGCATGCTGCTGTGCCTGGTGGCGCCGGGCATCACGAGCTTCGCGGCCGGCATCGTGATGGTCGGCATGGCGGCGGCGGTGTTCGGCCTGGCGCGCATGAGCTATCTCACCGAGGCCGTGCCGGCGCATCTGCGCGCGCGCGCCATGTCGACGCTGGGCGGCGTGCTGCGCATCGGGATGTTCGTCGGGCCGTTCGCGGCCGCCGCGCTCATGCACTTCGTCGGGCTGGCCGGCGCCTGGTGGGTGGGCATCGTCGCGCTGCTGGCGGCGGCGCTGCTGGCCGCGGGGCTGGCCGACCTGCCGGGCGACGCGGCGGCGAACGCCGCCGCCGCCGATGCCGGGCCGACGCTGCGCCAGGTCGTGGCCGGGCACCGCACGGTCTTCGTCACGCTCGGCCTGGGCGTGGTGACGATCAGCGCGGTGCGCGCCGCGCGCCAGGCGATCATCCCGCTGTGGGCCGTGCACATCGGCCTCGATGCCGCCGGCGCGGCGCTCGTCTACGGGCTGTCCAACGCCGTCGACATGCTCATCTTCTACCCGGCGGGCCAGCTGATGGACCTCAAGGGCCGCCGCTGGGCGGCGGTGCCGTGCATGCTCGTCATGGGGCTGGCGCTGTGCGCGATGCCGCTCACCGCCTCGGCCACGCCGTTCCTGCTCGCGGCGCTGCTGCTGGGCTTCGGCAACGGGCTGGGCTCGGGCATCGTGATGACGCTGGGCGCCGATCACTCGCCGGCGCGCGGGCGCGCGCATTTCCTGGGCGTGTGGCGGCTGCTGTCCGATGTCGGCGGCACCGCCGGGCCCGCGTTGCTGTCGGCGGTGACGGCCGCCGCGACTCTGGCCGCGGGCATTGCGGCCACCGGCGGCGTGGCGCTGCTGGGCGCGGCGCTGCTCGGCTACTGGATTCCGCGCGCC
>JAFECX010000084.1 GCA_018241895.1 Pseudomonadota bacterium
TCGAGGATCTCGTTGCGCTGCTGGTAGATGACCTTGCGCTGGTCGTTGGCGACGTCGTCGTACTCGAGCAGCTGCTTGCGGATGTCGAAGTTGCGCGCCTCGACCTTGCGCTGCGCGCTCTCGATCGAACGGTTGACGATGCCGGCCTCGATCGCCTCGCCCTCGGGCATCTTCAGGCGCTCCATGATCGCCTTCACGCGCTCGCCGGCGAAGATGCGCATCAGCTGGTCGTCCAGGCTCAGGTAGAAGCGGCTCGCGCCCGGGTCGCCCTGGCGGCCCGAGCGGCCGCGCAGCTGGTTGTCGATGCGCCGGCTCTCGTGGCGCTCGGTGGCCACGATGCGCAGCCCGCCCACGGCCACCACCTGCTCGTGCAGGCTCTGCCACTCGTCCTCGAGCTGGCGCGCGCGCGCCTTCTTCTGGTCGTCGCCGAGTTCGGGGTCGTCCTCGAGCAGCTGCACCTGCTTCTCGACGTTGCCGCCGAGCACGATGTCGGTGCCGCGGCCGGCCATGTTGGTGGCGATCGTGATCATCTTCGGCCGTCCGGCCTGGGCCACGATCTCGGCCTCCTTGGCGTGCTGCTTGGCGTTGAGCACCTGGTGCGGCAGCTTGGCCTGCGTGAGCAGCTTGCTCAGCACCTCGGAGTTCTCGATCGAGGTCGTGCCCACCAGCACCGGCTGGCCGCGCTCGTGGCAGTCGCGGATGTCCTGGACCACCGCGTCGTACTTCTCCTTGGTGGTCTTGTAGATGAGGTCGTTGTCGTCCTTGCGGATGGTGGGCTTGTTGGGCGGGATGACCACCGTCTCCAGGCCGTAGATCTCCTGGAATTCGTAGGCCTCGGTGTCGGCGGTGCCGGTCATGCCGGCGAGCTTGCCGTACATGCGGAAGTAGTTCTGGAACGTGACCGAGGCGAGCGTCTGGTTCTCGCTCTGGATCGGCACGCCTTCCTTGGCCTCGACCGCCTGGTGCAGGCCGTCGCTCCAGCGCCGCCCCGTCATCAGGCGGCCGGTGAACTCGTCGACGATGATCACCTCGCCCGCCTGCACCACGTAGTGCTGGTCGCGGTGATAGAGGTGGTTGGCCCTGAGCGCCGCGTACACGTGGTGCATGAGCGCGATGTTGGCGGCGTCGTACAGGCTCGCGCCCTCGGCCAGCAGCTGGGCCTGGGTCAGCAGCCGCTCGGCCTTCTCGTGACCGTCCTCGGTGAGGAAGATCTGGTGCGTCTTCTCGTCGACGGTGAAGTCGCCCGGCTCGACGACGCCCTCGCCGGTGCGCGGGTCGGCCTCGCCGATCTGCTTCTTCAGGCCCGGCACGATGGCGTTGATGCGCACGTACAGCTCGGTGTGATCCTCGGCCTGGCCGCTGATGATGAGCGGCGTGCGCGCCTCGTCGATCAGGATCGAGTCGACCTCGTCGACGATGGCGTAGTTCAGGCCGCGCGCGACGCGGTCGCGCACGTCGAGCACCATGTTGTCGCGCAGGTAGTCGAAGCCGAATTCGTTGTTGGTGCCGTAGGTGACGTCGGCGCCGAACGCCTCCTGCTTCTCCTCGCGTCCCATGCCGGGCACGTTGACGCCCACGGTCAGGCCGAGGAAGCCGTACAGGCGCCCCATCCACTCGGCGTCGCGCCGCGCGAGGTAGTCGTTGACCGTCACCACGTGCACACCCTTGCCGGCGAGCGCGTTCAGGTACACCGGCAGCGTGGCCACCAGCGTCTTGCCCTCGCCGGTGCGCATCTCGGCGATCTTGCCCTGGTGCAGCGCGATGCCGCCGACCAGCTGCACGTCGAAGTGGCGCATCCTGAGCGCGCGCTTGCCGGCCTCGCGCACGACGGCGAAGGCCTCGGGCAGGAGTTCGTCGAGCGTGGCGCCCTTGGCCAGGCGCTCGCGGAACTCTGCGGTCTTGGCGCGCAGCGCGTTGTCGTCGAGCTGCTCGTACTGGGGCTCGAGCGCGTTGATGCTCTCGACGCTCTTGCGGTAGGTCTTCAGCAGCCGATCGTTGCGGCTGCCGAAGATGGCGGTCATGAACTTGGGGACCATGCGGCGGGTGTCCGGTTCGGTTCGATGCGGCACGGCGCCGGCGCGCCGCGGGCGCCATCGGGCGTCGTCGGAACGTCGGCGCGGCTCGAGGGCGCGACGCCGAACGGCGAGGTGCCGTGTCCGGGACGCGGCTCCCGAGCCGATCGTGATGCGGCGCAACGCCGCACGCACGAAAAACGCTCCAGTCTACCATCTGCGCCTGTATCCCATCGGGGCAAACCCGCGGATGACGCCGCCGCGCGCGCCGTGCAGCGGCCACGGCAAGCCGCAAGCGCAAACGTGCGCCAGGACTAGACTGACCGCGTGAAGCCGCCGCCGCGCCGCCCCGCTCCTGCCGCCCTCACCCAGACCGTGGCGCGCGCGCTCGAGCGCAACGCGCCGCTGGCCGGACTGCTGGCGCGCGTGCGCGAGTCCGAGGCGCGGCTGGCCGCGATCATGCCGGTGCTGCCCGCAGGACTGGCCGGCGCACTGCGCGCCGGTCCGCTCGACGACACGGCCTGGGTGCTGCTCGCCGATCACGCAGCGGCGGCGGCCAAGCTGCGCCAATGCCTGCCGCACGTCGAGGCGGCTCTGAGGGCCGGAGGTTGGAGCGGGCCGGCGGTGAAGATCAAGGTGCGGCCCGCCACTGGGGCCGGTCGATGAGCGGCCTGCGGCACGCCGACAGCCGGCCGCTCGCACCGGCCGCTCGCGATCGCAAGCGGTCGCACGCCGTCGCACGCGGCGGCCGGCGGCCGATCGGCCCCGATCGAGGCCGCGGGCGCTGCCGTGGTGCCGGCTGTCAGAGTCGAACTGACGACCTTCCGCTTACAAGGCGGGTGCTCTACCAGCTGAGCTAAGCCGGCGCGCGCGAAATTGTAGGTGCCGGCCTGCGGTGCCAGGTGCCGCCGGCGGCGGCGTGCCTCACTTGATGCGCTTGAGGGTCGGGCGGCCGCCACCGGGCGGCGTGGGCTCGGTCGGCGCGGGCGGCTGCGCGGGTTGCGGCCGATCTTCGCCGGCGGTCGTGTCCGGGGCACCCCCTTCGACCTCGCTCGTGGCCAGCCGCAGGCCGCGCGAACCCGCGGCGACGCCCGGCTCGGCCGGTGCCGCGGCATCCTCGCTCGCTTCGCTCGCCATCGGAAAGGCCATGCCCTGCCCGTTCTCGCGCGCATAGATCGCGACCACGTGATCGACCGGGATGACGATCTCGCGCGCGACACCCCCGAAGCGCGCCTTGAAGGCGATGAACTCGTTGCCCAGGTCAAGCCCCGAGGTCGCCTCGAAACCGATGTTGAGCACGATCTCGTGGTCCTTCACGTACTCGGGCGGCACCTGCACGCTGGCGTCGACCTGCACCGCGATGTACGGCGTGAAACCGTTGTCGGTGCACCAGTCGTGCAGCGCGCGCAGCAGGTACGGGCGCGTGGAGCTGCCCTGGGCGTCCGATCCGGCGGGGCTCATCGCAGGCGGGGCGGCGCGCGCGGCTACTTGCGCATCACCTTCTCGGACGGCGTCAACGCTTCGATGTACGCCGGGCGCGAGAAGATGCGCTCGGCGTACTTGAGCAGCGGCACCGCGTTCTTGCTGAGGTCGATGCCGTAGTAGTCGAGGCGCCACAAGAGCGGCGCGATCGCCACGTCGAGCATGCTGAAGTCGTCGCCCAGCATGTACTTGTTCTTCAGGAAGATGGGCGCCAGCTGCGTGAGGCGGTCGCGGATCTGCTCGCGCGCGCGCTCGAGCTGCTTCTCGGTGGCCTTGACGCCGCGGCCCTCGAGGAGGTTGACGTTGGAGAACAGCTCCTTCTCGAAATTGAAGAGAAAGAGGCGCACGCGCGCGCGCGCCACCGGGTCGCCGGGCATCAGCTGCGGGTGCGGGAAGCGCTCGTCGATGTACTCGTTGATGATGTGGCTCTCGTACAGGATGAGGTCGCGCTCGACCAGGATCGGCACCTCGTTGTACGGGTTCATCAGCGCGATGTCCTCGGGCTTGGCGAAGACGTCGACGTCGCGGATCTCGAAGTCCATGCCCTTCTCGAAGAGCACGAAGCGGCAGCGGTGCGAGTAGGGGTCGGTGGTTCCGGAGTAAAGCACCATCATGGCAGCAGGCTCTCGAGCGGGAGGTTCGGATCACGGCGCGCGCCGTTGCGGTCTCGGACCCGGCCGACGCGCGCCGGGGCGGGCCGGGACGAGCACAAGGCCGGCTCAAAGCAAAAGCGCAGTGGGCGCCCGGGGCTCGTCCCACTGCGCGGCGCCGCGGGCGCGCTGCCAAGCCGCGCGCCACGGCAGGCATTCTCGGCTACTTGACGTCCTTCCAGAACGCCGCATTGAGGCGCCAGGCGATCAGCGTGAACACACCGAGGAACAGCATGACCCACACGCCGACGCGCACGCGATGGTGCTGCGCCGGCTCGGCCATCCACTGCATGAATGCGACCAGATCGGCCACCGCCAGGTTGTACTGCTCCGGCGTCAGCGTGCCCGGCGTGATCTGCTGGTAGCCCTGGAAGACCTGCAGCGTGAGGCTCGGGTCGTGCGGATCCTTCTGCTCGACGAACAGCGCACGCTGCTGGCCCTGCAGTTGCCACAGCACGTGCGGCATGCCCACGCTCGGGAAGGCACGGTTGTCCCAGCCGGTGGGCTTGGTGTCGTCGCGATAGTAGTTGCGCAGGTAGGTGTACAGGTAGTCGGCCCCGCTGCCCTTGGAGGCGTCGGCGCGCGAGCGTGCCACCAGCGTCAGGTCGGGTGGGGTGCCGCCGAACCAGGCCTTGGCGTCCTTCGGGTTCATCGCGATGCGCATGGTCTCGCCGACCTTGGCGCCGGTGAAGATCAGGTTGTCCTTGATCTGCTGCTCGGTGAGTCCGATGTCCTGCATGCGGTTGTAGCGCATGAAGGCCGCGGCATGGCAGTTCAGACAGTAGTTGACGAACAGCTTGGCGCCGTTTTGCAGCGCTTCGACATTGGTCGCGCGCTCGCTCGGGAACTTGTCCCACACCATGCCGTCGCTCGCAGCGCGCGCCGGGCCGCCGGCCAGGGCAAGCGCTGCAAGCAACGCGACGAGAATCTTGTTGATCGTGTTCATGCTGAGCATTCCGCCGCCACTCAGTGCGGTTTGAAGACCACGCGATCGGGCACCGGCTTGAACTCGCCGATGCGGCTCCACCACGGCATCAGCAGGAAGAAGCCGAAGTAAAAGAGCGTCCCGGCCTGCGAGATCACGGTACCGGTGGCCGACGGCGGCTTCATGCCGAGGTAGCCGAGCACGAAGAAGACGAGCACGAACAGCGCGTACAGCAGGATGTTCCAGCGCGGACGGTAGCGCAGCGACTTCACCGGGCTGCGGTCGAGCCAGGGCAGCGCGAAGAAGATCAGCACCGAGGCGCCCATCACGACCACGCCCCAGAACTTGGCGTCGAAGGTCTCGAGCAGCGCGGCCAGCACGATCGCCGCGACCGCGACGCCGATCTTGCCCTTGGTGCCGAAACCGCCGAACAGCAGCGCCAGCACGCCGGCCACCAGCGTCAGGCCGACCAGGATCGTCACCATGACGTCGGTGGTGGCGCGCAGCATCGAGTAGTACGGCGTGAAGTACCACACCGGGGCGATGTGGGCGGGCGTCTGCAGCGGATCGGCGGGGATGAAGTTGTTGTATTCGAGGAAGTTGCCGCCGAGTCCGGGCGCGAAGAACACGACAGCGGCGAAGGCGAGCAGGAACACGCTGACCCCGATCATGTCGTGCACCGTGTAGTACGGATGGAACGGGATGCCGTCGAGCGGGATGCCGGTCTTCGGGCTCTTCTTCGCCTTGATCTCGATGCCGTCGGGGTTGTTCGAGCCCACGTCGTGCAGCGCCAGCAGGTGCGCCACCACCAGGCCCAGCAGCACCAGCGGCACGGCGATGACGTGGAAGGCGAAGAAGCGGTTGAGCGTGGCGTCGCCGACGACGTAGTCGCCGCGGATCAGGATCGCGAGGTCGGGGCCGACGAACGGGATGGCCGAGAACAGGTTGATGATGACCTGCGCGCCCCAGTAGCTCATCTGGCCCCACGGCAGCAGGTAGCCCATGAACGCCTCGCCCATCAGCGCGAGGAAGATCATGCAGCCGAAGATCCACACCAGCTCGCGCGGCTTGCGGTAGCTGCCGTAGACGAGGCCGCGCCACATGTGCATGTAGACGACGATGAAGAACGCGCTCGCGCCGGTGCTGTGCATGTAGCGGATCAGCCAGCCCCACGGCACGTCTCGCATGATGTACTCGACCGACGCGAAGGCCAGCGCCGCGTCGGGCTTGTAGTTCATCGTCAGGAAGATCCCGGTGACGATCTGGATCACCAGCACCAGCAGCGCCAGCGAGCCGAAGAAGTACATCCAGTTGAAGTTCTTCGGCGCGTAGTACTCCGACAGGTGCTTCTTGTACTCGGCGAACAGGGTCGGGAAGCGGTTCTCGAGCCAGACCGTGCTCTGCACGAGCAGCGATGCGCCGGGCGGGGCGTCCTTGAATTCAGCCATTGCGACCTCGGGGTGTGCGGGACCTCGCCGGCGGCGCGCGCCGGCAGCGGATTCTCGTCAGGCCTTCTTTGTCTCGCCGATGAGCAGTTTCGTGTCCGACAGGAACATGTACGGCGGCACCTCGAGATTGTCGGGCGCGGGCTTGTTCTTGAACACGCGGCCGGCGAGGTCGAAGGTCGAGCCGTGGCAGGGGCAGAAGAAGCCGCCCGGCCAGTCGGCGGGCAGCGAAGGCTGCGCTCCGGGGGTGAAACGGTCCACCGGCACGCAGCCCAGGTGCGTGCAGATGCCGATCAGCACCAGGTACTCGGGGTTGATCGAGCGCCACTCGTTCTTCGCGTATTGCGGCGTCGGGAACTGCGTGCGATTGGAATCGGGGTCGGCGAGCTCGGCCTCGTCCTTCTTCAGCGACTCGAGCATCTCCTTGGTGCGCCGCAGGATCCACACCGGCTTGCCGCGCCACTCGACGGTGATCTTCTCGCCCGGTGCCAGCGCGCCGAGGTCGACCTCCACCGGCGCGCCGGCGGCGCGCGCACGCTCGGAGGGCTCGAAGCTGCGCACGAAGGGCACCGCCGTGAACACACCGCCGACGGCACCGGCGCCGCAGGTGATGGCGATCCAGGTGCGGCGGCTCGGGTCCGGCGGCGTCGAGCCGAAAGAACCGTCCGCGGGCGCGGCAACGTCACTCATGTGTGTCCTTCAGGAAGAAGCGCGAGGGTCGGGGTCGGCCGCGGATTCTAGCGGAGTGTCCCCCGTGGCCCGGACGCCTTAGGATGCGCAGCGCCGCCGGCGCGCCGGCGCGCGAACAGCAACCACGAGGAGTACGCATGAGCTTCGCATCGGAATTCAAGGAGTTCGCCCTCAAGGGCAACGTGATGGATCTTGCCGTCGGCGTGATCATCGGCGGCGCCTTCGGCAAGATCGTCGACTCGGTGGTGGGCGACCTCGTCATGCCGGTCGTCGGCAAGATCTTCGGTGGGCTGGACTTCAACAATTACTTCATCCCGCTGGCCGGCCAGACCGCGACCACGCTGGCCGAGGCCAAGAAGGCGGGCGCCGTGTTCGCCTACGGCAGCTTCATCACCATCGCCCTGAATTTCGTCATCCTGGCCTTCATCATCTTCCTGATGGTCAAGCAGATGAACCGGCTCAAGCGCGAGGCACCACCCGCGCCGCCCGCCGCGCCGGCGCCGACGCCCGAGGACGTGCTGCTGCTGCGCGAGATCCGCGATGCGCTGAAGAAGTAACAGCGCCCGAGCGGGGGCTTGCCGCATACTTGGCTGCCCTGGTCCATGAAACCCAGCCCCGTCCACCGCCTGCCCGCACCGCTGGAAGCCGCGGTGCAGACGATCAAGCTCGTCGCGCGCGGTGCGGTCGAGCGCACGATCGAAAGCCTCGGCCTGGCGGCACTGGCGGCGACCAACGTGTTCCAGCGCGACGGGCTGCTGGGCGCGCAGTTCGAGCTCAACCGCAAGTCCGCGGTCTTCGTGCTGAGCTTCAACGACGCCTTCGACGAGCGCGTCACGCGCGAGGTGGCCCCGCGCACCGGCGCGCCCGGCGCAGCAAAGCCACCGGCCTGGGACGCCCTCTCGCTGGTCGAGGATCACGAGGTCGAGGTGCAGATCTCGGCCGAGCGCTTCGGCCTGGAGACGGCGCACAAGTGCGAGTGGGAACTGCGCGAACTCGATGCCTACGTCGGCGCCATCCTGGGCACGCCCGGCGGCGAGCACGAACGCAACCCGCTGCGCCCCGAAGTCGTGGGCGACGCGCTGATCCGCGCCGTGGAGGCGGTGAGCGAGCGCGCCGACACGCGCAAGGTGCTGCTGGCCGAGATGAGTCGCTCGCTGGCCGACGCACTGCCGCTGGCCTATGGCGAGATCGTTGCCGGTCTGCGCAACGCCGGCGTGCAGCCGCTGTCGCTGGCGCTGCGCCAGCGCGCCTCGCGCGGCGACGCCTCGGGCGTGGCGACCGACTTCGACACCCTCGGCCGGCCGCTCGAGCGCGGCGCCGCGAGCTCGCGCGCCGGCCTGGCCAGTGGCCTGGACAGCCATTACGGCAGCCGCCAGGGCGCGGCATCCGGCGGCGGCAGCGCAGCGAGCACGCGCAGCGGCGCGGCCAGCCGCTGGCGCGGCAGCCGCGGCGGCACGCCGATCGGCAGCGTCGACCCGGCATTGATGTCGCTGATGCGCCGCCTCGTCTACCTCGAGGGCGCCGCCGGCGGCGCCGACGCGTTCGCCGACGACGGCGGCGCCGGCGACGCCGCGCTGTCCAACGTCATCCACGCCCACCGCGACGAACTGCGCCGCGCGAGCCACGGTGCGCTCGATCACATGGTGATCGACGTCATCGGCACGCTGTTCGAGCAGATCCTCGCCGACCCCAGGGTGCCGCCGCAGCTGGCACGTCAGATCGCGCGGCTGCAGGTGCCGGTGCTGCGCGCCGCGCTCGGCGACCCGGCCTTCTTCGCCTCGCGCCGCCACCCCGTGCGCCGCTTCGTCAACCGCATCGCGTCGCTGGGCGCGGCCTTCGACGACATCGGCGACGAGTCGGCGCGCGCCTTCGTCGCCAAGGTGCGCGCGCTGGTTCAGGAGGTGGTCGAGGGGGACTTCGACCACGTCGAGATCTACGAGAGCAAGCTGGCCGCGCTCGAAGCCTTCGCCGCCGAGCTGGCACACAAGGAGATCGCGGCCGACGCGGGCGCGCGGACGGCCGAGCTGCTGGCCCACAAGGAGGACGAGCAGCGGCTGCGCGCGCTGTACGCGCAGCGCCTCGAAGGCGACCTGAAGAGCGTGAGCGCGCCCGAGTTCGTGCGCGAGTTCATCGCCCGCGTCTGGAGCCAGGTGCTGCTCGAGGCGGCCCGTCGGGGCGGTGCCGACGGCGCGCTGGCGCGCCGCATGCGCCACGCCGGCCGCGAGCTGTTCCTGAGCGTGCAGCCCAAGCCGACGCCGGCGCACCGCAAGGCCTTCCTGGCCGAGCTGCCGCAGCTGATGCAGCAGCTCACCGAGGGCATGAACCTCATCGGCTGGCCCGAGTCCGAGCGGCGCGCCTTCTTCGGCCGCCTGATGCCGGCGCACGCCGAGGCGCTCAAGGCCGCCGCGGTGCGCCAGCTCGACCTCAACCTGATGGCGCGCCAGGTCGAGGGGGCGCTCGACAAGGAACTGCCCTCGCGTGGCGACCTCGGGATCGCCACCGGCGTGCTGCCGGTGCTGACCGACGAGATCGCGCTGCCGCGCTTCAGCGCCGAGGAGGCGGCGCAGGTCGGCCTGCTCGACGAGAGCGCGGTCGACTGGAAGGCGCCGGTGGCGCTCGACCCGGTGCGCCGGGCCGAGGAAGCAGAGATCGAGCAGGCCGCGGCGGCGCTGCTGCCGCCGCCCGCGGCCGATCCGCTGGCCGGCGACGACTTCGATTCGATGCCGATGAGTGCGCCGCTGGCGGTCGGTGACCTCGCCGCGCCGACCCAGGGGCGCGACCTGGCGGCCGAGGTGCAGGTCGGCTTCGCGTACCAGATGCACCTCGAGGGCGCATGGCAGAAGGTGCGCCTGTCGCACGTCAGCCCGGGACACACGTTCTTCGTCTTCACGCACGGCCAGCGCCACAAGCACACCGTCTCGCTCACGCACCGCATGCTCGTCAGGCTGTGCGAAGACGGGCGCTTTCGCAGCTACGAAAGCGCGCAGCTGCTCGAGCGTGCGACGGCGCGCGCGCGCCGTCAGCTGGCCGCGCTCGGTCAGCCCAGATCCTGACGCGCGCGGTGCGGTGGGCGGCGCGGCGACGCGTCCGCGCCGTCAGCCCCGAGCCGGCGGCGCGGCAAGCCGCCGGGCCATTGCGAACGCCGCCAGCAGGCTCGCCGGGTCGGCCCGGCCCTGGCCGGCGATGTCGTAGGCGGTCCCGTGGTCGGGGCTGGTGCGCACGAACGGCAGCCCGAGCGTGACGTTGACGCCGCGCTCGACGCCGAGGTACTTGACCGGGATCAGCCCGTGGTCGTGCGTCATCGCGACGACGAGGTCGAACTCGCCGCGCCGCGCACGCATGAACACGGTGTCGGGCGCGAACGGTCCGCGCACGTCGATGCCCTCGGCCGCCGCGGCCTCGATCGCGGGGCCGATGATGCGCAGCTCCTCGTCTCCGAACAGGCCGCCCTCGCCGGCATGCGGGTTGAGCCCGGCGACGGCGATGCGCGGCGCCGCGTCGACGAAGCCGCCGGCGGCGCGATGCGCGATGTGCAGCGTCTCGAGCACGGCGTCGAAGGTCACCAGCTCGATGGCGCGTCGCAGCGCGACGTGGATCGTCACCAGCACGACACGCAGCTCCTCGTTGGCGAGCATCATGCGCACCGGCGGCACCCCGTCCGCGCCGCGCGCGAGGTGCTGCAGCATCTCGGTGTGACCCGCAAACGGCACCCCCGCGGCGGCGAGGGCCTCCTTGTGGATCGGCGCGGTGACGATCGCCGCGGCTGCGCCCGTGCGCACGCGGCGCACCGCCTCCTCGATGCAGCGGGCGGCGGCGGCGCCGGCGCGCGCGTCGATCCGGCCCCAGGGCAGCGCCGCCAGCCCGCTCGGCAGACCGGGCGGCTCGAGCACCGGCAGACAACCCGGCGGCACGGCGCCAAGGTCACGCGGCGACTCGAGCCGCGCCGTCATCGGCGCACCGGCGCGCCGCAGCACCGCCGCGTCGCCGATCACCACGGCGTCGGCGAGTTCGCCGCGTTCGAAGGCGCGCACTATGATCTCCGGGCCGATGCCGGCCGCATCGCCCATCGTCACCAGCAGCGGCAGCGCCGTCGTCATGCCGGGTTGTCGATCTCGATGTAGCGGTGCTCGAGGTGAAAGCGCTCGGCCAGGTGCGCGCCCAGCGCCTGCGCGCCGTAGCGCTCGGTGGCGTGGTGGCCGCAGGCGAGGAAGGCCACGCCGGTCTCGCGCGCCAGATGCGCCTGCGGCTCGGAGATTTCGCCGGTCAGGAAGGCATCGGCGCCGGCCGCGATCGCAGCCTCGAAATACCCCTGCGCACCGCCGCTGCACCAGGCGACGCGCGCCAGCGGCCTGCCGTCGCCGGGCACGACGAGCGGCTGGCGGCCCAGCGCGGCCGCCACGCCGCGCGCGAGCGCCTCGGCACTGCCCCAGGGCCCGGCCGCACCGATGAAGCCGAGCTCCTGCGCGCCGAAGCGCGCATCGGCGGCGAGCTGCAGGCGCCGGCCGAGCTGCGCGTTGTTGCCCAGCGCCGGCTCGGCATCCAGCGGCAGGTGGTAGGCGAAGAGGTTGATGTCGTGTGCAAGCAGCCGGCGCACGCGTTCCCTGAGCCATCCCGTCAGGCACCCGTCGTGGCCGCGCCAGAACAGCCCGTGGTGCACGAGCAGCGCGTCGGCGCCGGCGGCGATGGCCGCGTCGATCAGCGCCAGGCTGGCGGTCACGCCGCTAACCAGGCATCGCACCTGGGCGCAGCCCTCGACCTGCAGGCCATTCGGCCCATAATCGCGGAACGCCTCGGGCCGCAGCAACTCAGTCAACGCGCGCTCGATCGCCAGCCGCTCGGCCATGGCCGGCATTGTGCCCCCGATGCCCGATGCCCGATGCCCGATGCGTGCCGCGGCACGACGGCGCCGATGCCTGCAGCGCGCCTGCCCCCATTGCTCCCTCACCCCGCCGCATGACCTGGCGCAGCACCTGGCTCCTGTTCTCGCAAGCCGTCACGGTGGCGCTGGCGCTGCTGTTCGTCGTCGCCACGCTGAAGCCCCAGTGGCTGCCGGCCGGCCCCACGTCCGCGCCCGCCACGGCAGCACGCCCTGCGCCCACGTTCGCGCCGGCGCCGCCGGCTGCCGCATCGGCGGGCACCGGCGGCAGCTTCGCCGCCGCCGTGCATCGCGCGGCGCCGGCAGTGGTGTCGATCACGGCCACGCGCGCCGGGCGCAACCCGCACGCCGACGACCCGCGCTTTCGCTTCTTCTTCGGCGACCGCGCGCTCGCGCCGCAGCGCCAGATCGGCATCGGCTCGGGCGTCATCGTCGCGCCCGAGGGCTACCTGCTCACCAACCACCACGTGGTCGACGGCGCGCTCGAGATCGAGGTGCAGCTGGCCGACGGCCGCCAGACGCAGGCCAGCCTGGTCGGCAGCGACGCCGAAACCGACATCGCGGTGCTCAAGATCGACCTCGCGCCACTGCCGGTGCTGCCGATGGCCGACAGCGCGCGCCTGCAGGTCGGTGACGCGGTGCTCGCCATCGGCAACCCGTTCGACATCGGGCAGACGGTCACCGCGGGCATCGTCAGCGCGCTCGACCGCACGCAACGCGGCAACTCGCCGTTCCAGAGCTTCATCCAGACCGACGCCGCGATCAACCCCGGCAACTCGGGCGGCGCGCTGGTCGATGCGAGCGGCGCGCTGGTGGGCATCAACACCGCGATCTTCTCGCGCACCGGCGGCAACCTGGGCATCGGCTTTGCGGTGCCGGTGGACACCGCGCGCGACGTCATGCAGGCCATCGTGCGCGGCGGCAAGGTGCAGCGCGGCTGGATCGGCGTCGATGCGCGCGACCTCGGCGCCGAGCTCGCCGCCAGCCTGGCGCTGCCGCTCAGGAGCGGCGTGCTGGTGGCCGGCGTCGTGCACGACGGCCCGGCTGCCGCCGGCGGCGTGCGCCCGGGCGACGTGCTGCTCGGCATCGCCGGGCGCGAGGTGGCGAGCGCAGCCGAGCTGCTGCCGACGGTGGCCGCGCTGCCCCCCGGCAGCAAGGCGCAGGTGCGCGTGCAGCGCGGCACCCAGACGCTGGCGCTGGAGGTGACGATCGGCGAGCGGCCCCCGGTGTCGCGCGAGTAGCCCCGCAAGCCGACGCCCCGCGCTGCCGATCCTGTGCGCCGGCCGCATTGGTCGCGGCCCGGCCGGCAGGAAGCCGCCGGCGGCCGCTACGGCAGCCGCAGCACGCGCTCGCCGATCAGCACGGCGAAGAAACCGAACGCGGCGACGAGCGTCCACTTCAGGATCACGCTGCCGCGACGCCGCCACCGCGGCTCACGCGTGCCGACGTACATTGCGAAGCAGACGGCCGCGGCGGCCAGCAGCGCGCCGAAGACGAGCCGGAAGTAGAGCACCGCCGCCGCCCGCTGCCACCGGCTACCAGGCCGGTGCCGGTTCGGCAAATCCGACGGGCGCGTCCTGCTCGCGCTCGAAGCTCACGATCTCGTACGCCGACGCATCGGCGAGCAGCGCGCGCAGCAGCCGGTTGTTGAGCGCGTGCCCGCCCTTGAACGCCGTGTAGGCGGCCAGCAGCGGCCTGCCCAGCACCATCATGTCGCCGATCGCGTCGAGGATCTTGTGCTTGACGAACTCGTCGTCGTAGCGCAGCCCGCCGGCGTTGAGCACGCGCGTGTCGTCGACGACGATCACGTTGTCCATGCTGCCGCCCAGCCCGAGGCCGCGCGCGCGCATCATGTCCACGTCCTTGCTGAAACCGAAGGTGCGCGCGCGCGCGATGTCGCGCTTGTACTGGCCGGCGCTGAAGTCGAAGGTCACGCGCTGGCCGGTGGCGTCGAGCGCCGGATGGTTGAACTCGATCTCGAACGCGAGCCGGTAGCCGTGGTAGGGCTCGAGGCGCGCCCACTTGAGCGCGGCACCCTCGCCTTCGCGCACTTGCACGGCACGCAACACGCGCACGAAGCGCTTGGGCGCGTCCTGCTCGACGATGCCCGCGCTTTGCAGCAGGTAGACGAAGCTGGCGGCGCTGCCGTCGAGGATCGGCACCTCCTCGCCGGCGATGTCGATGGCGACGTTGTCGATGCCCAGGCCGGCGATGGCCGACAGCAGGTGCTCGATCGTCTGCACCTTGGGCGCCCCCGGATCGCCGCCGGGGCTGATGGTGGTGGCCATGCGCGTGTCGCAGACGGTGTCCACGCCGAGCGCGATCTCGACCGGCAGCGGCAGGTCGGTGCGGCGAAACACGATGCCGCTGTCGGGCGGCGCGGGCGCGAGCATCAGTTCGACCTTGTGCCCGCCGTGCACGCCCAGGCCGACGGCACGGGCGTGGGTCTTCAAGGTGCGCTGGCGCAGCATGGCGCGGCCATTGTGCGCGATCGCGCCCGACGTGGCCGCTGCAGCGCGCAAGGCCCGCCACCGCAGCGCGGCGGCGGCGATCCGCGCTCGATGCCGGCTCAGCCGGCTGCGCCTGCGGCCGCGGCCTCGCCCCGCAGCGAGCGCACCGGCACCGCGAGCCTGACCTGCGTGCGCTCGAGCAGATCGATGAGGCACAGCCCGACCTGCTGGCGGATGTCGGCGTGGACGTTGAAGCCGGGGTCGAGCACGTAGTACACGAACTCCAGCTCGAGCGCGCTGTCGCCGAATCCGACCAGGTGGCCGCGGTCGAAGCGCACGCGCTCGATGCGCGCGATCGCGCGCCGCGCCTCGTCGACCAGGCGCTCGACCTTGTCGCGCGGCGTGTCGATGGCCACGCGCAGGCCGAACACGACCCGACGCTCGGCCATGCGGCTGTAGTTGCGCACCAGCGCCCCGAGCAGCTTGGCATTGGCGATCGACAGTTCCTCGCCCGACAGCGAGACGATGCGCGTGCTCTTGATGCCGACGCGGCGCACGGTTCCCGCTTCGCTGCCGAAGGCGATGAACTCGCCAACCTCGAAGGGCTTGTCCAGACCGATGCTGACCGAGGCAAACAGGTCGCCGAGCACGTTCTGCGCCGCCAGCGCCACCGCGACGCCACCGACGCCCAGGCTGGCGACGAAGGCATTGACGTTGACGCCGGCGTTGCCCAGCACCGCGAGCAGCAGCACCACCCACACCACCAGCTGCGCCGTCCACCTCAGGATGCCGTACATCACCGCGTTGCGCGGCCCGCCTTCGTGACGCGTGACGTGCCCGAGCGTGGCGACGATGAAGCGCGTCGCCCACAGCGCGAGCTGCAGGCCCACCAGCAGGTAGCTCCACTGGCCCAGGTGCGCGTCGAGCGCAGGCGGCAGCTCGACGAAGCGCGCCGCGACGGCAATCGCCAGCAGCGCCAGCAGCCAGCTGCGCGTGGCCTTGACCACGGCTGCCGCGATGGCGGCGGTGCTGTCCGGACGACGCCTGGCCAGCGCCTGCAGACGGGCGCCGAGGACGATCGCGGCCAGTTGTGCGACGGCGTAGCCGAGCAGCGCCCCCAATGCAGGCACGGCCCACGACAGCGCGGGGTGGCCGAGCAGGCGCGCGTTGGCGAACCAGGGCTCCATCGTCAGGCGTGGCTTGCATGCGACATGCGACGCATGGTACGCGGCATCGGGCCCACCGCCTGGCGTCCGCGCCTGGGCGGTGTCCAGCGCAGCGCCGCGGCACACGAATGCGCGCCGACGGCGTGCGGCCCCGCGTGAAGAACGTCACACCCACTCGGGCGGCAGACCCGACCTGCAAGGCCTTACAGGGCGGGTATCCACCGGACCGGCAGGCGGCATCGCCCCCCTAGACTGGCGCGCAGTCCAACCATCGGCCGACCCACGCGCAATGACCATCGAGGAGTTGTCGTTCGATCTCGGCGTCGCGCGCACGGAGGCCGATCTGGCCGATGTGCGCAAGGTGCGCGCCCTCGCCTACGGGCACCACGTTCCCGAGATGGCGCGGGTCATGCGGCGGCCCGACCCCGCCGACCGGATGCCCCACACCGTGGTGCTGATCGTGCGCGACCGCGGCGACGCAGCCCCGATCGGCACCGTGCGCATCGCAACCAACAGGGAACGGCCCCTGCTGCTCGAAGGCAGCTACAGCCTGCCCGAATCGCTGCGCGGCCGCCATCTGGCCGAGATCACGCGCCTGGCCGTGGCACCCGGCGCCGACGACCAGCTCGTCAAGCGCGCGCTGATGAAGGCCTGCTACCTGGTGTGCCTGTCACGGCAGGTGCAGAAAATGGTCATCGGCGCGCGCAGCAGCGCGCTGGTCCGCGGCTACAGGCACCTGGGCTTCGAGTGCCTGACGCAGTCCTTGGGCCCGGTGCCGCTGGCGTATGCAGGCGGCCTGCCGCATCACGTCCTCGCCCTCGACGTGCCGTCGGCCGAACGCATATGGCATTCCATCAGTCACCCGCTGCACGAGTGGATGATGCGAACCTGCCATCCGAACATCGACGTGTCGCCCGCGCCGGGCTACGAGCGCAGGGGCGCGTCGAGGTCGCCGAACACGCTGGGCACCCTGCAATCGCGGCGCGCTCGCAGCACGGCGTCGGTCGAGGCGTCGGCCTCGATCGCGTAGCGTTGCGCGACGGCCGCAAGCTCGGCCAGCGAGAAGGGCTTGGTGACGATGTCGTTCATGCCGGCCTGAAGGCACTCGGCGCGCTCCTGTCTCGTCGAGCGCCCCGTCAGCGCCACGATGCGCACCGCACGCGCACCGGTGCGGCGCTCCCAGTCCCGGACGCGGCGCGTGGCCTCGAGCCCGTCGAGCTCGGGCAGTTCGCAATCCATCAGCACCAGTTGCGGGCGCGCCGAAGGCTGCGTCAGGCGTTCGAGCGCGGCCTCGCCGTCGCCCACGACGTCGACGATCCAGCCGCCTTGCTGCAGCGCCGCCGTGGTCACGATGGCATTGGCTTCGTCGTCCTCGACGACCAGTGCGGCGCCGACGACTGCGCTCGTGTGGCGCGCGGACCCGGCCACCGCCGCAGCAGGTGCCGGCGGCTGCGGCTGCGGCTGCGGCTGCGGTGGCGGTGCCGGCGGCAGCGGCAGCACGCAGCGGAAGGTGGCGCCGCGGCCGGGTTCGCTCTCGCAGCTCAGCGTGCCCTGCATGAAGGTGACCAGGTCGCGCGCGATCGTCAGGCCCAGTCCGGCGCCGGCGCGCGCCTTCTCGGGATCGGACGTTCCCTGCTCGAACGGCTTGAACAGGCGCTCCTGCGCGCTCTTCGAGATGCCGGGCCCGGTATCGGAAACGACGAAGCTCACGCGCTGATCCCCGGCCGCGGACACCGTCAGGCTCACCGAACCACCGCGTGGCGTGAACTTGATCGCGTTGCCGACCAGGTTGTCGAGCACCTGGCGCACGCGCCCGCTGTCGCCGACGACGCGCAGCGGCGCCGGGAAGGCGAGCCGCGTATGCAGGTGGATGCCGGCTTCCTGCGCACGCGCCAGGTACAGCGTCGTCAGTTCGTCGAGTTCCTGCGCCAGGTCGAACGCCCTGGGATCGAGGCGCATCGCGCCGGCCTCGATCTTGGACAGGTCCAGCAGGTCGCCGACGAGCGTGAGCAGGTGCTTGCCGCTCGAGCCGATCAGCGCAGCCTTGTGGCGCAGCGCCTGATCGCGGACCTGATGCTCGAGCAGGTCGGCCAGGCCGATGATGCCGTGCAGCGGGCTGCGCACTTCGTGGCTGATCGTGGCGATGAAACGCGACTTGTGCTCGCTGTGCGCCTTGAGCACGGCGGCCGCCCTGGCGCGCTCGTCGGCCAGTTGCTGCGCCAGCGCGCGCAGGCGCAGCACCTCGAGCAGGCGCCGCTCGGCGCGCCTGCCGGTGCTCAGCATCAGCAACAGCACGAAGATGAGTCCGACCCCCAGGACGACGCCGGACTCGCTGCCGCGCCCGAACATGCCGATCGCGGTGAAGGTCATCATCGGCGCGGCGTAGGCCGACGTGGCCTTGAAGCTGACCTGCAGCCCGAATGTCGCCACGCAGGCCACGCAGCACAGGCAGGCTGCCACGACGACCGCCTCGACCATCGAGCCCTGCGTGAACCACATGCCGGCCAGTCCCCAGACGACGCCATCGGCCGCCAGCATGGCATGGGTGGCGAGCCACCAGCGTGCGCCATCGTCGACGCGGCGTTGCCGGAACAGCAGCGCCTGCATCATCCGTGGCAGGGCCACGGCGAGCTTCATGACGAGCCAGGCGACGAGCAGCGCGCTCTGCACGGTGCCGTGCAGATGCCACCCCAGCAGCCCCGCGAACCCCGTTGCGAGCAGCGTGCCGAGCGTCATGTGCTCGTACAGCAGACGCAGCTGCTCGAGCTCGGCCGAGCCGATGCCGCTGGTGTCGGTGCTCTTGACCGCGCCGGCTGGCGCAGTGGGTCTCGTCATGGTCCGCAGGGCCCCGGGATCGTGCCTCGAGTGAGCGCGTCGGCCCAGGCCGCGCCACGGGCGCGCGCCACCCAAAGTTCACGATCGTGATAGGCACGGCGCCGCGCATGGCCTCGCGTCGTGCCGATGAGCCAGCGCGCGCCGCGACCGGCGTCGACCTGCCTGTGCGCAACGCCGCGCGTGCGTCCGTCGGGCCCGGGCACCATCGCGGCGGCCACCATGTCGAGCTGCGCCAGGATGCGCTGCAGGGCGAGCGCGACCTCCTCGGCATGCAGCGCAGCGTCCTCCGGCTGCATGGCGTGCAAGCATGCGGACTGCGCCAGCCAGCGGCCGACGGCGCGCGCCATGGCCGCGCTGCCGTCGCCGGGGCGGCACGAGATCAACGCGCGCCCGGCGTCGAGCACGAGCTCCAGAGCGCCGTTGCGCGACGGCCCGGCAAAGACCCCGCAGATCGCGTCGCCCGCCACCGCGCGCTCGTCGAGCACGAGGTACACCGTTGCGCGCAGTCGCGGCACGGCCGCGCGCTCGCACGGCACGGGATCGACGGCCGCATCCATGATCGCCAGGTTCGGCCGTCGCCCCCAGCGCTCGACGAGCCGGGCTCCGGCCCAGGCGTCGCCGCTCGCACGGGCGTGCAGCCAGCGGTAGGGACGAGACCAGAGCGGATCCATGCGTCGAGCGAGCCGTTGCGTCGCATCGAGGCTAATGGCGATCGGCTGCGCGTGCCGGGTGCGCGGCGCCGGTGCGCAGGCCGGCGTGAACTTGTGCGCTGGACGAATGCGCGCTTCGGGCCGCGGCAGCGCTCGAGCGCGGGGGCCCACGCTCATTGCAGCCGCCGCGCGTCGCCCGGCGCCGGCGCGTCAGAGCCGCTCGAAGATCGCCGCGATGCCCTGCCCGCCGCCGATGCACATCGTCACCAGCGCGTAGCGCCCGCCGCTGCGCTGCAGCTCGTAGATCGCCTTGACCGCCAGGAAGGCGCCCGAGCAGCCGATCGGGTGACCGAGCGCGATGGCGCCGCCGTTCGGGTTGGTCTTCTTCATGTCGAGCTCGAGCGCGCGCGCCACCGCGATCGCCTGCGCCGCGAAGGCCTCGTTGCTCTCGATCACGTCCATCTGGTCGAGCGTGAGCCCGGCCTTCTTCAGCGTCAGCCTGGAGGCCGGGATCGGGCCCTCGCCCATGAGGTGGTTGGGCACGCCGGCCACGCCGTAGGAGACCAGCCGCGCGAGCGGCTTGTGGCCGCCGGCGGCCGCCTTGGCGGCGTCGGCGAGCACGAGGAAGGCGGCGCCGTCGTTGATGCCCGAGGCGTTGCCGGCCGTCACCGTGCCGCCGTCCTTCTTGAACGCGGGCTTGAGCTTGCCCAGGCTTTCGAGCGTGGTGCCGGCCTTCACGTGCTCGTCGACCTCGAACACGACGTCGCCCTTCTTGGTCTTCTTGACGATCGGCACGATCTGGCTCTTGAAGCGGCCCTCGGCGATGGCGGCCGCGGCGCGCCGGTGCGACTCGACGGCGAGCGCGTCCTGCTCGTCGCGCGTGATGTTCCACTTGGTGGCCAGGTTCTCGGCCGTGATGCCCATGTGGCCGACGCCGAACGGGTCGGTGAGCGCGGCCACCATCGAGTCGATGATCTTGGTGTCGCCCATGCGCGCGCCGTTGCGCTGCGTGGTCGACAGGTAGGCGCCGCGGCTCATCACCTCGACGCCGCCGCCGATGCCGTAGTCGCAGTCGTCGAGCAGGATGTTCTGCGCCGTCGTCACGATGCCCTGCAGCCCCGACGAGCACAGCCGGTTGACGGCCATCGCCACGCTTTCCATCGGCAGCCCGGCCTGGATGCTGGCCACGCGCGCCACGTACGGGTAGCGGCTCTCGGTGGGGATGCAGTTGCCCACCGTCACGTAGTTGATCACCTTCGGGTCGACGCCCGAGCGCTCGACCGCCGCCTTCATCACGGTGCCGGCGAGCTCCGCCGGCTCGATATCCGCCAGCGACCCGCCGAAGGTGCCGATCGCCGAGCGCGCCGCACCCAGCACCACCACGTCACGTTTGCTCATGTCCGTCTCCTATCTGTCCGACAAAGAAAAATCCGCCTCGCAGCGGCCGGCAGTGGACCACCTGCGGCTGCCTCGGAGCTTACGCCAGCGCGCCGGCCGGCGCCACGGCGGCGCCACGACGCCACGATCGCGCAGGGGAGCTGCCGGGCCAAGGCGGGCGGGCAGGCCGTCGGGCGGGCAGGCCGTCGGGCAGGCA
>JAFECX010000085.1 GCA_018241895.1 Pseudomonadota bacterium
GCGCCGACCCGCCGGCGGCCCCCGGCGGTGCGCAGCGCGCGCACGCGGCGCGCCACACGCCGCATCGGTATCCGCACGCGACGGGTCGCGCGCTGTTCGACAGCGTGCTCGGGCCCTGCGGCGTCGCCTGGAACGAGCATGCGCTCACCTGGATCCTGCTGCCCGGACGCACGCGCGCGGCGACCGCGGCGCTGCTGGCCGAGGTGAGCGACGGGGCGCCGCTGGCGGCGCCGCCCTGGCCCGCGTTCGTCGACGACGCCGTGGCGGGCATGCAGGCGCTGCTGGCCGGCGGCACGGCCGACCTGCGCCAGGTGCCGATCGAGCTCGGGGGCATCGCGCCGTTCGAGCGCGAGGTCTACGCCGCCACGCGCCGCCTCGCGCCCGGCCACACCTGCACCTACGGTGAACTCGCGCGCGCCATCGGCCACCCGCATGCTGCGCGCGCCGTGGGCGCCGCGCTCGGGCGCAACCCCTGGCCGCTGGTGGTGCCGTGCCATCGCGTGCTGGGCGCGGGCGGCCGCATGGTCGGCTTCTCCGCGCCGGGCGGCGTGGCGACCAAGCGCCGGCTGCTCGAGATCGAAGGCGCCGCGCTGCAGCGGCCAGGCGAGCTG
Organism: Pseudomonadota bacterium; assembly: GCA_018241895.1. GTDB lineage: Bacteria > Pseudomonadota > Gammaproteobacteria > Burkholderiales > Burkholderiaceae_C > Rubrivivax. The sequence continues at coordinate 612 of JAFECX010000085.1, forward strand.
TTCTGACGGCGCTGACCTGACAGCGCTGACCTGACGACGCTGACCTGACGACGCTGACCTGACGGCGCTGGCCTGACGACGCTGACCTGACGGCGCTGGCCTGACGGCGCTGGCCTGACGACGCTGGCCTGACGGCGCTCCGCCTGGCGTGAGCGCGGCGGGACTCTGGCGCGGACCCGCGGCTCAGCGCACGCGCCGCCCCGCGACCCAGGTCTGGGCGAGCGCGATCGTGTCGGTGGCGAAGATCCAGGTGTCCAGCGTGTCTTGCAGCGCGGCGCCGGCCAGCCCCGGCGCTGCGGTGTCGAGCACCAGCAGGTCGGCGCGCGCGCCGGCGACGAAACCCCAGCGCGCAAAGCCTGCGGCCGCCGCGCCGCCTGCCAGGCAGGCTTCGAACAGCCGCGCGCCGGTCGAGCCGTCGAAGTGCGCCGGGTCGGCGGCGACGTTGCGCCGGGCGCGCACCAGCCGCTGCGCATACTCGAGCCAGCGCAATTCCTGCGCCGCGCTGCGGCAGACCTGGCTGTCGGAGCCGATCGACAGCGGCACGCCGGCGGCCAGCCAGCGCGGCAGGTCGGGCACGCCGTCGCCGAGGTTGGCCTCGGTGCTCGGGCAGAGCACGACGCCGGCGCCGCCCGCTGCCACCGCGGCGATCTCGTCGGCCGTGGCGTGCGTGGCGTGCACGAGCTGCCAGCGTGCATCGAGCGCGAACTCGCGTGCCAGCCACTCGATCGGCCGCGCGCCGGTGGCGGCCAGGCAGTCGTCGACCTCCGCGCTCTGCTCGGCGGCGTGGATGTGGATCGGCCCGCGCCCGTGCCCGAGTGCATCGACCAGCGCACGCATCGAGGCCGGCGACGCCGCGCGCAGCGAGTGGATGGCGACGCCCGCATCGACGAGCGGTGCGTGCCAGGCGCGGATGCCGTCGCGCATCGCGAGCACGTCGGCCACGCCGGCAGCGAAGCGCCGCTGCTCGCGCCGCAGCGCGGGCTGCGCGAAGCCGGCGCGCTCGTAGAGCACCGGCAGCAGCGTGAGTCCGATGCCGGCCGTGGCGGCGGCGTCGGCCAGCGCGCGGCTCATCGCCAGCGCGTCGGCGTAGCGCGCGCCGTCCTCGGCGTGGTGGAGGTAGTGGAACTCGCAGACGTGCGTGTAGCCGCCGGCCAGCAGCTCGCGGTACAGCGCCGTGGCGATGCTGCGCAGGAGCTCGGGCGTGATGCCGAGCGCGAGCGCGTACATGCGTTCGCGCCAGCTCCAGAAATCGTCGTGCGCGCGGTCGCGCCGTTCGGCGCGGCCGGCGAAGGCGCGCTGGAAGGCGTGGCTGTGCGCATTCACGAGGCCCGGCAGCACGGGGCCGGGCAGCGTCGTGGCCGCCGGCGGCACGCTGCATCCGGCCTCGATCGACGTCCAGCGCCCCGCCGCATCCGCGGCCAGCAGCACCGACGCCTGCCAGCAGCCCCCGACCCAGGCCGCGGGTGCCCACAGCAGCGTCGCGTCGCGCCTGCTCATGGCGCGCGACGCCGCGCACCGCGTTGCGGCCCGCGCAGCCCGCTGCGCAGTGCGCCGCACCGCGCGCGCGCAGCCCCATCCCGCCGCGCCCCGCGTCGCGCCGCGCTCACGCCGCTCTCCAGTCGATCATCGTCTGGATGAGGGCGTGCAGCAGCGGCGTGATCGCGGCGGCGCGCTGGGCGTGCCAGCGAACCGGCGGCGCCTCGTCCATGTAGGCGCGCCAGGCCATCTCGAGCTGCAGCGCGTGCACGCGCTCGCCCGGGCGTCCGTAGTGCCGCGTGATGTGGCCGCCCTTGAAGCGGCCGTCGACGACCCAGCTGCGCTCGTGCTGCGCGGCGAACAGCGCCGCCAGCGCGTCGCGCAACGCCGGCGCGCAACTCGTGCCCTCGGCGGTGCCGAGGTTCAGCTGCGGCAGCGTGCCCTCGAACAGCCACGGCAGCTCGCTCCTGATGCTGTGCGCGTCGAACAGCACGGCGTGCCCGTGCGCGGCGACCAGCCGGCGCGTCTCGGCCGCCAGCGCGTCGTGATACGGCTGCCAGTACGTGGCAACGCGCGCGCGGATCTCGGCCTCGTCGGGCGCCTGGCCCGCGCGGTAGATCGGCTCGCCCGTGAAGTGCCGCGTCGGGCACAGCTCGGTGTTGTTGCGCCCGGCGTACATCGGCTGGTTGTCGCGCGGGCGGTTCAGGTCGACGACGTAGCGGCTGGCGCGCGGCACGATGAGGCTGGCGCCGAGCGCGGTGGCAAAGCCGTACAGGCGATCGACGAACCAGTCGGTGTCCTCGACCGCGAGCGCGCGCTCGGTGTAACGCCCGCGCAGCCCATCGGGAATCCAGGTGCCGCAGTGTGGCACGCTCACCAGCAGCGGCGTGTGGCCACGCTGCAGCGTGAACAGCGCGCTCATGGGGCGTCTCGCTCGACGCCGCCGCAGATCACGCGGCGGCAGGGGTTGTGGCCGAAGACGTACGCCATCTCGCGCGGATGCCGGGCATCCCAGACCGCGAAATCGGCGCGTTGCCCGACGGCGAGCGTGCCGCGGTCGGCGAGGCCCAGCGCGCGTGCGCCATGCACGGTGACGCCGCGCCAGGCCTCTTCGGGCGTGAGCCGCAACAGCGTGCACGCCATGTGGATCATCAGCAGCAGCGACAAGGTCGGCGACGAACCGGGGTTGTGGTCGGTGGCGATGGCGATGGGCACGCCGGCGGCGCGCAGCGCGGGCACCGGCGGCAGCTTCGTCTCGCGCAGGACATAGTAGGCGCCCGGCAGCAGCAGCGCGACGGTCGCGGCCGCGCGCATGGCGGCGATGCCCGCGTCCGACAGGTGCTCGAGGTGGTCGCACGACAGCGCGCCGTGGCGCGCCGCCAGCGCCGCGCCCTCCTGGTTGTCGAACTGCTCGGCGTGCAGCTTGACCGGCAGGCCGAGCGCGGCCGCGGCACGAAAGACGCGCTCGGTCTGCGCCGGCGTGAAGCCGATCGTGTCGCAGAACGCGTCGACGGCGTCGACGAGCCCGGCGCGCCGCTGGCCGACGAGCCAGCGGCAGGCCGCGTCGATGTAGGCGTCGGGCCGGCCTTCGTATTCGGGCGGCAGCGCGTGCGCGGCGAGCGAGGTCGTGCGCACCGACAGCGGCAGCTCGCGCCCGAGGCGGCGCGCCACCACCAGGCAGCGCGCCTCGTGCGATTCCGACAGGCCGTAGCCCGACTTGATCTCGATCGTCGTCACGCCTTCGCGCATCAGCGCGCGCGCGCGCGCCGCGGCGGCGTCGAACAGCTCGTCGTCGCTCGCGGCACGGGTGGCGGCCACGGTCGAGCGGATGCCACCGCCGGCGCGCGCGATCTCCTCGTAGCTCACCCCTTGCAGCCGCAGCTCGAATTCGGCCGCGCGATCGCCGCCGTAGACGAGGTGCGTGTGCGCGTCGACCAGCCCGGGCGTGACGAGCGCGCCGCCGAGGTCGTGCTCGGTGTCGGCCGCAACGCCGGCGGGCAATGCCGCCTCGTCGCCGACCCAGGCGATGCGCGCGCCTTCGACGAGCAGCGCGCCGCGTTCGATCCAGCCCCAGGGGCGCGGCCCGCTCATCGTGGCCAGCCGCGCGTGACGCCAAAGGGTGCGCTTCATTCCCGCTCCAGCATCAGCGCCGCGGGTGCGCCCGCCCTCGTGCCGCGGCCAGGCGAGCCGCGGCCAAGCGAGCCGCGGCCAAGCGAGCCGCGGCCAGGCGAGCCGCGGCCACGCGAGCCGCGGCCATGGCGCCATGGCGGCGCCGCGGCGTCGGCGAGGCGGAGCGGGTGCCAGGGGCACATGCGTTGTTCATTCGGGATGTGTGGCGTTGCGTCGGGGTGCCTCGGCCGGCGTCGGCGGATGCGGGTGCGCGTCAGGGTGCGAACTGGCCTTCGAGCACGTAGCGGCTGCCCGGATGCACCAGCCGCGCGAGCGTGATCGCCGCATCGCGCGTGAAGGTGCGCCGCACGATGACCAGGCAGGGCTCGTCGGCGGCGATGCCGAGCAGCCGCGCCTCGTCGGCGGTCGGCCGCGCGGCCTCGATCGAGTACTGCGCGCGCCACAGCACCGTGTGGTCGAACAGGTAGTGCGTCGGCGTGATGCGCGCGAAGTCGGCGTCGAGGTAGTGCGGCGCGCAGGCCGGGTTGACGTAGCGGTCCTCGCACTGCAGCGCGCGGTCGTCCTCGAAATGCACGATCAGCGTATGGAACACCTCGCTGCCCGCGGCCACGCCGAGTTGCGCGGCGAGCGCGGCGCCGGCCGGCTCGGCACGCCGCACGTGGACGTCGGCGCGGTGGCGCTGGCCGCGCTCGGCGATCTCCTCGTTCAGGTCGCGGATCGTGAGCGTGCTGCTCACGCGGTGCAGCGGCGCGGCGAAGGTGCCCACGCCCTGCGTGCGTGCCACCAGGCCTTCGGCCTGCAGTTCGCGCAGCGCGCGGTTGACGGTCATGCGGCTGACGCCGAACTCGGCCACCAGCTCGGCCTCGCTGGGCATGAGCGCGCCGGGAGGCCAGCGGCCGTCGGCCAGGCCGTCCTTGAGATGCTGCTTGACGCGCGCGTACGGCGCCGCCGCCGCCAGGTCGGGCGATCGGGACTCGGGGGAAACCATGACGGCATGGTACTTGTCTAGGCGTGTCTAGACAAGTAGAGTCCGACCCTGATGGAATGCCGGCCGGCCGCTCGCCTGCTCGCGGCCGCACCCGCCCGGTTCGTCGCCTGCCCCGCCCGGAGCCCACCATGACCGCACTGTCCTCGCCGCACCGCGTCGCCGTTCCTGCCGAGGCCCTGCATGCCCCCGGCGCCCGCGAGGCGGCGCATGCGCAGGGGCCCGGCGCCGGCCACGCGCGCCCGCGCCCCGTGCGCGCCCCGC
>JAFECX010000086.1 GCA_018241895.1 Pseudomonadota bacterium
CACGAGCAGCACGCCGATGCGGCCTCGCGCCGCCTGCGGCAGGTGATCCGGCCAGCGGCGACTGCGAAACGGCTGGCGCCAGAAAAAAACGCGCGCGGCGGCACACGTCTCGCCCCACCAGGCGGCGCCCAGCAGCGCTGCGCTGGCGTGTGGCGCCGGATCGTCCCGCCGCCCGAGCGCCAGCAGGACGAATTCGATGCCGAGCACCAGCGCGTGCAGGCACAGCACGACGATCGCCCCGGCCACCGCCCACATCGGGTGTCCGGCGCGCCACGCCAGCGCTGCCCACAGCACGGCCAGCGCCAACAAGCCGAACGCGAGGCCCTTCTGCAGACGCGCCAGCATGTCCGGCTCAGAACCCGTGAATGAACCGGTCGCGCCCGAGCGGCGCGACAGGGCGGCCCCGAACCAGGCGCAAGGCGCCGCCATGTCGCGCGATAGGGCGAGCATTTGCAACGCCGAGCGGGGGCGTCAGGGCGCGTCGAGCGGGCGTGAGTGGTTCGTTCACAGGTTTTCAGGCCAGGCGCACGTCGCGGCCGGTGAGCTCGCGTGCGAGCTCGCTCGCCATGCGCGCGACGATGCCGTAGATCGACAGCTGCGGATTGACGCCGAGGCTGGTCGGAAACAGCGATCCGTCGTGCACCGACAGCCGCTCGAGCTGCCAGTGCCGGCCGTCGGGCCGCGCCACGCCGCGCTCGGCGCTGGCGGCCATGCCGCAGCCGCCCATCACGTGCGCGCTCACCACGCGCAGCAGTTGCGGCTGCATCGGCAGCGCGGCGATCATCGCGCGCGCCTCGTCCCATTGGCGGCAGGGCCGGGCACGCTCGTGCACCGGCAACACGCTGCGCGCGCCGGCGGCGAACTGGATCTCGGCCATGTGATGCAGCGCGCGCCGGGCGCCTTCGAGCACGAACGGCGTGAGCGGGTAGTCGAGCAGCGGCGAGCCGTCGTCGCGCAGCGTCACCTGGCCGCCGGGCGACTCGGCATGAAAGCCGTCGCGCAGCAGCGCGATCAGCGCCTGCGTGCGCGCGAAGCCCTTCATGGTCGCGGTCTGCTCGAGCCCGAAGCCGGGCAGCGTCGACGAGACGATGACCGGATGCAGCGGCGGCACCTCGAGCTTGAAGCCGATCGGACCGTCGATCGGCGCCGTGTGCAGGAAGTGGTCGGTGTACAGGCTCTGCGGCGCGCCCTGCCAGCCGGCGATGGCGTCGTCGAACACCGCGCTCGACAGCACGACCGGATGCAAGAAGGTGCGCCGCCCCAGCAGGCGGTACGGGTCGGGCGCCCTGGAACGCATCAACAGCGCGGGCGAGTTGATCGCGCCCGCCGCCACCACGACATGGCGTGCCGCCAGGCGCAGGGCCGGCCCCGCGGCGCGCTGGCCGTTGGTCGTGACGGGCGCGCAGTGCACGGCGACGACCTTGCCGTCGGCGATCTCGAGCAACTCGGCGCGCGTCTGCACGACGAGCTGTGCGCCGCGCTCGAGCGCGGCCGGGATCGTCGTCAGCAGCATCGATTGCTTGGCGTTGGTCGGGCAGCCCAGCCCGCACGAGCCCAGATCCCAGCAGCCGCGCACGTTGCGCGGGATCGCCGCGACGCCGATGCCCAGACGAGCGCAGCCGATGCGCAGCTTGTCGTTGTTGGCGTTGGCCGGCTGGCCCCAGGGCTCGATGGCGAGCCGCTGCTCGGCCTGCGCGAACCACGGCGCCAGTGCGTCGTCGACGAAGGTGGCGAGGCCGAAGTGCTCGCGCCAGTAGGCGAGCGTGGCGGCCGGCGTGCGGAACGAACTGGTCCAGTTGACGGTCGTCGAACCGCCGACGCAGCGACCCTGCAGGATGCCGATCGCCTTGTCGGCGGTCTTGCGGCTTGCGCACTCCTGGTACAGCGACGGGTAGGCCTCGGACTCGAGCTGGTTGAAGTCGCGCGACGAGCGCAGCGGCCCCTCCTCGACGAGGACGACGGCCAGCCCCGCTGCGCTCAGCAGATCGGCCGTGATGCCGGCCCCGGCGCCGCTGCCGACGATGGCCACGTCGCAGGCCAGCGCCGGCGGCAGCGCGCCGTGCGGACCGCCCAGGACCTTCCAGCCCCTGGCGAGGCCGTCGCGTATCGGATCGGGCAGCGCGCTCATCGGCGGCGTGTGCGGGGGCTTGCCGTCCGATCGTCAGATCGGGCGCGGACCGGGATAGCCGATCGCCTCCCAGGTGCCCGGGCCGGCGAAGAAGGCGCCGTTGGTGAGATCGCGCAGCGCGTGGAAGGCCTGCTGGCGCAGCGTCAGCGACGAAATGCGCAGCCGTTGCAGCGTGGCCTGCAGCTCGGCCGGCGAGGCGTCGCGCCAGTCGGTGGCCAGGCCGGCGAACAGGCGCCGGCCCAGCGGATGCAGCAAGACGGCCGCGAGTTCGGCAATGTCCTGCTGCGTCGGCGCCGGCAGTGCCGCGATCGTCGTCTGCAGGCGCTCGAGATGCGCGGCCAGCATGCGTGCGTGCGGCATCGGCTGCGCGGCGCGATCGGAAAGCGTCCCGGCGAGCACACCGCGCGCGACGGCAGCGAACAGCTCGCGCCCGGCCGGCGTGAGCCGGCCTGCGCTCCAGCCGGGGCGCACCAGGGCCAGCGTGCCGCCCCCCAGGGCCAGCAACGCTGCGCCGCCAATGCCGATCCGCAACCAGGTGCGCCTGCGCATGCCAGCGAGTGTTGCATCATTGGCTGCGCACAGGGTAGAGCCGGATCAATGGCGAGAGCGCCGGCGATTGCACCGGCGAGACGCCCCGCGTGAGCACCCGCAGGCCCGCGAACCGGCTTCGCCGCCGCATCGCCAGGCACGCCACGCACTGCGACAGCGCGGCGGGTGCATCATGCGCAGGCAGTACGCAACCGATGCCCCATGAACGTCGACGGCCAGCGCATCACCGACAACCTCGTCCGGGTCAGTGCCGAGCGCGCGCGGCGTGCCGGTGACGCCCGCCTGGCCGAGCGCACGCAGGCGATCAAGCAGTGGCAGCACGCGCGCTTCGAACGCACGTATGCCGATATGCTCGCCTCGGCGCGCTACGGCGCGGCCTCGCGCTTCTTCCTCGCGGACCTGTACGGTCCCACCGACTTCACGCGGCGCGATCAGGAGTTCGGCCGCATCGTGCCCGCGCTGGTGCGCCTCTTTCCGCAGGAGATCGTGAGCACGGTGATGGCGCTGTCCGAACTGCACGCGCTGTCCGAGGAACTGGACACCGCGATGGCCGAGGCTGTGGCGCCGGGCAGCGTCGACGACGAGACCTACGGGCGCGCCTGGCGCCAAGTGGGCCGCCCGGACGAGCGCGAGCGGCAGATCGCGCTCGTGCTCGAGGTCGGCGGGGCACTCGAGCGCTACACGCGCAGCCGGCTGCTGCGGCAGAGCCTGCGGCTGATGCGCCGGCCGGCGCAGGCGGTGGGACTGGGCACGCTGCAGGAGTTCCTCGAGCGCGGCTTCGACACCTTCAGCGCGATGCAGGGCGCAGCCGTGTTCCTGGACACCGTCGGCGCGCGCGAGCGCGCGCTCGCCGCACGCCTGTTTGCCGGCGGCGGCGTCGATGTGCCTGCGGCCGCGGCCGCGGCCGCAGGCGCAGGCGCAGGCGCAGGCGCAGGCGCAGGCGCAGGCGCAGGAGCAGGCGCAGGCGCAGGAGCAGGCGCAGGCACAGGAGCAGGCGCAGGCACAGGCGAGGATGCAGCGGACGCGGGCAGCGCGATCGGCGCGGGGCCGGTGCGCAACGGGCGAGAACCCGGCCCGGGGGGCACGCCTGCCGGATGAAAAGCCCCTGGCTCGCCCATTACCCGCCCGGGGTCGCGCCGCAGGCCGAGGTGGACGTCTATCCCAGCGTGTGCGCGCTGCTCGAAGAGTCGTTCGCGCGCCACGCACGGCGTGACGCGCTCGCGTGCATGGATACGCGCCTGACCTTCGGCGACGTCGATCGGCTGTCGACGGCGCTGGCCGCCTGGCTGCGATCGAAAGCCCTGGCGCGCGGCAGCCGCGTCGCGGTGATGATGCCCAACCTGCCGCAGTACCTGGTGACCATCGCCGCCATCCTGCGTGCCGGTTGCGCGGTCGTGAACGTCAATCCGCTTTACACGGCGCGCGAGCTTGCGCACCAACTCGGCGATTCGGGTGCGGCGGCGATCGTCGTGCTCGAGAACTTCGCCGGCACGCTCGAAGAGTGCATCGACGAGACCGCCGTGCAGCACGTGCTGCTGGCCTCCGTGGGCGACCTGCTCGGCTTCTGGAAGGGGCGCCTCTATACCTTCGCCGCGCGCCACCTGGGCAAGAGGGTGCCCGAGTTCCGGCTGCCGCTCGATCGCGGGCGCAGCGTCACCCGCTTCGCGGACGCATTGCGCTCGGGCAGCCGCATGACGCTCGAGCGCGTCGACGCCGGCCCCGACGACGTGGCATTCCTGCAGTACACCGGCGGCACGACCGGCGTGTCCAAGGGGGCGACGCTGCTGCATCGCAACCTGGTCGCGAACATCATGCAATGCGAGGCCTGGTTCAAGCCCATGCTCGAGCGCGTCGGCGAACGCCAGCTCACCATCGTCTGTGCGCTGCCCCTCTATCACATCTTTGCGCTCACGATCTGTGCGCTGATGGGCGCGCGCCTCGGAGCCATGAACCTGTTGATCCCGAATCCGCGCGACATCCCGGGATTCATCCGCACGCTGCAGCGCTATCGCGTCAACATGTTTCCGGCCGTGAACACGCTGTTCAACGCGCTCGCCAACGAGCCGGCGTTTGCGCGCCTGGACTTCTCGGGGCTGGTCGTCTCCAACGGCGGCGGCATGGCGGTGCAGCAGGCGACCGCGCACAAGTGGCTCGAGATCACCGGCTGCCCGGTGGTCGAGGGCTACGGCCTGTCCGAGACCTCGCCCGTGGCCACCAGCAACCGGCTCGACCTGCCCGAATTCACAGGCACCATCGGCCTGCCGATCCCCTCGACCGAAATCGCGATCCGCGACGACGACGGACGCGACCTGCCGCCGGGCAGCGCCGGCGAGATCTGCATCCGCGGTCCGCAGGTCATGGCCGGCTACTGGGGCCGCCCGGACGAGACCGCCCAGGCCATGACGGCGGACGGCTACTTCAGGTCGGGCGACGTCGGCGTGATGGACGAACGCGGCTACATCCGCATCGTCGACCGCAAGAAGGACATGATCCTCGTGAGCGGCTTCAACGTCTATCCGAACGAGATCGAGCAGGTCGTCGCCCTGCACGCGGGCGTGCTCGAGTGCGCGGCGGTGGGTGTGCCTGACGCGAAGTCCGGAGAGGCGGTCAAGCTCTTCGTCGTCAGGAAAGACCCCTCGCTGTCGGAGGAGGATGTGGCGGCGTACTGCCGCGACAACTTCACCGCCTACAAGCGTCCGAAGTATGTGGAGTTCCGCGACGAACTGCCCAAGAGCAACGTCGGCAAGATCCTCAGGCGCGAACTGCGCGGCGCTGCGTGAACGCCCCGTCCGTAGACATCGCGGCCACGTTCGCCGAACTCGGCATCGAGGTGCGCGAGCGTGGATGGCTGTCGTCGAACAACGTGCTGTTCGACGCCGGCACGCCCGCCGAGGCTGCAACCCTCGTCGACACCGGCTATTCGCTGCACGCCGCCCAGACCGTGGCCTGGCTGCGCCGACGCCTCGACGGTCGCGCTCTGCGGCGCATCGTCAACACCCATCTCCATTCGGATCATTGCGGCGGCAACGCGGCAGTGCAACGCGAATACGGTTGCGAAGTCTGGGTGCCGCAGCCCTCGCTGGCGGCGGTCAGGAACTGGGACGACGGTCGCCTGACCTACCGCGCCACGGATCAGGCGTGTGAACGCTTCGAAGCCACTGGGGGGCTGCGCCCAGGCAGCGAAGTCTGGCTCGGTGCACGCCCGTGGCAGGCCTGGGCCACCGCCGGGCATGATCCCGAGGCACTTGTGTACTTCGAGCCACGCAGCCGGGTGCTGATCGCCGGCGACGCGCTGTGGCACGAGCGCCTGGCGATCGTCTTCGAGGCCCTGGCCGGAGGCGACGGCTTCGTGGGCGCACACCAGACGCTCGATCTCATCGCGTCGCTTGCGCCGCGCGTCGTGATCCCCGGTCACGGAGCACCATTCACGGACGTGACGCAGGCGCTGCTTGCCAGTCGGCAGCGGCTCGCCGCCTTCGAGCGTGAACCCGAGGAGCACTTTGCCTATGCACTGCGCGCGCTCGCGATGTTCCACCTGCTCGAGCACCGGCGCCGTCCCTACGCCCAGATGCGCGCCTGGATGTTCGCCACGCCGGTGCTCGCGCGAGGCCGCCAGGCACTGGGAATGTCGCCCGCGCGGGCCCGCGCGCTGATCGACGCTTGCCTCGACCGGCTGCTCGCCGGCGCACAACTCACGCTCGACGGCGATGTGCTGGCGCTCCCGCCCGCGACGCGCGCATGGCGTACGACGGCCAAGAAAAAGGGGTCCGGCTGATTGCACCGGACCCCTTCGAATAAATAGCCTGACAATGTCCTACTTTCACACGGGCATCCGCACTATCATCGGCGCAGAGGCGTTTCACTTTCCTGTTCGGGATGGGAAGGAGTGGGACCACCTCGCCATGGTCGTCAGGCTTGACTTGTCGCCGCGCCGGCACAACGCCGCCGCGGCCAATCCAAAGAATCGAATCAGTTTGATTGCTCACCATTCGGCACAACGCCAGATCCCAAACCGACCGGCACCGACCTTGCGGTCGCCACCGTCACAGTTATAGGGTCAAGCCTCACGAGCAATTAGTACCGGTCAGCTTAACGCATTGCTGCGCTTCCACACCCGGCCTATCAACGTCCTGGTCTCGAACGACTCTTCAGGGGGCTCGAGGCCCCGGCAAGACTCATCTTGGAACGAGTTTCCCGCTTAGATGCTTTCAGCGGTTATCTCTTCCGCACTTAGCTACTCGGCTATGCCACTGGCGTGACAACCGATACACCAGAGGTGCGTCCACTCCGGTCCTCTCGTACTAGGAGCAGGCTTCCTCAATCTTGCAGCGCCCACGGAAGATAGGGACCAAACTGTCTCACGACGTTTTAAACCCAGCTCACGTACCTCTTTAAATGGCGAACAGCCATACCCTTGGGACCGACTACAGCC
>JAFECX010000087.1 GCA_018241895.1 Pseudomonadota bacterium
AGGCGGTGCGTCTGCCCGAGCGGGATGTAGGTGCTCTGGTTCTCGCTCAGCAGGATGACCTGTTCGCCCACCGTGACCTCGGCCGTGCCCTTGACGACGATCCAGTGCTCGGCGCGGTGGTGGTGCATCTGCAGGCTCAGGCTGGCGCCGGGCTTGACGAGGATGCGCTTGACCTGAAAGCGCGCGCCGGCGTCGATGCTGTCGTACCAGCCCCACGGGCGGTGCACCTTGCGGTGCAGCGCGTGCTCGCCGCGCTGCTCGGCGCCCAGCCGCTCGACGATCTTCTTCACGTCCTGGCTCTTCTCGCGGCTGGCCACGAGCACCGCGTCGGGTGTCTCCACCACCACCGCATCGTCCAGGCCGACCACGCTCACGAGGCGGCTCGTGGCATGCACCAGCGTGTTGCGGCTGTCGGTGACGAGCGCGTCGCCGACGGTCGCGTTGCCGGCGTCGTCCTTGGGCAGCACCTGCCAGACCGCGTCCCAGGCACCGAGATCGTTCCAGCCGGCGTCGAGCTCGTGCATGCGGATGTCGAGCAGGCCGGGGCACTTCTCCATCACGGCGTAGTCGACCGACTCGGCCGGCACGGCTGCGAACTCGGCCTTGCCGGGGCGCACGAACTTGGCGTCGCTCGTGCGCACGGCCCAGGCCTTGCGGCTGGCCTCGGCGATGTCGGGCCGCAGGCGCTCGAGCGCGGACAGCCACACCGAGGCGCGCAGCACGAACATGCCGGCGTTCCAGTAGTAGCCGCCTTCCTTCAGGTAGCGCTCGGCGGTCGGTGCATCGGGCTTTTCGACGAAGCGCGCCACGCGCTGCGCGGGCGCTGCGCCCTCGGCCAGGATGTAGCCGTAGCCGGTCTCGGGCCGCTCGGGCGGGACGCCGAGGATGGCGATGGCGCCTGCGGCGGCGTCGCGCACCGCGCGCCGCACGGCGGCCGTGAACGCGGCGGGCATGGTCACGGTCTGATCGGCCGGCGTGACGACGAGCACCGGATCGGCGCCGCCTTCCACCGCCTGCAGCGCGGCCAGCGTGAGCGCCGGTGCCGTGTTGCGCCCCATCGGCTCGAGCAGCAAGGCGGCGGGATCGCTCGCGATCTCGCGCAACTGGTCGAGCACGAGGAAGCGGTGCTCCTCGTTGCCCACCACCAGCGGCCCGTCGACCTCGATGCCCGGCTCGGCCAGGCCCTGCAGCCGCGCCACCGCCTGCTGGAACAGGCTCGACGTGCCCGAGATCACGAGGAACTGCTTGGGAAAGCCGGCGCGCGACAGCGGCCACAGGCGGGTGCCGGAGCCGCCGGCCATGACGACCGGGACGACGGTGATTGCGCTCATGCTTCGTAGCCCTTGGGGTTCGTCGACTGCCAGCGCCAGCTGTCGGCGCACATCTGCGCCAGCGCGCGCGTCGCGCGCCAGCCCAGCAGCGCATGCGCCCGCGACGGATCGGCCCAGCACGCTGCGATGTCGCCGGGGCGGCGCGGCACCACCTCGTAGGGCACCGGCCGGGCGCTGGCCACCTCGTAGGCGTGCACCAGTTCGAGCACGCTGGCGCCGCGCCCGGTGCCGAGGTTGACGGTGAACGAGCCGGGCGCGTCGAGCAGGCGCTGCAGCGCCGCCACATGCCCTTGGGCGAGGTCGACGACGTGGATGTAGTCGCGCACGCCGGTGCCGTCGGGCGTCGGGTAGTCGTTGCCGAAGACCTGCAGCCGCGGCCGCCGCCCGATCGCGACCTGGGCCACATAGGGCATGAGGTTGTTCGGCGTGCCGCGCGGATCCTCGCCGATGCGCCCGCTCTCGTGCGCGCCCACCGGGTTGAAGTAGCGCAGCGTCGCGATGCGCCAATGGGATTCGGCGGCGGCGAGGTCGCGCAGGATCTGCTCGCCGGCGAGCTTGGTCTGGCCGTACGGGTTGGTGGCGGCCAGCGGTGCGTCCTCGGTGATCGGCAGCCGCTCGGGCTGGCCGTACACGGTCGCGCTCGAGCTGAAGACCAGGGGCGCGATGCCGCGGCGCTGCATCAGGCGGCACAGCGTGAGCAGGCCGCCCAGGTTGTTGGCGTAGTACTCGAGCGGTTTGGCGGTCGATTCACCCACCGCCTTGAAGGCGGCGAAGTGCACGGCCGCATCGACGCGGTGGCGCTCGAAGAGCGAGCCGAGGGCCTGCTCGTCGCACACGCTGGCGCGTTCGAACACCGGCGCGCGGCCGCCCAGCTCGCGCAGCCGATTCAACACCTCGGGCGAGCTGTTGCTGAAGTCGTCGACGCCGACGACGTCGAAGCCGGCTGCCTCGAGCGCGAGCCAGGTGTGCGAGGCGATGTAGCCGGTGGCGCCGGTGAGCAGGATCGTGGGCATCGGGGACGGGGTCGGTGGCTTCCTCGCCGCGGCAGCGATGGCGGCGACGCCCGTGCCGCGCTGCGCAAGCGGTGCGCACGGCACCAGGCGGGGCGCAAGGAACGGCCGCGATTGTCCACGATGCCTGCGCCGCGCGCCCCGCGCAGCGGCGCGGCGGGGGCGCAGGCGCTGCCTACAATCGCACGATGCTCGACAGCCTCACCGCGTTGCTGGCGCCGGCCGTGCTGCAGCGCCTGACCCTGGTCATGAACCACGTGATCGGCAGCGAATCGGCGGCCACGCAGCGGCTCGAGCCACACGCCGGGCGCGCGCTGGCGCTGCGCCTGGACGGCTGGCCGTCGCTGCTGCCCGCCGTGCCGCCGCTGGTCTGGACGCTGACGCCTGCCGGCCTGCTCGAATGGGGCGGCCCGGCGCCGAACGACGCGCCCGCCCTGCAGGTGCACGTGGACGCCGCCAATCCGGCCTTGCTGCTCGCACGCGCGCTGGCCGGCGAGCGGCCCGGCGTGCACGTCGAAGGCGATGCGCAGCTGGCGGCCGACGTCGGCTGGCTGCTGCAGAACCTGCGCTGGGATGTCGCCGCCGACCTCGAGCGCGCCTTCGGCCGCGTCGTGGCGCAGCAACTGCACCAGCTCGGCCGCGCGCTGGCCGGCGCGCTGCGCAGCGCGCTCGCGGCCGCGGGGCCGCTGGCCGAGCGCTTCGGCCCGCGGTCGGGCCGATGAGGCACTTCGGGCGCCTGGTCTTCATCGTCGTCACCGTCCTGCGCTTCGGCCTGGACGAAGTCGCGCTGTCGGCGTTCCGCCAGCGCTGGGTGCGCGCGCTGGTGCGCGTCGTCACCGTCGGCCGTCGGCTGGACGCGCCGCGCGGCCAGCGCCTGCGCCAGGGGCTCGAGCGCCTGGGGCCGATCTTCGTCAAGTTCGGCCAGGTGCTGTCGACGCGGCGCGACCTCACGCCGCCCGATGTCGCCGACGAGCTGGCCAAGCTGCAGGACCGCGTGCCGCCGGTTCCCGCCGCGACCGCGCGCACGCTCGTCGAGCGCGCCTTCGGCCGCCCGATCGAGGAGCTGTTCGAGCAGTTCGACGCCGAGCCCGTGGCCAGCGCGTCGATCGCGCAGGTGCACTTCGCGCGTCTCGAGGGCGGGCGCGAGGTTGCGGTCAAGGTGCTGCGCCCCGGCATGCTGGGCGCCATCGAGCAGGACCTCTCGCTGCTGCACACGCTGGCGCGCTGGGTCGAGCGGCTGTCGCTCGACGGGCGGCGCCTGCGGCCGCGCGACGTGGTGAGCGAGTTCGACGCCTACCTGCACGACGAGCTCGACCTCGTGCGCGAGGCGGCCAACGCGGCGCAGCTCCGGCGCAACATGGCCGGCCTCGACCTGGTGCTGGTGCCCGAGATGATCTGGGAGCTGTGCACCGAGAGCGTGATCGTGATGGAGCGCATGCGCGGCGTGCCGATCAGCCGCATCGAGCGCCTGCGCGAGGCCGGCGTCGACATCAGGAAGCTGGCGCGCGACGGCGTGACGATCTTCTTCACGCAGGTCTTTCGCGACGGCTTCTTCCACGCCGACATGCACCCGGGCAACATCCAGGTGAGCATCGAGCCGGCCACGTTCGGGCGCTACATCGCGCTGGACTTCGGCATCATCGGCACGCTCACCGAGACCGACAAGCAGTACCTGGCGCACAACTTCATCGCCTTCTTCCGGCGCGACTACAAGCGCGTGGCCGAGCTGCACATCGAAAGCGGCTGGGTGCCCGCGGGCACGCGCGTCGACGCGCTGGAAAGCGCGATCCGCGCCGTCTGCGAGCCGCACTTCGACCGCCCGCTCAAGGACATCTCGCTCGGCCAGGTGCTGCTGCGGCTGTTCCAGACCTCGCGCCGCTTCAACGTGCGCATCCAGCCGCAGCTGGTGCTGCTGCAAAAGACGCTGCTCAACGTCGAGGGCCTCGGGCGCCAGCTCGATCCCGAGCTCGATCTGTGGAGCACGGCCAAGCCGTTCCTCGAGCGCTGGATGGACGAGCAGGTGGGCTTTCGCGGCCTGCTCGAGCACCTGCGGCAGGAGGCGCCGCGCTATGCGCAGCTGCTGCCGCAACTGCCGCGGCTCGTGCACCGGCGCCTCGAGCAGCAGCTCGGGCAATCCGATGCGGCGCTGCTGTCGGCGCTGCTGGCCGAACAGCGGCGCACGCGCCGGCTGCTGCAGGCGCTGCTGTGGCTGGCCGGCGGCTTCGTGCTCGGCGCGGTGGTGATGCGCCTGGCACTGCACTGGACGTATTGAGCGCGGCGGCGGCGGTCACGGTGCAGCGGCGGTGCAGCGGCGAGCGCGCCGCCCTACAATTCAACGTTTTTCCTCCTGGATCCGAGCGCCCCGTCATGCCGATCTACGCCTATCGCTGCACCACTTGCGGCCACGCGCAGGACGTGCTGCAGAAGATGTCCGACCCGGTGCTCGGCACCTGCCCGGCCTGCGGCGCCGAGACCTTCGTCAAGCAGGTCACCGCGGCCGGCTTCCAGCTCAAGGGCTCGGGCTGGTACGTTACCGATTTCCGCGGCGGCAACATGGGGCCGAAGAAGGCCGAGCCGGGCGAGGCGGAGGCCGGCAAGACGGGCGAGAAGGCCGACGCCAAGGCGGGCGACAACGCGGCCGCGAGCGCGGCAGGCAGCGCGGACGGGAGCGCGGCGTCGGGCACGACGGACGCCGGCGCCAAGTCGGCGTCGACTTCGTCCGCCGCCGCGTCGCCCGGTGCGGCAGCGGCGCCGTCCGTGCCGGCGGCTGCCGCGAAGTAGCCCGCGCGGGTCACCCCAACGCGCCGTCGCGCCCGACCGCCCGGTCGACCGCGGCCCGGGTCCGGCCCGGGCCGTCACGAAGACCCCATTGCCGTGAAGAAGTACATCGTCGCCGGTCTGCTGGTCTGGTTGCCGCTGGCGATCACGCTGTGGGTGCTGTCGGGGCTGGTCGGGGCCTTCGATGCGGTGTTCGCTTCGCTGCTGTCGGCAGCGCAGGCGCTGCTGCCGCAATCGTGGTTCGCGGCGCTCGAACGCTTGCGCGCGGTGCCCGGCCTGGGCGTGCTCGTGGTGGCCGCGGGGCTGCTGCTGACCGGGGTGTTCGCGGCCAACATGTTCGGGCAGTGGTCGCTGCAGCAATGGGACCTGGTGATCGGCAAGATCCCCATCGTCAAGAGCATCTACAACTCGGTCAAGCAGGTCTCGGACACGCTGTTCTCGAGCAACGGCAACGCGTTTCGCGAGGCGGTGCTGGTGCAGTATCCGCGACAGGGCTCGTGGACGATCGCCTTCGTCACCGGCCGCCCCGGCGGGGAGGTCGCGACGCGGCTCGAGGGGGACTACGTCAGCGTCTACGTGCCCACGACGCCCAATCCGACTTCGGGGTTTTTCCTCATGATGCCGCGCGCCGACGTGGTGGCGCTGAAGATGAGCGTCGACGAGGCGCTGAAATACGTCATCTCGATGGGGGTGGTGGCGCCGGCGGCGGCGCTGCCCCCGACCTCGGGCGCGCCGGCGCCGGACTGAGCCCCCGCCGCGGCGGCGCGGGCCGCGCGGCCGATCCTGCACGGGCGGCGGGC
>JAFECX010000088.1 GCA_018241895.1 Pseudomonadota bacterium
AAGATCCGCAAGGTCGCGCTGCCGCGCTTCGAGGACCACGGCGAGCTGCTCGAGTGGCTGCTGCTCGAGAACGTGCCCGGCAGCTTCCCCTACACCGCGGGCGTGTTCGCCTTCAAGCGCGAGAACGAGGACCCGACGCGCATGTTCGCCGGCGAGGGCGACGCCTTTCGCACCAACCGCCGCTTCAAGCTGGTGAGCGAGGGCATGCCGGCCAAGCGGCTGTCCACGGCGTTCGACTCGGTGACGCTGTACGGCCACGACCCCGACCCGCGCCCCGACATCTACGGCAAGGTCGGCAACTCGGGCGTCTCGATCGCCACGCTCGACGACCTGAAGGTGCTGTACTCGGGCTTCGACCTGTGCGCGCCGAACACGAGCGTGAGCATGACGATCAACGGCCCGGCGCCGACGATCCTGGCGATGTTCATGAACGCCGCCATCGACCAGCAGCTGGACAAGTTCCGCGCCGACAACCGTCGCGAGCCCACCGACGACGAGGCCGCCAAGATCCGCGCCTGGACGCTGGCCAACGTGCGCGGCACCGTGCAGGCCGACATCCTGAAGGAGGACCAGGGCCAGAACACCTGCATCTTCTCGACCGAGTTCAGCTTGAAGGTGATGGGCGACATCGCCGAGTACTTCGTGCACCACGACGTGCGCAACTTCTACTCGGTGAGCATCTCCGGCTACCACATCGCCGAAGCGGGCGCCAACCCGATCAGCCAGCTCGCCTTCACGCTGGCCAACGGCTTCACCTACGTCGAGGCGTACCTGGCGCGCGGCATGCACATCGACGACTTCGCGCCCAACCTCAGCTACTTCTTCAGCAACGGCATGGACCCGGAGTACACCGTGATCGGCCGCGTCGCGCGCCGCATCTGGGCGCTGGCGATGAAGGAGCGCTACGGGGCCAACGAGCGCAGCCAGAAGCTCAAGTACCACTGCCAGACGAGCGGGCGCAGCCTGCACGCGCAGGAGATCGCCTTCAACGACATCCGCACCACGCTGCAGGCGCTGATCGCGACCTACGACAACGCCAACAGCCTGCACACCAACGCCTACGACGAGGCGATCACCACGCCCACCGAGGAAAGCGTGCGCCGCGCGATGGCGATCCAGCTCGTCATCAACCGCGAGTGGGGGCTGGCCAGGAACGAGAACCCGAACCAGGGCGCCTTCGTCATCGACGAGCTGACCGAGCTCGTCGAGGAAGCGGTGCTGACGGAGTTCGAGCGCATCGCCGAGCGCGGCGGCGTGCTCGGCGCGATGGAGACCGGCTACCAGCGCAGCAAGATCCAGGAGGAGAGCCTGCACTACGAGCAGCTCAAGCACAGCGGCGAGTACCCGATCGTCGGCGTCAACACCTTCCGCAACCCGGCGGGCGACCCGGTGGCGCAGACGATCGAGCTGGCGCGCAGCACCGAGGACGAGAAGAAGAGCCAGCTCGCGCGGCTGCAGGATTTCCACGCCCGTCACGCCGCCGCGGCGCCGGCCATGCTCGAGCGGCTGCAGCGGGCCGTGATCGACAACGGCAACGTGTTCGCGGTGCTGATCGACGCCGTGCGCTGCTGCTCGCTGGGGCAGATCACGAACGCGCTGTTCGAGGTCGGCGGGCAGTACCGGCGCAGCATGTAGTGCGGGCCTGGTGCAGCGCGCCGCGGGCGCGTCGCGCGCCGTGCTCCCGCGCCCTCACACGCCCTCACACGCCCAGATAGCGCTGCGCGACCTCGGGCTGCGCGTCGAGTTCGCGCGGCGTGCCGCGCCAGACGACGCGCCCCTTCTCGACGATGTGGTGGCGGTCGACCAGCGGCGCCATCTCGGCCAGATTCTTGTCGATGACGAGGATCGCCTGGCCCTCGTCCTTGAGGCGCCCCAGGCACGACCAGATCTCCTGGCGCACGAGCGGCGCCAGGCCCTCGGTGGCCTCGTCGAGGATCAGCAGGCGCGGGTTGGTCATCAGCGCGCGGCCGATCGCCAGCATCTGCTGCTCGCCGCCCGACAGCGTGCGCGCCGACTGCGTGCGGCGCTCGCCCAGGCGCGGGAACAGCGCCACCACGCGCGCCAGCGTCCAGCCGCCGCCCGCGGTCGGCGCCGCCCGCGCGGTGGCGATCAGGTTCTCCTCGACGCTGAGCGAGCCGAAGACGCGGCGCCCCTCGGGCACGAGGCCGATGCCCAGGCGCGCGATGCGGTTGGGTGCGAGGCCGCCCAGATCGTGGCCGTCGAACACGATGCGCCCGCCGCGCAGCGGCACCAGGCCCAGCACGGTGCGCACGGTGGTGCTCTTGCCCATGCCGTTGCGGCCGACGAGCGAGGTCACCTGGCGCGCGCCGGCCTCGAGGCCGAGGCCGAACAGCACCTGGCTCGAGCCGTAGCCGGCGTCGACCGCGTCCAGGTGCAGCATCAGCCGTCGCCCAGATACGCCGCGCGCACGCGGGCGTCGGCGCGCACCTCTTCGGGCGTGCCGGTGCAGATCGCCTCGCCGTAGACGAGCACGGTGACGCGGTCGGCGAGCGCGAAGACCACGTCCATGTCGTGCTCGACGAGCAGGATCGAGTAGCGGCCCTTCAAGCCCGCCAGCAGCGCCGCCATGCGGCGCGACTCCTCGATGCTCATGCCGGCCATCGGCTCGTCGAGCAGCAGCGTCGAGGTGCCGAGCGCCAGCGCCATCGCCAGCTCGAGCTGGCGCTTCTCGCCGTGCGCCAGTTCGCCGGCGCGCACCTGGCGACGCGCGGCCAGCCCGACGCGCTCGAGCGCCGCGCGCGCCGGCGTGCGCAGCCGGGCGTCGTGGCGTGCGCCGCGCCACATGTTCAGGCCGCCCGGCGCCAGCGCCTGCACCGCCATCGCGACGTTGTCCTCGACGTCGAACTCCGGGTAGATCTGGCTGATCTGGAACGAACGCGCCAGCCCGGCCGCGGCACGCCGGTGCGCCGGCAGCCGCGTGATGTCGTGGCCGTCGAGCAGGATGCGGCCGCCGTCGGGCATCAGTTCGCCGCCGATCTGCGAGATCAGCGTCGTCTTGCCGGCGCCGTTGGGGCCGATCAGCGCATGCACCTCGCCGGCGCGCAGCGCGAGGTCGACGTCGTGCGTCACGCGCACGGCACCGAACGCCTTGCGCAGACGGCGCAGCTCGAGGCGTGGCGGCTCAGCCATGGTCGCGCTCGGGCACCAGCAGCCCGTACAGGCCGCGCCTGCCGAACAGCACCACCAGCACCAGCGCCGGGCCCATCAGCAGCATCCAGTGCTCGGTCCAGCCGGTGAGCATCTGCTCGAGGCCGATGAACGCGATGGCGCCGAGCACGGGCCCGAAGATCGAGCCGATGCCGCCGAGGATCACCATCGCCATCAGCTCGCCGGACTTCTGCCAGGTCGTCATGTCCGGGCTCACGAAGAGCGCGTAGTTGGCCCACAGCACGCCGGCCAGGCCGGTGCCTGCCGCCGAGACGACGAAGGCCGTGAGCTGGTAGCGCAGCGGCGCCAGCCCGAGCGCGATGCTGCGCCGGCGGTTCTGCTTCAGGCTGCGCAGCGCCATGCCGAAGCGCGAGCCGACGATGCGCCGGCACAGGAACACCCAAGCCGCCAGCAGCGCGACGCACAGGTAGTAGTAGACGACGGGATGGCCGAGGTCGATGCCCGGCAGCGTGTTGCGCTGCGCGATCGCCAGCCCGTCGTCGCCGCCGTAGACCATCAGGCCGACGAGCAAGAAGTACACCATCTGAGCGAAGGCGAGCGTGATCATGATGAACTGCACGCCCGAGGTGCGCAGCGAGAGGAAGCCGATGACGAGGCCGGCGAGCGCGCACACCGCGATCGCCAGCGGCCACAGGATCAGCGCCTGCTGCGTGCCGGCCCAGCCGAGGAGCCCCGAGCCGTCGGCGGTGTGGAAGGCGACGATGCCGACGACGTAGCCGCCGAGCGCGAAGAACGCGGCGTGGCCGAAGCTGACCAGCGCGCCATAGCCGAGCACCAGGTCGAGGCTCACGGCGGCGATCGCGTAGACCGCGAAGCGCGTGAACAGGCTCACCAGGAACGGCTTGTCGGCGAGCCCGGCGACGGCCGGGACCAGCACGAAGACCGCGAGGCCCGCGAGGTTGAGCCAGAACTTGCGGCCGGCCGCCATCTCAGCGACGGCCCACGAGCCCGAGCGGGCGCAGCAGCAGCACCAGCGCCATCAGGATGTACGCGCTGGCCGAGATCAGGCTGGCGGCGAGCGGATCGCTCAGCTGCGGCGGCATCGCCTGCGACAGCAGCGACGGGATGTAGGCGCGGCCGAACGCATCGCTCATGCCGATCACGAGCGAGCCGAGGAGCGCGCCGCGCACCGAGCCGACGCCACCGATCACGATGACGACGAAGGCGGTGATCAGGATGCGCTCGCCCATGCCGATCTGCACCGCCAGCAGCGGCGCCGACATGACGCCGGCGAAGCCGCACAGCAGCGCGCCGAGCACGAACACGAGCATGTACAGCCGCTTCACGTCGACGCCCAGCGCGTCGACCATCTCGCGGTCGTCGGCGCCGGCGCGCACCAGCATGCCCACGCGCGTGCGCGAGATGAGCAGCCACAGCCCCACGGCCACCGCGACGCCGGCGCCGATGAAGGCCAGCCGCATCAGCGGGTACGCGAGGCCGGGCAGCACCTGCACCGAGCCGGCGAGCGCCGGCGGGATGTCCATGAACGGCGGGCTGCGCCCGAACAGCACCGTCACCAGTTCGTTCGTGAACAGCACCAGCCCGAGCGTGGCCAGCACCTGGTCGAGGTGGTCGCGCCGGTACAGATGCCTCACCACCAGCCGTTCGACCAGCAGGCCGTAGGCGCCGGCGCCGAGCACGGCGGCGACGATGGCGGCGAGGAAGGAGCCGGTGGCCGCCGCGGCGCCCGCGGCGCAGAACGCGCCCACCATGTAGAACGAGCCGTGCGTCAGGTTGATCACGTTCATGATCCCGAACACCAGCGTCAGCCCGGCCGACAGCAGGAACAGCAAGGCGCTGTACTGCAGCCCGTTGAGCGTCTGCTCGACGAACAACAGCATGGCGGCGGGCGGCGGGCGGAGGGCGCGGGCGACGCTGGGGTGGGCGGGCGGCTCGTGGTGCCGCGTCAGAGCGGGCAGTCGCGCGCGTGCGGGTCGCCGTGCTCGCGCGCGATCGCCTTCACGGTGCGGTAGCCGAGCTTGCCGCCGGCGTCGGGCTCGATGTGCAGCAGGTACCAGTCCTGGACCGGATGCTGGTTGTTGGCGAAGCGGAACTTGCCGCGCACCGACTTGAAGTCGGCCTTGCGCAGCGCGGCGCGAAAGGCGTCGGTCTGGCCGAGGTCGCCGCCGACGGCCTTGAGCGCCGAGCCGATCAGCCGCGCCGTGTCGTACGAGGTCGCGGCGTAGTCGGTCGGCATCCGCCCGTAGGCCTTGACGAAGTCGTCGACGAACTGCTTGTTGGTCGGGTTGTCGAAGTCGGCGGCCCACGACGCGGTGACGTAGTAGCCGTTGCCTGCATTGCCGGCGGCGGCGAGCATGCGCCGGTCCATCGAGTAGATCGGCGTGAGCATCGGCACCGATGCGGCGAGCCCGGAGTTGGCGTACTGCTTGGCCAGGTTGATGCCGGCGCCGCCGGGGTGGAACTGGAACACCGCGTCGGGCTTGAGCTCGCGGATGCGCGCCAGCTCGACCGAGAAGTCCGACTGCTCGAGCTTGGTGTAGATCTCGGCCAGCACCTCGCCCTTGTAGGTGCTCTTGAAGCCGTTGAGCGCATCGCGCCCGGCCTGGTAGTTGGGCGCCAGCAGCACCATGCGCTTGTAGCCGAGCTCGTTGGCGGCGATGCCGGCCGAGTCGCTGTACGAGTCGTTCTGGAACGCGACCGAGAAGTAGCCCGCCTGGCAGCCCTTGCCGGCGTAGGTGGAGGGGCCGGCGTTCAGGCTGACGTAGGTGCCGCCGCTTTGCAGCACGGTGGGCGCCACCGCCACCAGCACGTTCGAGAAGTTGATGCCGGTGAACAGGCGGATGCCGTCCTGCACCATCTTGTCGGCGATCTGCTTGGCGTTGGCGGGCTTGAGCGCATCGTCCTCGATCTGCACCTGCACCGGCACGCCGCCGAGCTTGTTGCCCTCTTCGCGCACCGCGAGCATGAAGCCGTCGCGCTCGTCCTCGCCGATGTAGCCCGCGGGCGTCGACAGCGTGGTCAGGAAGCCGATGCGCACCGGCGTCTGGGCGTGGGCGGTGAGGGCCGTGACGGCCGTCGCGGCAACGAGCAGCGCCATGGCGCCGCGGGCAGTCGATCTCATCGGCAGTCTCCTTCGTCTTGCGTGGTGCCGGGAGCGCCCGGTCGGTTTGCGGTGATCTCGCGCGCGCCGCCCTGGGCAGCCTGCTCGGCCTCGATCTTGGCGGCGATGATGGCACGCAGCTCGCGGCGCAGGATCTTGCCGGCCGGGCTGAGCGGGAACGACTCGACCAGTTCGAGCCGCTCGGGCAGCTTGAACTTCGCGATCTCGCGCTCGACCAGGAAGCGCTTCATTGCGTCGAATTCGAGCGTCGCGCCGGCCCTGGGGATCACGAAGGCGCAGGCGCGCTCGCCGTACAGCGGGTCGGGCATCGCCACCACGCACACGTTGTGGATCGACGGATGCGCGATGAGGTGGTTCTCGACTTCCTCGCTGCTCACCTTCTCGCCGCCGCGGTTGATGAGGTCCTTGATGCGGCCTTCGAGGTACAGGTAGCCGCCGACCTGGCGCACGGCGTCGCCCATGCGGTAGTAGCCGTCCGCGGTGAACGCCGCCGCGCTCGCCTCGGGCGCCTTGTAGTAGCCGCGCACCGTGTACGGCCCGCGCGCCGCGAGTTCGCCCACCGTGCCCTCGGGCACCTCGTTGCCGGCCTCGTCGATGACCTTGATCTCGTCGCCGTCCGAGACCGGGCGGCCCGAGCTGTGAAAGCGGATGTGCTCGGGGTCGTCCGGGCGCGTCTGGTTGAGCAGGCCCTCCCCGGTGCCGTAGCTCTCGATGTAGGTGCAGCCCAGGCGCTGCTCGATCTGGCGGCGCAGTTCGGGCAGCAGCCGCGCGCCGCCGTTCATGTAATAGCGCAGCGACGCCAGGTCGGCGCGCTCGGGCCCGTCGGAGGCGAGCCAGCTCACGGCCAGCGGCACGCCGCCGCAGACGATCGTCACGCGTTCCTTCTCGATCAGCGGGAACACCGTCTCGGGCCGGTGATCGGGCGCGATGACGACGCGCCCGCCGTGCGCCAGCGCGGCCAGGATGCCGGGCGAGGCCAGCGTGTAGCCGTGCGCCATCGGCAGCACCGTCAGGTACACCGTGTCGGGCCCGAAGCCGGCGACGGCACCGCTTTGCCGGCAGTTGTAGAGGTAGTCGTTGTGCGTGCGCGGGATGAACTTGGGCAGGCCCGTGGTGCCGCCGGAGAGCATCATCAGCGCCACGTCGTCGGCTTCGCAGGGCGGCACGGACGCCAGGCGCGAACGCGCCTCGGCCGATGCCGGCGTGGCGAGCAGCGAACCGAGCGCGACGATGCCCGGTGCCTGCGCGCCGCGGCTGCCCGCCTCGACGATCAGGCGCAGCGAGGGCACTTCGCGCTGCACGGTCTGCGCCAGGGCCCGGAAGTCGAAGCCCGGCGTGCTCTCGGGGACGAAGTAGGCGACCGCCTCGGCATGGCGGGCGAAGCGTCCGATCTCGGCATGGCGGTGCGCGGGCAGCGCCATCACCGGGATCGCGCCCACGCGCATCAGCGCGAAGAAGGTGCACACGAGCTCGGTCGAGTTGCCGAGCTGGAAGATCACGCGCTCGCGCGGGCGCAGGCCCAGCGCCGCCAGGTGCGCGGCCAGGCGCTCGACCTGCTCGACCAGCTGCGCATAGGTGAGCGCACGGTCGCCTTCGACGATCGCGAGCGCGTCGGGGCGGGCGCGCGCCGAGCGGCGCAGCATCTCGTCGAGGGTGATGTCCTCCCAGTAGCCGGCGGCGCGGTAGCGGCGCGCGTACTCCTCGGGCCAGGGCGTGCAGCCGGCGAGCATCGTCTGCGCCTTCGACCGGGCTCGTCAGCCGGCGGCGGCCGCGCGGGGCGCCTGCGCCTCGACGCGCGCGGGCCCCGGCGGTTCGTACGACAGCGATTCGGACGGTGCGCCGGTGTTGCCGCTGGCATCGCAGGCACGCACGAAGTAGCGGTGGTGCATGCCGCCCAGCACGGCGGTGTCGGTGAACACGGGCAGCCGCACGCCGTCGAGGATGCGCGCTTCGCCGCCGTCGTCGGCGCGGTAGACGTCGTAGTGCGCGGCCCCCGCGGCCTTGGCCCACTTGAGCGCGACCGAGCCGCCCGCGACCTGCATCGTCAGGCCGGCGCGGCCCTCGGGCCAGGCGGGCGGCGCGGCGAGCGGACCCTGGTCGGCGGGCGCCTGCAGCGCGCCCTTGGGCCACAGGAAGCAGGTCACCGGCATGTGCGCGCCGTCGAGCTGCTTGCACACGTTGCAGTAGTCGCACTTGACGATGCGCTCGCGCTGGCCAAGACGCAGCTTCCTGATCCAGTCGGGGTCGGCCAGCAGGCCGCGCGCGATGGCCACCATGTCGACCCTGTCCAGCGCGGCCTCGGCGGTGTCGGGGTCGGACAGCTTGCCGGCGGCGATCACCGGCACGTCGTGGCCCTTGGACACGAGGAAGGCCTTGATCTCGGCCGCGTACGGCAGGTGCAGCGCCGGCGGATGCGAGGCGCCGGGCATGCAGCGCTCGCCCGAGTAGCCCGAATAGCCGTGCAGCACCTGGCCCGGCGTGTGCACGGCGTCCTCGAACTTGCCGCCCACCGACAGCGACAGGTAGTCGGCGCCCAGTTGCGCCATGCGCAGGCCGATCAGCTTGGCGTCCTCGACCGTGTGGCCGCCGCGCACGAACTCCTCGGACAGGTAGCGGATGCCGACCGGGTAGTCGTGCCCCGCGTGGCGGCGCACGCTGTCCATGACGCGGCCGATGAGGTGCAGCCGGCCCTCGAGCGTCGCGCCGCCGTATTCGTCGCTGCGCGTGTTCAGCGGCGAGACGAACGACGCCAGCGTGTAGGCGTGCGCGTTGTGCAGCTCGATGCCGTCGAAGCCGGCCGCGCGCGCGCGCGCCGCGGCCTGGCCGAACTGCTCGATGATGTTCTCGATGTCCTCGGGCGTCAGCATGTCCACCGTCTGGCGCCAGCCCGAGCGCGCGATCTTCAGGAAGTGGATGATCTGCGGCACGACCTTCGAATCCGACGTGTCGTGGATCCTGCGCACCATCTCGCGCAGCCCGGGCACGAACTTGTCGTCGCTGATGCGCAGCAGCGGCCCGGCACTGCTGCCGTGGATGGCCATCGCCTCGACCACGATGAGGCCGACCTCGCCCTGCGCGTAGCGCACGTAGCGCTCGCTGATCGCCGGGGTGACGTAGCCGTCGTCGCCCGACAGCCGCGTGACCATGGCCGGCACCATGACCCGGTTGGGCACCTTCATGCCGTTGATCGTGATCGGCTGCAGCAGCTTCATCGGATGGCTTCCTCGGGTTCTCGGTGGGTTGGCGGCGCCGGCGCGTGCCGGCGTGCGCGGCCGTCAGGGCATCAGTTCGCCGCCCGCGAGCACGATGCCCTGGCCGGTGACCGAGGCGGCGGCGTCGCTGCACAGCCAGGCCACCGTCTCGCCGATTTCGTCGGGCTGCACGAGCCGCCGCTGCGGGTTGTGCGCGAGCAGGCTGGCCAGCGCCTCCTCGCGCGAGCGCCCGGTCTTGGCGGTGATGTTGGCGATGGCGTCGGCGACGATGTCGGTGTCGGCGTAGCCCGGGCAGATCGCGTTCACGGTGATGCCCTTGCGCACCATCTCGATGGCCAGCGCGCGCGTGAAGCCGAGCAGCGCGTGCTTGGCCGCGCAGTAGGCGCTGACGTAGGCCATGCCGGTGAGCGCCGCGGTCGAGGCGATGTTGACGATGCGGCCCCGGCCGGCCTCGAGCATGTCCGGCAGCACCGCGCGCGTGGCGTGAACGGCGCCCATCAGGTCGACGTCGAGCACGCGGCGCCACAGCGCCGTGTCGCTCGCGAGAAACGGCGCCGACGGCGCGATGCCGGCGTTGTTGACGAGGACGCTCACCGGGCCGAGCCGTTCGCGGCAGGCAGCGACCGCCGCGGCCACGGCCGCTTCGTCGGCGATGTCGGCCAGCGCGTGATGCACCGGCACGCCGTGCTCGTCGGCCAGGCGCTGCGCGGTCTGCCCGAGCGTGGCCGCGGTGCGCCCGAGCAGCGAGATCGAGCAGCCGCGCCGCGCCAGGGCGGCCGCGATCGCGACGCCCATGCCACGCCCGCCGCCGGTCACGAGTGCATGGCCGGCGCGCACCGGCCGCGGGTCTGCAGGCTGCATGGAACGCCTCGCCAAATGATTCAAGCTTGAACTGATTGTGCGGCGGCGCCAACGGGTGCACATGACCCAGATCAAGGAAGCGATCGCGCGCCACGCGGGCGGCGGGTGCGGAGCGTGCGGCGGGTGCAGAGCGTGCGACCACGGGCGGGCCGATCCCGTGGCGCGCCGATGCCGGGAGGGTGGCGCCAGCCGGTGCGCGAGCGCGTGCTCAGGCGCCCAGCGTTTCGCGCAGGCTCGCGCGCAGACGGCCGAGCAGGGCGTCGAGCGTCGCCAGTTCGTCGGCGTCCAGAGCGGCCAGCAGTTCGGTCAGCCTGGCGTTGTGCACCGGGATCGCGGCCTGCACCAGCCGGCGGCCGCGCGCGCTCAGGCGCACGCGCTGCGTGCGCGCGTCGTGCGGGTCGCGGCGGCGCTCGACGAGCCCGTCGGCCTCGAGGCGGCCGACCACGTCGGTGATGTTGCCCTTGGTGACCTTGAGCCGGCGCGACAGCTCGCCCATGGTCGGCTCGGCCGGTGGCCGCGCGACCTGCGCCAGCACGTCGAAACGCGCCAGCGACACGCCGAACTCGTCGCGCAGGCTGCTGCGCAGCTCGCGCTCGACGAGGTTGAAGCAGGCGAGCATGCGCAGCCAGATGCGCGTGTGCAGCACGGGCGCGGCGCCGCCGGCGCGGCCTTGTGTCGGGCGGTTCATGACGTCGAGGCGCCGGGTGCGTGCACTTGCATCATCGCCTCCAGTCTACAAGGCGCTCGCCGCGCCGCGCCGCGCCGCGCCGCGCCGCGCAGCGCAGCGCAGCGCCCGGGGTGATGTGCGTCGCGCACACATGGTTCAAGCCTAAACTGCAGGGCGACGTCGTCGTCGCAAGGAGCGGCTCATGTGGCGCCCAGCGCAGAAGATCAAGTGGAAGCCGGCGCCGGGCCGCTGGCCCACGGCGGGCGAGGCCGCCGGCTCGCGCCTGTTCGGCCCGATCGGCGTCGGCGCGCTGCACCTGGCCACGCGCACCTGGGTGCCGGCGATGGTGCCGTGGCGCGCCACCGAAGACGGCTTCGTGACGCAGGACAACATCGACTGGTACGCGCGCTTCGCCGCCGGACGGCCCGGGGCGATCGTCGTCGAGGCGACGGGCATCCGCGACGTGCCCAGCGGCCCGCTGCTGCGCATCGGGCACGAGCGCTTCGTGCCCGGGCTGCGCAAGATCGTCGACGCGGTGCACGAGGCGAGCGCGGGCGAGACCAAGGTGTTCATCCAGATCATCGATTTCCTCGCCATCCGGCGCCGGCCCGAGCCGGCCAGATACCTGGGGCAGCACCTGCGCATCACCGAGCGGCATCGGAGTGCGCTCGGCCTGGTCGGCGCCGGCGAGGCCGACGTGCGTGCGCGGCTGCTGCAGCTGGGCGACGCCGAACTCGACGCCGTCCTCGACGCGCGCGAGCTCGAGGCTCTGCGCATGGGCGCGCGCGAGCGCGTCACCGACCTGCACCTGGCGCACATCCGCGAGCTGCCGCAGGTGCTGCCCGACCTGTTCGCCGGCGCCGCGCGCCGTGCGCGCGAAGCCGGCTTCGACGGCATCGAGCTGCACTACGCGCACGCGTACACGATGGCCTCGTTCCTGTCGGCGGCGAACGCGCGCGACGACGGCTACGGCGGCACGCGCGCGGGCCGCCTGCGGCTGCCCCTCGAGGTCTACCGGCGCGTGCGCGAGGCGGTGGGCGAGGACTACGTCGTCGGCTGCCGCTTCCTCGCCGACGAGTGCATCGCCGGGGGCTCGACGGTCGACGATGCCGCCCACTACGGCGTCGCCTTCGCGCGCGCCGGGATGGACTTCCTGTCGATGTCGCGCGGCGGCAAGTTCGACGACGCGCAGCAACCGGCCATCGGCTGGTCGGCGTACCCGTACACGGGTCCGAGCGGCTACGAATGCATGCCGCACCATGTCTCCGACGAGCGCGGGCCGTTCGGGCGCAACATCGACGCCACGGTGCAGGTGCGCCGCGCCATCCGCGCCCAGGGCCTGGCGACGCCGGTCGTGCTCACCGGCGGCATGCATGGCTTCGGTCAGGCCGAGGCGCTGCTGGCGTCGGGGCAGGCCGACGTCATCGGCTTCGCGCGCCAGAGCCTGGCCGACCCCGACTGGTTCGTGAAGGTGCGCAGCGGCCACGGCGACGCGGTGGGCGTGTGCATCTACGCCAACTACTGCGAGGCGCTGGACGAGAAGCACGAGGAGGTCACCTGCCAGATCTGGGATCGCGTCGCGCTCGACGAACCCGGCATCCGCAAGAGCCGCGACGGCAAGCGGCGCCTGCTGCCGCCGCCGTGGCGGCCGCCGCACTAGCCGTGCGCAGTGGCAGCCGCAGCCGCCGTCGCAGGCCCTGCCGCACGCACGGTGGCCGTCGCCACGGCGTCACCCGGCGCCGCCGCCGCCACGCCGTCGCGCAGTGGGGCCTGATCCGATGACCGAGGAGCGCGAGGCCCCGTACGGCTGGGTGGTGGTCTGGGCGTGCTTCAGTGCGCTCGCGGTGATCTTCGGCGTCTCGTACTCGTTCGCCGCGTTCTTCGAGCCTTTTGCCGACGCGTTCGGCGCCACGCGCGCCGAGGTGTCGCTGGTCTTCGGGCTGTCGGGCCTGCTGTACTTCGTCCTCGGCGCTTTCGCGGGGATGCTGTCCGACCGCCTAGGGCCGGCGCGCGTCGCGGCCTCGGGCATGATCTGCATCGCGCTCGCGCTGCTGGCCGGCAGCCTGGCGCGCTCGATGACCGAGATGACGCTGGCCTACGGCGTCGGCCTGGGCGTGGGCATCGCGCTCGTCTATTCGCCGGCGATCGGCTGCGTGCAGCCCTGGTTCACGCGCCGGCGCGGGCTGGCCGCCGGCATCGCGAGCGCGGGCATCGGCGCCGGCACCCTGCTCGTGCCGCTGCTCGCCGCAGCGGCGATCGGGCGCTGGCAGTGGCGGCACGCGATGTGGGCGATCGCGCTCGGCGTGCTGACGATCGGCCTCGCGGCGGCGCTGCTGCTGCGCCGCGCACCGCAGGCCGTGCGCCGCGCCGACGGCCACGTGCCGGGGCTGCCGTTGGGCGGGGTGCTGGCCAGCGCGCGCTTTCGCTGGCTGTACGCGATGTGTCTGCTCAGCGCACCGAGCATGTTCGTGCCGTTCGCGCATCTGTCGGCGGCGGCGCGCGACCTCGGCGTCGACGAAGCGCGCGCCGTCGGCCTGGTGGGCCTGATCGGTGTCGGCAGCCTCGTCGGGCGCTTCGCGGTCGCAGCCGTGGCCGACCGCATCGGCCGTCCGCGTGCGCTGGTGGCGGCCACCGCGGGGCTGGGCCTGTCGATGCTGCTGTGGCTCGCGGCGCGCGAGTACGTGCTGCTCGCGGCGTTCGCGCTGGCGATGGGGCTGGCGTACGGCGGCAGCGTCTCGCTGATGCCGGCGTTGTGCATGGACATGTTCGGCGCGCGGGCCGTCTCGTCGAGCATCGGCGTGCTGTACACCGGCGCCGCATTCGGCAACCTCGGCGGGCCGTGGCTGGCCGGACGCGTGTTCGACGCCACCGGCAGCTACGCCGGCGTGGTGGCGGCCTGCGCCTTGCTGTCGGCCGCGGCGACGGTTGCCGCATGGCGGGCGGTGCGGCGCGCGGACGGCGGTGCGCGATAGCGGCGTGCCGGCGCGACGCCGGGGCGTGGCATGCAAGCGCGCCGGCGCGTGAGGCGGACCGTGAGGCAGGGCGTGAGGCAGGGCGCGGGGCAGGGCGTTCCAAGACCGCTCCCTACAATCGTGCGATGAGCGCCGATGCCGCGGTTTCCTCCCGTCGCGACGGCGCCGCGGCCGCGCGGCGCATCCGCGAGCTGCCCGATGCCCTGGTGAGCCAGATCGCCGCCGGCGAGGTGGTCGAGCGGCCCGCGTCGGTGGTGCGCGAGCTGCTCGACAACGCGCTCGACGCAGGCGCCACGCAGATCACGGTGCGCCTGGCCGCCGGCGGCGTGCGCGCGCTGGTCGTGGAGGACGACGGCGCGGGCATCGAAGCCGACGATCTGCCGCTGGCGCTCAGGCGCCACGCGACGAGCAAGATCGCGAGCCTGGCCGATCTCGAGTCCGTCGCGACGATGGGTTTTCGCGGCGAGGCGCTCGCCGCCATCGCCTCGGTGGCGGAGCTGGCGATCACGAGCCGCACCGAAGGCGCGCCGCACGCCTGGCGCCTGGACGCCGCCAGCGGCGAGCTGCAGCCCGCGGCGCGCGCGCGCGGCACCACGGTCGAGGTGCAGGAGCTGTTCTTCGCCACGCCGGCGCGGCGCAAGTTCTTGAAGAGCGACGCGACCGAGCTCGCGCACGCGCTCGAGGCGGTGCGCCGGCACGCGCTGGCCCGGCCCGACGTGGCGTTCGCCGTCTGGCACGAGGGCCGGCTGGTCGCGCAGTGGC
>JAFECX010000089.1 GCA_018241895.1 Pseudomonadota bacterium
AAGGTCGGCCAGTGGGTGATGGCCATCGGCTCGCCGTTCGGCCTCGAGAACACGGTGACCGCGGGCATCGTCAGCGCCAAGCAGCGCGACACCGGCGACTACCTGCCGTTCATCCAGACCGATGTCGCCATCAACCCCGGCAACTCGGGCGGCCCGCTGATCAACCTGCGCGGCGAGGTGGTGGGCATCAACTCGCAGATCTACAGCCGCTCGGGCGGCTTCATGGGCATCAGCTTCGCGATCCCGATCGACGAGGCGATGCGCGTGGCCGACCAGTTGCGCGCGCACGGCCGCGTGATCCGCGGGCGCATCGGCGTGACGATCGCGCCGGTGACCAAGGAGGTGGCCGAGGCGATCGGCCTGGGCCAGCCGCGCGGCGCGCTGGTGCAGAACGTCGAGAAGGACGGGCCGGCCGACAAGGCGGGCATCGAGGCCGGCGACATCATCGTCAAGGTCGACGGCAAGCAGGTCGACAAGTCGGGTGACCTGCCGCGCATCGTCGGCGGCACCAAGCCGGGCGCGCGCAGCACGCTGCAGGTGTTCCGCCGCGGCAGCACGAAGGACCTCACCGTGACGGTGGCCGAGTTCGAACCGGATCGCCCGGTGCGCCGTGCATCGGCGGAGCCCGGCAGTGCACCGCAGGCCGCGCGCAGCGCGCTCGGCGTCACGGTGTCCGATCTCACCGAGGCACAGAAGCGCGAGCTGGGTGTGCGCGGTGGCGTGCGCGTCGATGCCGTCGAAGGCGCGGCGGCGCGCGCCGGCCTGCGCGAGGGCGACGTGATCCTGTCCGTCGGCAACACCGAGATCGCCGATGCGAAGCAGTTCACCGCGGTCGCGTCGAAGATCGACAAGGCGCGCGCGGTCAGCGTGCTCGTGCGTCGCGGCGAGTGGGTCAACTACCTGGTGATCGCGCCGGCAGCGCGTTGAGACCCTGAACCCTTCGTGGGTTTGGTTCGTCGGCCGTGGCCGGCTGCCGACACGCCGGTTGGGCTAGCGATTTGCTCGGACTTTCTGGAGCGTGAAAGGGCGTTTCGTACGGCTTCGATCGATTCCGGCCACGCCGCCTCAACATGGGTTGGCGCTTGCTGACTTTTATCTCCAGCATCGTGGGATTAGCGGCTGCGGGGTCTAGAATCGCCGCTTTCGCAGGCCGTTTCGGGGGCTTCAGGGTCCAAGACAGACTTCGTTGACAGTACGGAACGGGAGCCGCCGGACGCTGTTGACAAGTTGTGGACAAACAACTGATGTCGGATCTCCGCAACGGCCGGAAATCAAGCATTGGCGCGGGTTCCCGGCCGATTGTTTTGGCTACAATGGGTGCCCAACAAGCAGTTGCCAAACGTTCTGTTGGAAGGCGCGTCACCCCCTTGGACGCGCCTTTTTTTTACCTGCCGTCGCCGCTCGCAGCGTGAGGCCGGCATCGCCGTCGCGCCGAGCGCCGCCCGTCTCGCATCGACAAGACGCGCAGCCGCGCGGCGCCGCGTTCGCTCTCGATGAACCACATCCGCAACTTCTCCATCATTGCCCACATCGACCACGGCAAGAGCACGCTGGCCGATCGCCTGATCCAGCGCTGCGGCGGTCTGGCCGAGCGCGAGATGGACAAGCAGGTGCTCGACTCGATGGACATCGAGCGCGAGCGCGGCATCACCATCAAGGCGCAGACGGCGGCGCTCGAGTACACGGCGCGCGACGGCCGGCTCTACCAGCTCAACCTCATCGACACGCCGGGCCACGTCGACTTCAGCTACGAGGTGAGCCGCTCGCTTTCGGCCTGCGAGGGCGCGCTGCTGGTGGTCGATGCCAGCCAGGGCGTCGAGGCGCAGACGGTGGCCAACTGCTACACCGCGCTCGAACTCGGCGTCGAGGTCGTGCCGGTGCTCAACAAGATGGACCTGCCGCAGGCCGACCCGCAAGAGGCCCGGCGCGAGATCGAGGAAGTGATCGGTCTGGACGCCGGCGACGCCATTCCCTGCTCGGCCAAGACGGGCGAGGGCATCGACGAGATCCTCGAAGCCGTGGTGCACCGCATGCCGGCGCCGCGCGGCAACCCCGAGGGGCCGCCGCGCGCGATGATCATCGACAGCTGGTTCGACAACTATGTCGGCGTCGTGATGCTGGTGCGCGTCGTCGACGGCGTGCTGAGAAAGGGCGAGCGCATCCGCCTGATGGCGACGAACGCCGTCTACCCGCTCGAGCAGATCGGCGTCTTCACACCCAAGAGCGTGCAGCGCGAGGTCCTGAAGGCCGGCGAGGTGGGCTTCCTGGTCGCCGGCATCAAGGAGCTGCAGGCGGCCAAGGTCGGCGACACCATCACGCTCGAGAAGAAGCTGCCGCACAACGCCGGCCCCGCCGGCGCGCCGCTGCCCGGCTTCAAGGAGATCAAGCCGCAGGTCTTCGCCGGCCTGTACCCGACCGAGGCGAGCGAGTACGACTCGCTGCGCGACGCGCTGGAGAAGCTCGAGCTCAACGACTCGAGCCTGCGCTACGAGCCCGAGGTGAGCCAGGCGCTGGGCTTCGGCTTTCGCTGCGGCTTCCTCGGCCTGCTGCACATGGAGATCGTGCAGGAGCGCCTCGAGCGCGAGTTCGACCAGGACCTGGTGACCACCGCGCCTTCGGTCGTCTACGAGGTCGAGCTCGGCGACGGCAGCGTCGAGCTGGTCGAGAACCCCAGCCGCATGCCCGACATGGGCCGCATCCGCGAGATCCGCGAGCCGATCGTCACCGTGCAGCTGTACATGCCGCAGGACTGCGTCGGGCCGGTGATGACGCTCGCCAACCACAAGCGCGGCGTGCAGCTCAACATGGCCTACCACGGCAAGCAGGTGCACCTCACCTACGAGCTGCCGCTGGCCGAGATCGTGCTCGACTTCTTCGACAAGCTGAAGTCGGTGAGCCGCGGCTACGCCAGCATGGACTACGAGTTCAAGGAATACCGCGGCGCCGACGTCGTCAAGGTCGACATCCTGATCAACGGCGAGCGCGTCGACCCGCTGGCGATGATCGTGCACCGCGCGCAGAGCCAGCTGCGCGGGCGCGCCGTGGTGGCCAAGATGCGCAAGCTCATCCCGCGCCAGATGTACGACGTGGCGATCCAGGCCGCGATCGGCGCCCACATCATCGCGCGCGAGGACGTGAAGGCGCTGCGCAAGAACGTGCTGGCAAAATGCTACGGCGGCGACATCACGCGCAAGCGCAAGCTGCTCGAGAAGCAGAAGGCCGGCAAGAAGCGCATGAAGCAGATCGGCACCGTCGAGGTGCCGCAGGAGGCGTTCCTCGCCATCCTCCAGGTCGATGAGTGACACCCCACCCATGATGAGCTCGATCACCGCCGTGCTGTACGGCGTCCTCGTCGTCTATCTCGGCGGCTGGTTCCTCAACTTCTGGAGCGGCAACTTCTCGGCGCTGCTGTTCGTGCTGACGCTGGTCACGCTCGGCTACTGGATCGCCGAGCGGTTGCGCTTTCGGCCGCAGCGCGAGGCGGCGGCGGCGGCGCTGGTGGCGAGCGACGCCAGGCGCCGTGCCGAACTGGCGCGCCAGGGCATCGACAAGGTCGACGGCGACGTCGAGCAGGCACGCCGCCGGCTGCTGATGCAGCCGTGGTGGCTCGACTGGACGGCGGGCCTGTTCCCGGTGATCGTCGTCGTCTTCCTGCTGCGCAGCTTCCTGTTCGAGCCGTTCAAGATCCCGTCGGGCTCGATGGTGCCGACGCTGCAGGTGGGCGACCTGATCCTCGTGAACAAGTTCCACTACGGGATCCGCCTGCCGGTGATCAACAAGAAGATCATCGACAACGATCCGGTCGAGCGCGGCGACGTGGTCGTCTTCCGCTATCCCGTCGATCCGCGCCAGGACTACATCAAGCGCGTCGTCGGCCTGCCCGGCGACGAGGTGAGCTACCTCGACCAGAAGCTCTCGATCAACGGCCGGCCGGTCGCGGAGACGCCCAAGGGCGAGAACTACGACGAGGACTCGATGAGCTATGCGCCGTTGTTCCTCGAGAAGCTGGGCAAGGTCGAACACCTGATCCGCGTCGACCCGCGCCGCAGCGCCTACTACGGCGCCGAGCCCAAGACCTTCCCGTTCGCCGAGAACTGCCGCTACGTCCCCGCGGGCCTGACGTGCAAAGTGCCGCCCGGCCACTATTTCATGATGGGTGACAACCGTGACAATTCGCTCGACTCGCGTTTCTGGGGATTCGTACCGGACGAGAATCTCGTCGGCAAGGCATTCTTCGTGTGGATGAACTTCGGCAACCTGGGTCGCATCGGGCCGTTTCATTGAGGTGTCTGCGGCCGCCCGCCTTCGGAGTCACACGCACGTGCTCACCCCCTTGCAACGTCCCACGCGCGCGGCGCCGCGTGCGCCGCTGCGCGTCGTGCGTGGCGTCACGCTGTTCGGGCTGCTGTTCTGGGCCATCGCGATCGGCTTCGTCGCTTACGTGCTGGTGCGCACGCTGCCCACGGTCAACGAATACCTGACGATCCAGCGCGCGGTCGACCAGGTCGCCCGCAGCCAGCCGGGCACGGTGGGCGAGGCGCGTGCCGCGTTCGACCGCCAGAAGGACATCGAGTACTCGATCACGTCGGTCTCCGGCAAGGATCTGACGATCACCAAGGAGGACGACCGCGTCGTCATCGGCTTCGCCTACGACAAGGAAGTGCCGATCTACGGGCCGGTCTACATCCTGATCAAGTACGCGGGGCGCTCGCACTAGCGCACGCGAGGCCACAATGGGGCGATGCAACCGCGCCCCGACCCCGCACTGGCTGCGCTGCAGCAGCGGCTCGGCCACCGCTTCGCCGACCAGGCGCTGTTGCAGCGTGCGCTCACGCACCGCAGCTTCGGCGCCGAGCACAACGAACGGCTCGAGTTTCTCGGCGACGCGGTGCTCGCGCTGGCCGTCTCGCGGCTCGTGTACGACCGCCACGCCGCCAGCGACGAGGGGGACCTCACCCGCGTGCGCGCGCACCTCGTGCGCGAGGCGAGCCTGCATCGCAGCGCGCTCGCGCTTGGCCTGCCCGAGGCGCTGCGCCTGTCCGAGGGCGAACTGCGCGCCGGCGGCGCCGAGCGGCCGTCGATCCTCGCCGATGCGCTCGAGGCGGTGATCGGCGCCGTCTTCCTCGACGCCGGCTACGAGGCCGCTCTGGCCCTGGTGCGCCGTGTCTTCGGCGAGGTCATCGAGTCCAGCGAGGCCGACAGCTGGGCCAAGGACGCCAAGACGGCGCTGCAGGAGTGGCTGCAGGCGCGGCGCATTGCGGTGCCCGCCTACCGCATCGCTGCCACGCGCGGCGAGAAGCACGCGCAGACCTTCGAGG
Organism: Pseudomonadota bacterium; assembly: GCA_018241895.1. Lineage (GTDB taxonomy): Bacteria > Pseudomonadota > Gammaproteobacteria > Burkholderiales > Burkholderiaceae_C > Rubrivivax. The sequence goes on from JAFECX010000089.1 coordinate 5,319, forward strand.
TCGAGTGCGCGGTGGCCGCGCTCGGCCTGGCCGAACGTGGCGAGGGCCGCTCGCGCCGCGCTGCCGAGCAGGAGGCGGCACGCCGCATGCTGGCCACGCTCGAGGCGAGCGACCACCCCGACGGACCCCTGCGCACGTGAGCAACGCACCGGCGCCCCAACGCTGCGGCCTGGTCGCCATCGTCGGCCGTCCCAACGTCGGCAAGAGCACGCTGCTCAACGCGCTCGTGGGCCAGAAGATCAGCATCACGTCCAGGAAGGCGCAGACCACGCGCCACCGCATCACCGGCATCCGCACCCAAGGCGCGACGCAGTTCGTGTTCGTCGACACGCCCGGCTTCCAGACGCGGCAGGCGCGTGCGCTCAACCGCATGCTCAATCGCGCCGTGCTGGCCACGCTGGCCGACGTCGACGTCGTGCTCTTCGTCTGCGAGGCCGGGCGCTTCGGCGCCGACGACGCCAAGGTGCTGGCGCTGCTGCAGACCGAGGCGACGAAGGGCAGGCCGGTGATCCTGGTCGCCAACAAGCTCGACGCGCTCGCGCGCCGCACCGATGCGCTGCCCTGGCTGCAGCAGATGCAGCATCGGCACGCGTTCGCCGAATACGTGCCGATGAGCGCGCGCCGCGCCGCCGACGTCGAGCGGCTGCTGGCCATCGTCGAGCCGCACCTGCCCGAGCAGCCCTGGCTGCACGAGCCCGATGCGCTGACCGACCGCAACGAGCGCTTCCTCGCCGGCGAGATCGTGCGCGAGAAGCTGTTCCGACTCACCGGCGACGAGCTGCCCTACACCTCCACCGTCGTGATCGAGAAGTTCGAGGACGAGGAGGCGCAGGGCGGCGGTGCCGGGCCGCGACGCGTCAGGATCGCCGCCGGCATCGTGGTCGAGCGCGACACGCACAAGGGCATCGTGATCGGCGCCGGCGGCGAGCGCCTCAAGCGCATTGGCACCGAGGCGCGCCACGAGCTCGAGCGGCTGCTCGATGCGCGCGTGTTCCTCGAGCTGTGGGTCAAGGTGCGTTCGGGCTGGGCCGACGACGAGGCGCACCTGCGCAGCCATGGCTACGAGTAGGGCCGGCGCGCGCAGCCAGCCGCCGCTCGCGGGCTACGTGCTGCATGCCTGGGACTGGAGCGAGAGCAGCCTGATCCTCGACGTGTTCACGCGCGAGCAGGGTCGTCTGGCGGTGGCGGCCAAGGGCGCGAAGAAGCCGACTTCGAACCTGCGCGCCGTGCTGCTGCCGTTTCACGCCCTGACGCTGTGGCTGTCGCGGTCCAACCCCGAGGCCGTGGACGAGGTGCGCGCGCTGCGCGCGGCCGAATGGACGGGCAGCGCGGCGATGCCCGTCGGCGCGTTGCTGCCGGCGTTCTACCTGAACGAGCTGCTGCTGCGCGGCCTGGGGCGTCAGGACCCGCACCCGCGGTTGTTCGATGCCTACGCCGGCACGCTGGCCGCGCTGGCGACGGCGACGGCCGCAACGGCGGCGACGGCGGTGACGGCGGCGACGGCGGCGACGGCGCTGGCGAGCAACGTCGGCGGCGTCGACGAGCCCGCCGTGCTGCGTGCCTTCGAACTCGTGTTCCTGCGCGAGCTGGGCGTGCTGCCGGAGCTGGGGCTGGTCACACTGACGGCCGAGCCGCTGCATGCCGAGGGCCGCTACACGATCCGCCCGGAGACAGGCGTGACCCCGGCAGCCGATGGCCTCGCCGGCGCGGCCTGGATCGGGCTCGAGGCCGCGCTCGTGCACGGCAGCCTCGATGCGCTGCGCGATCGTTGCCGGCCGGTTGCGGCCGGGCTGCGCGCACCGCTGCGCGCGCTCGTTCACTATCATCTGGGCACCACGCGCCTGCGCACGCGCGACGTCTGGCTCGAGACGCAGCGCCTGGCCGAACCCGCTTGCCCATGAATCCGCTGCTCGCCATGCACGACGGCAGCGCCTGCCGCCACGGCGGCCTGACGGCGCTGTCGGTCAACGTCAACAAGGTGGCGCTGCTGCGCAACTCGCGCCACCTCGACATCCCGAGCGTGGTGCGCGCGGCGACGCTGGCGCTCGAGGCCGGTGCCGACGGCATCACCGTGCACCCCCGGCCCGACGAGCGCCACATCCGTGCCGCCGACGTGCGCGCACTCGCCGCGCTGCTCGCGCGCTGGCCCGAGGCCGAATACAACCTCGAGGGCAACCCCCTGCACAACCTGATGGACTTCGTGCGCGAGGTGCGGCCGCAGCAGGCGACCTTCGTGCCCGACAGCGTGGCGCAGTTCACCAGCGACCACGGCTGGCGTCTGGCCGGCGACGGCGCGCCCGACGCGGCACGGCTGCGCCCCCTGATCGACGAGTGCCACACGCTCGGCGTGCGCGTGAGCCTGTTCATGGACGCGGAGCCCGAGGCGATGGCGCTGGCGCGCGCGCTCGGCGCCGATCGCGTCGAGCTCTATACCGAGCCCTATGCCGCAGCGCACGGCACGCCGGCGCAGGCCGCCGTGCTCGAGCGCTTCGCCGCGGCCGCGCGGGCGGCGGCACTGGCCGGCCTCGGCATCAACGCCGGGCACGACCTGAACCGCGACAACCTCGGCGATTTCCTGCGTGCCGTGCCCGGCGTGCGCGAGGTGTCGATCGGGCACGCACTCGTCGCCGATGCGCTCGAGCTCGGCATGAGCGAGACGGTGCGCGCGTACCAGCGCTGCATCCGCGCCGCCTTTACGCCCCGCGCTGCGCCGTGATCTACGGCATCGGCACCGACCTGTGCGACGTGCGCCGCATCGAGGCCGCACTGGCGCGCCACGGCGAGCGCTTTGCCGAGCGCGTGCTCGGCGCCGAGGAACTGGCGGTCTTCCGCGCGCGCCGCGCGCGCTGCGCAGGGCGCGGCCTGCGCTACCTGGCGACGCGCTTCTCGGCCAAGGAAGCATTCAGCAAGGCGATCGGCCTGGGCATCCGCACGCCGATGCGCTGGCGTGACTGCCAGATCCTCAACGAGGCCAGCGGCCGGCCGGCACTGCGGCTGTCCGGCCCGCTTGCCGACTGGTGCGCGGCGCGCGCGCTCACGGCCCATGTCAGCGTCAGCGACGAGAGCGAGTACGCCGCCTCGTTCGTGGTCGCCGAAACTGCGAACCCCCCATGACGATTTCTCATGCCCCGCTCGTGCTCGACATCGCCGGCACCGCGCTCGATGCCGACGATCGCCGGCGCCTGGCGCATCCGCTCACCGGCGGCCTGATCCTGTTCGCGCGCAACTGGGTCGAGCGGCGCCAGCTCGTCGAGCTCACGGCCGAGGCCAAGTCGATCCGGCCCGATCTGCTGATCTGCGTCGACCACGAGGGCGGCCGCGTGCAGCGCTTTCGCAGCGACGGCTACACGGTGCTGCCGGCGATGCGCGTGCTGGGCCAGCAGTGGATGCGCGACCCGCTGGGCGCCATCGATGCGGCCAGCGCGCTGGGCCATGTGCTGGCCGCCGAGCTGCGCGCCTGCGGCGTCGACCTGAGCTTCGCGCCGGTGCTCGACCTCGATCATGGCGCGAGCGGCGTGATCGGCGATCGCGCCTTCCATCGCGATGCGCGCGTCGTCGCGCTGCTGGCCAAGAGCGTGGCGCACGGCATGCTGCGCGCCGGCATGGCGCACTGCGGCAAGCATTTTCCCGGCCACGGGCACGTCAGGGCCGACAGCCACGTCGCGCTGCCGATCGACCGCCGCAGCCTGAAGGCAATCGTCGAAGACGATGCCAGACCCTACGAGTGGCTGTCGACCACGCTGGCCGCGGTGATGCCGGCGCACGTGGTCTATCCGAAGGTCGACCCGCGGCCGGCGGGCTTTTCGGCGCGCTGGCTGAACGAGATCCTGCGCCAGCGCCTGGGCTTCACCGGCGCCGTCTTCAGCGACGACCTCGGCATGGAGGGGGCGCGTCACCTCGAAGGCGCCGACCTCACGTACGACGAAGCGGCCACGCTCGCGCTCGAGGCGGGCTGCGATCTGGTGCTGCTGTGCAATGAGAGCCACGACGGTGGCGCGGCGCTCGACGAACTGCTCGCGCAGCTCGAGCGCCGGGCCGAAACGGGCCGCTGGCATCCCGACCCCGACAGCGAGGCGCGTCGCCGCTCGCTGCTGCCGCAGCAGCCGCCGCTGCCCTGGGACGAGCTGATGCACGACCCGGTCTACCAGCGCGCACTCGAACGCCTGCCCTGAGCGGGTGGGACGCGCCGGTGCGGCGAGCGCGCCGGATCGCCCGACGCCGATCGCCGGCGCTGCGTGCCGGCCGTCGCCCGCAGGCGGGCGGCGGTCGGGTGTCGGGTGTCGAGCGGCGGTCGGGAGTCAGTGCGGCGCTGACGCGTGCTCCGCACCGTCGAACGGCAGCCTGAACTGCGCCAGGTCCTTGCGCGTTTCCACGAGCACGAGCGGCCCTTCGTCCGCCACCACGATCGGCCTGGGCGCGCGCGGCACGTGCACGGGCCGGGGCTCGGCCGCCATCGCCGCCTGCACGGCGCTCACCTTGTCGGCGTCGGAGTGGATCCACTCG
>JAFECX010000008.1 GCA_018241895.1 Pseudomonadota bacterium
CGCCCGCCGCGCCCCGCCCCGTCCGCGGCATGGGCCGCGCTACGGCTCGCCGCCGAGCAGCCCGGCGCGCAGCCGCTTGTCGTACGGCCGCGTGCCGACGAAGGAAAGCAGCAGCCCGCCGTAGAAATCGGCACCCGGAATCGGCGCGCCGCGCACGCTGCCGTTGAACGTGAGCGTCATGCCGCGCCCGGGCTCGTAGTCCATGTCGACCACGTCGCCCTTGTTCACCTCGCCGATGCGCTCGAGCATGGCGTCGAACTGCGCCATGCGCGCGCGCAGCGCCTCGGCTTCGGCCTCGCCGACGTTGCGCGTGACGCCCTTGTCGAAGGCCTTGACGAATTCGGACGCCGGCGCCCCCATCAGCATCACCATGCGCAGCCGCTTGGGGCCGGGCATCGCCACCACCTCGTCGGCGGTGCGCGCACGGCCCGCGAGATACAGCCCCGCCGCGTAGCCCCGGATCCAGGCCACCGCGCGCACGCCGGTGCCGTTGAGCTGCAGCTCGGCGCCGGCAAGCTGGATGCGCTCCTGGAAGGCGACGCCGCTTTCCATCACCGCGGCTGCCGCAGGCCGCACCAGGGCCCCCGCCGCGATCATCAGGGCCAGACAGGTTCGTCGTTGCATGGGCTTCATTGTCCATCGGCCGCGTGGGCACTTCGTCCTCAACGCGGCACGGCGCAACGCGGCCGACCGCCGGCCGCCGCGCGCCGGCCACCAGCCACCGGTCGGCTCGGGCACTGGCAGACTTCGCCCCCATGCCCGACGCGTTGCTGCTGCTGCCCGACTTCGTGCTCATCGCGCTGGGCGGCTTCGTCTGCCGGCGCACACCGCTGGATCGCGGCGTGTGGGACGGCATCGAGCGGCTCGTCTACTACGTGCTCTTTCCGGCGCTGCTCGTCGTCACGATCCTGCGCAGCCCGCTCACGCCGGGCACGGCGCTGCCGCTGGTGGGCTGCGGCGTCGCGGTGGCGCTGTGCGGCATCGGGCTGGCGTACGCGCTGCGTCTCGCGCCGGGCGTCGACGCGCGGCTGCACGCCTCGGGCGCGCAGACGGCGTTTCGCTTCAACACCTACGTGGCGCTGGCGGTGTCCGAGCGGCTGGCCGGCGCCGCGGGGCTGGCCTGGACCGCGCTGCTGCTCGCGGTGTGCATACCGATCGTCAACGTCGCCGCCGTATGGCCGCTGGCGCGCCACGGCGGGCAGCGCTACCTGCGCGAGCTGCTGAGCAATCCGTTGATCCTCGCCACCAGCGCCGGGCTGCTCGGCAAGCTGCTGGGCCTGGAGCTGCCCGAACTGGCGTCGGTCACGCTCGGGCGCATCGGCGGCGCGGCGCTGCCGCTCGGGCTGATGGCCGTGGGCGCCGGCCTGCAGATGGGGGCGCTGAAGGAAGGCCCGCGCCTGGCGGCCGCGCTGCTCGCGATCCGCCACCTGCTGCTGCCGGCGCTGGCCATCTTGCTCGTGCTTGCGCTGCGGCTGCCCGTGGCCGAGCAGATGGTGGTGGTGGCCTTCGCCGCCATGCCCACCGCGTCCAGCGCCTACGTGCTCGCCGTGCGCATGGGCGGGCACGGCGGCTACGTCGCCGGGCTGGTGACGCTGTCGACGCTGCTGGCGATGCCGGGCCTGCCGCTGGCGCTGGCGGCGCTGCGCGCGCTGACCTGAGAACCTATGAGCGGCTGTGTGGCGCGCGCTGGGCCTGAGCGCCTGCGCCGTGCGCTGGTCTGAGCGCCTGCGCCATGCGCTGCGCGTGGCGCACCCGTGGGGCACGACCGCGGGCTGCCCGTCAGGCGCCTGGCCCCTGCCCGAGCGCCCACTCGATGTGCTCGCAGACCAGCGCGTCGGCCGACGATTGCGCCGCGGCCAGCGCCGTGCGCATCGCGGCGCGGCGCGGCGCATCGGCCTCGACGCGCAGCGCGTTGCCCAGCGCCAGCGCCAGATTGCGCCGCCAGCGCCGGTAGCCGATGCGGCGGATCGGGCTGCCCTCGGTGCGGCGCAGGAACTCGTCCTCGTCCCACTGCCACAGCGCCAGCAGCGACATGCCGGACATCCCGGGCCGCTCGTCGAAGTCGGGCACCGGCGCGCGGCGCGCGTACTTGTTCCACGGGCACACGCGCTGGCAGTCGTCGCAGCCGTACACGTGGTTGCCCAGCAGCGGGCGCAGCTCCGGCGCGATCGGCCCGTCGTGCTCGATCGTGAGGTAGCTGATGCAGCGCCGCGCATCGACGCGGTACGGCGCGACGATGGCGCGCGTCGGGCAGGCGTCGAGGCACGCGGTGCAGCTGCCGCAGTGCGCGGCGACGGGCGCGTCGGCGGGCAGCTCGACGTCGACGAAGATCTCGCCGAGGAAGAACATCGAGCCGGCATCGCGCGCCAGGCTCAGCGTGTGCTTGCCGCGCCAGCCCAGGCCCGAGCGCGTCGCCAGCTCGACCTCGAGCACCGGCGCCGAGTCGCTGAACACGCGGTGGCCAAAGGGCCCGACCTCGGCGGCGAGCCGATCGGCCAGCAGCTGCAGCCGCCGGCGCAGCACCTTGTGGTAGTCGCGGCCGCGCGCATAGAGCGAGATCACGCCCTCGGCGGCATCGCGCAGGCGCTGCGCTTCGCGCTCGGGCCAGTCGGCGGGCGTGGCGGGCGGCAGATAGTCCATGCGCGCGCTGACCACGCTGAGGGTGCCCGGCACCAGCTCGGGCGGACGCGCGCGCTTCATGCCGTGGCGCGCCATGTACGCCATCGCGCCGTGAAAGCCCGCGTCGAGCCACGCCTGCAGGCCCGGCTCGGCACTCGTCAGATCGATGCCGCTCACCCCGATCTGGGAGAATCCCAACTCCGCCGCCCACTGCCTCAAGGCGCGAACCAGCTCCCGACCGTCGACCCGATGCGATCCGCCCATGCGGAAATCCTAGCAAGCCGCACCTTGTACTGGCCCGACGAGGCCGCCTGCGCGACCAGCGCCGCGGCGCTCGGGGCCCGCGGCGCGGTGCGCAACGCCTGCATCGAGCTCGAAGGGCCGCTGGGCGCCGGCAAGACCACCTTCGTGCGCCACCTGCTGCGTGCGCTCGGCGTCGGCGGGCGCATCAAGAGCCCGAGCTACGCCGTGGTCGAGATGCACACGATCCCGGCGCGCGACACCCAAGCCGCGACGAACGCGGCGCACTTCGATTTCTACCGCTTCGCCGATGCACGCGAATGGGAGGACGCCGGGCTGCGCGACCTGTATGCCGCGCCCGGCATCAAGCTCACCGAGTGGCCCGAGAAGGCGCGCGCGCTGCTGCCGGCGCCCGACCTGCGGCTCGTCATCGAGCCCACGGCGGACGACGCGCGGCGCGTCGTCGTGCAGGCCCTGACGCCGCTCGGCGTGGAGCTGCTGGCGTGAGCCGCGGCCCGCGCGACGCGACGCGACGCCGGCTGCTGCACCGCGGCGGCGGCGCCCTGGCGCTGCTGCTCGCTGCGCCGCTCGTGCGCGGCGCCGGCATCGTCGCCGTGCGCCTGTGGCCGGCACGCGAGTACACGCGCGTGACGATCGAGTCCGACCGCGCGCTCGCCGCGCAGCACCTGCTCACCGAGGCGCCGTACCGGCTGGCGGTCGACATCGACGCGCTCGATCTGGACGGCGCGCTGCGCGAGCTGGTCGGCAAGGTGCAGCCCGACGACCCCTTCATCGCCGGCGTGCGCGTCGGCCAGAACCGGCCGCATGTCGTGCGCCTGGTGTTCGACCTCAAGCAGCCGGTGCGCCCGGAGCAGTTCGCGCTGCCGCCGGTGACGCCGTACCAGCACCGGCTGATCTTCGATCTGTACCCGCTCGACGAGCCCGACCCGCTGCTCGTGCTGGTGCGCGAGAAGCAGGCCGACAGCGAGCGCGCGGCGCGGGCGGTGCAGGACGCGCTGGGCGAACTCATCGCGCGCGTCGACCGGCCGGGCCTCGTGCCGGCAACGCCGGTGCCCGGCAC
>JAFECX010000090.1 GCA_018241895.1 Pseudomonadota bacterium
GAGGCCGCCGTCGCGCACGCCGGGCGGGCGCTGGCCGCGGCACGCCGCTGCGGCGGTCTCGAGCGCGCCACGGTGCTGCGCGTCGTCGCGCGCGTGCGGCTGCGCACGCGTGGCGCCGACGCACGCTGCGAGCGTCTGCTTGCGCTGGCGCTGGCGCTGGCGCGCCGGCACGGCAGCGCCGACTTGCAGGCGCGCGTGCTGTCGCTAATGGTCGTGCAGCGCGTGCAGCAGCCGCAGCCGCCGCTCGGCGCCGCCGCCAGCCTGGCGCTGCGCCGCGAGGCGCTGGCGCTGTGGCAGCAGCACGGGCCGCAGGCGCGCGTCACCGAGGGTCTGGTGAACCTGGCGCTCGGGCTCGGTTCGACGCGCGCCGAGCGTCTCGAGAAGCTCGAGCTGCTCGAGCTCGCGCGCCGCGCCGCGGCCGCGCGCGGCCAGTGGCGGCTGCTGGCCTTCGGCCACAGCATCCGGGCCTACGTGCTGGCCGATCTGCGCCGCTGGGACGAGGCCGCCGCCGCGCATCTGCAATGCCTGCAGCTGGCCTGGGACGGCGCGATGTGGCGCGAGTGGTTCTATGGCCTGTGGAACCTGCCGCGCACGCTCGCGCACCGCGGCCGCCCCGAGGCGGCCGCGCGCCTGATGGGCTTCGCCAACGCCTTCGGCGAGCGCCATTTCGGTACCCTCGGCCCTTTGGACCTGGCCGAGCGCCGGCGCACGCGGCGCCTCGTGCGCGTGCAATGCGGCAGCGAACGCGCAGAGGCGCTGTGGCAGGCCGGCCGCAAGCTGGACATGGCGCAGGCGATGCAGCTGGCGCAGGCCGAGGCCCAGGCGCTGTGCCGCCCGCCCGACGGCGCTGCCGCGCCGGCATGTGCGCCGGACTGACGACCCTGGCGGCTGCGCAGGGGCCGCGCCGACCCCCGATTCACGGGGCCGCCGTGCCACAACCCCCGGGAATGAGGGGGGTGCGGAGGGCTGCTGCAGCCCTCGGATTTAGCGCTTGGCTAACGGTGGCCGGCCATCCTCTGCGCAACCCTGGTGGGTGCGCCCCGCGCACCGGCCGGGCATACCAAGCCCCACGGAGTCCACACCATGTCGCGCAGCCCGAGTTTTCGCCCCCATGTCGTCGCCCTGGCCGCCGCTGCCGCCGTCGGCGGCTTCGCCGCGATCCCGGCGCAGGCCGCCAACTGCACCTGGAACCCGGTCTCCGGCAACTGGAGCATCCCGACCGACTGGAGCTGCGGCGCGGTGCCCGGCAGCGCCGATTCGGCCAGCGTGGGCGCGGCCAAGACGGTGACCATCAACAGCGGCCAGTCGATCCTCAACCTCAGCAACGCCGGCAACGTCAACATCGACGCCTACCTGCTCACGCTGGCCGGCGGCGGCAGCACCACCAACACCGGCATCATCAGCGTCGGCGCCGGGCCGAACCCGAACAACGCCGCGCTCCAGGTCGGCGCCGGCCACAACATCAACAACGCCGGCGGCGTGATCAACATCAGCGCCGACAGCGTGCTCAACCAGTTCGGCAGCACGATCAGCGGCGGCACCATCAACACCACCGGCAGCGGCGCGCTTGTGGCGTTCACGAGCGGCAGCAACGTGCTCGACAACGTCAAGCTGAACGGCCTGCTCGACGTGCAGACCAACGCCAACGGGCGCGAGCGCATCGCCAACGGCCTCACGCTCAACGGCAGCGCCAACGTCGGCAACGGCGGCATTCTCTCCTTCGACAGCACGATCAGCGGCGGCGGCAACCAGACCATCGCCGGCAACGCCACCTTCAACTTGAACGACGCCGGCGCGTGGCTGGCGATCGAAAGCGCCGGCTCGACGACGCTGGCCTCCACCGTGACCGTGCGCGGCCAGGGCAAGATCGGCCAGGCCGCCTACTACAGCGGCAACAACACGCTCACCAACAACGGCCGCATCTCGGCCGACGTGGCTGGCGGCACGCTGACGCTGATGCAGCCGGCCTACGACGGCTCGGTGGTCAACAACGGCGTGCTCGACGCGCGCGGCGGCGGCACGCTCGCCATCTCCACCAACGTCGACAACAGCGGCGGCCAGATCAGCGCGCAGAACGCCAGCAACGTGGTGCTGGGCGGCGTCACCATCAAAGGCGGCACGCTGGGCACTTCGGGCACGGGCGTGATCCAGGCCGCCAGCCGCGGCTACAACTTCCTCGACGGCACGACGATCACCGGCACGCTGGACCTGACCGGCATCGCCAACTCGCGCCAGAGGCTCATCAACACCAATACGCTGAGCGGCGCGATCAACGTCGCCAATGGCGGCATCCTGAGTCTGGACAGCGGCTACTCCGCCGGCAACGCGGTGGCCCTCAACGGCAGCGGCGTCATCAACCTCAACGACGCCGGCGCGTGGCTGGCGATCGAAAGCGCCGGCTCGACGACGCTGGCCTCCACCGTGACCGTGCGCGGCCAGGGCAAGATCGGCCAGGCCGCCTACTACAGCGGCAACAAC
>JAFECX010000091.1 GCA_018241895.1 Pseudomonadota bacterium
AGCGCGCCATGCGCGGCGGCGAGGCCGCAGCGCGCCGGCGTTACGCCGCGCGCCGGCTCGCGTCGTCGGGCGGGCCGCCCGCGTCGTCCGGGTCGCGCCCGACGGCGCGGCGCCACGCCAGGCTCTGTGCCCACAGCGGCAGCAGCTCACCGGCCATCGGCCTGGAGATGTAATAGCCCTGCGCGACATCGCAGCCGGCGGCGCGCGCGGCCTCCCAGTCGGCATGGTCTTCCACGCCTTCGGCCACGCTGCGCATGCCGAGCTGGCTCGCCATCGCGGCGCTGGCCTTGACGATCGTGTGGTGCGAGGCCAGTTCGCCGCAGCGGCGCACGAAGCCGCGGTCGATCTTGAGCTCGTCGAACGGCAGGTCGCGCAGTTGCACGAGCGACGAATGCCCGGTGCCGAAGTCGTCGATCGCCAGCGCCACGCCATGCAGCCGCAGCCGGGTCAGGATGTCGAAGGCGGCGCGCGGATCGCTCATCAGCCGCGATTCGGTCACTTCGAGCAGCAGGTCGGACGGTGCCAGGGCGTGTTCGGCCAGGCGCGCCAGCACGCGCTCGGGAAAGTCGAGCCGGCGCAGGTTGTCCATCGAGACGTTGACGGCCACGCGCGGCGCCAGGCCCAGCTCGCGCCACTGCCGCGCCTGTGCGAGGGCCAGCGACAGCACCTCGTCGGTCAGCGCGTCGATCAGGCCGTGCTCCTCGGCCAGGCCGATGAAGGCATCCGGGTAGACGAGGCCCTCGCGCGGATGGCGCCAGCGCACCAGCGCCTCGACGCCGACGAGCGAGCCGTCGGCCAGCGACAGCTTGGGCTGGTAGTGCAGCACGAATTCATGGGCCGTCAGCGCCCGTTCGAGCTCGCTCGCGCTGGTGCGCCGGGGCGCGGCGGCCCGCGGCGCCGGCAGGCGCCTGTGCCAGCGTTGCACGAGGGCCAGCAAGGCCTCGGGCGATGCCGGCTTGCCGACATGCCCCACGGGCCGCAGGCCCAGTTCGGCCGCCAGGCGCACGGCGCTCTCGCGCACGCGCTCGCCGGCGGCGCTCATCAGCGCCACCGCGCCGCGGTAGCCGCCCTCGGCCAGGCGGCGCAGCAGTTCGATGCCGTCCGTCTGCGGCATGCGCAGGTCCAGGAGCAGCATCATCCGTGAGGTGTCGCCCTGCGCGCTCGCCTGCACCGCCTCGATCGCCGCCAGCGCCGCGGCGGCACCGTCCAGGGCCACCACCGGCACACGGACGGCGGCCGCGAGTTGCGAGCGCAGCACTTCGCGCTGCAGCGGATCGTCGTCGACCACGACGAGCGAGTTCGCGGTGAGCGCGCCAGCGGTGCTCTCGGGCGGGGTGCGGCCCGGGCCCGGCGCCATCTGCGCCCCCTGCGCCCCCTGCGCCCCCTGCGCCCCCTGCGCCCCCTGCGCCGCCCGCACCGCCCG
>JAFECX010000092.1 GCA_018241895.1 Pseudomonadota bacterium
CGCGGCGATGCCTACTGCCGCCCGCCCAGCGGCGGCGGCAGGGGCGCGCCGGCCTGGCGACCGCGGAACAGCGCCGCACGCGAGAGCATCATCGCCGTGACCGGAGCGGTGATCGAGAGCACGATCGGGATCAGCCACAGGTGCAGCGCCGGCCCCGGTGCGCGGCTGCCGAACCAGACGATGGAGGCCAGCGTCGCGCACCAGGTGGCCGCCGACGAGGCCAGCGCCGGCGCGTGCGTGCGCGTGAAGAAGTCGGGCAGCCGCAGCAGGCCGACCGCGGCCAGCACGGCGGCCACGCCGCTGGCCGCCAGCAGCAGGGCGACGACGATCTCGAGGGCCGCGGGCGCCGTCACTCGATCACCTCGCCGCGCAGCAGGAACTTGGCCAGCGCCATCGAGCCGACGAAGCCGAGCAGCACCATCAGCAGCGCCGCCTCGAAGTAGCTCGTGCTCTCGTAGCGCATCGCCAGCACCAGCATCACCAGCATGCCGAAGACGTAGCTCAGGTCCAGCGCCAGCACGCGGTCCTGCGCCGTCGGGCCGCCGAGCAGGCGCGGCAGCACCAGCGCCATCGCCAGCGCGTACAGCACGAGCGTGAGGTCGACGGCGGCGGCCAGCAGCGGACTCATTCGAAGATCTCCATGAGCGGCCGCTCGTAGGCGGCCTTGTAGTGGGCGATGAAGGCGGCCTCGTCGCCGACCTCGTACACGTGCAGCCGCAGCCGGCTGCGATCGGGGGCGAGCTCGTTCCACACCGTGCCGGGCACGACGTTGGTGATCATCGCCAGCGCCGCCAGCGCGTGCGTGTTGCGCAGCTCGAGCGGGATCACCACATGCCGCCCGCGCGGCGGGCGGCGGCGCACGATGCCGCGCGCCACCTGCAGCGACGAGCGCAGCACGTCGCGCCCGACGCGCAGGATCAGCAGCGCCAGCACGCCGTAGCGGCGCACCGGCCCCGGCAGCGGGCGCAGCGGGCGCGCCAGCAGCGGCACGGCGAGGGCGACGACGGCCGCGAGCA
>JAFECX010000093.1 GCA_018241895.1 Pseudomonadota bacterium
CGACCGCCAGTTCCCTGCGTTCTGCGCCTATGCCGAAGCGCTCGAGCACCTGTTGCGCGCGCAGGGCTGGCCGGCGCTGCTGCCGCTCGAGCGCATCCACCAGCAGTCGGCACAGCAGTTCGCGCTGTGGGGCCGGACGCTGGCCGAGGCGCTGGGCGAACCGCTGGCGCTGGAGTACGTGCCGCAGCTTCCACCCACCACCGCGCTCACGCTCGTGTCGCGCCAGGACTATCCCGGCGCCAAGGGCGAGCCGACGGCCATCCTGCGCTTCGCCTGGCCGGCGCAGGGCTGGCGCGACCGGCTGCGCGGACGCGGCCTGGCGCGCTTCGAGGCCGGCGACCTGGTCGGCATCGTGCCGCCTGGCACGGCCGTGCCGCGCTACTACTCGCTCGCCTCGGCCTCGCGCGACGGCTTCCTGGAGATCTGCGTGCGGCGCATGGAAGGGGGGCTGTGCTCGACGCACCTGCATGCGCTCGAGCGCGGCGACACGGTGCAGGCCTTCGTGCGCGAGAACCCCGGCTTCGCGCTCGAGCGTGCGCGCCGGCCGGTCGTGCTGATCGGCGCCGGCACCGGCGTCGCGCCGCTGGCGGGCTTCATCCGCGGCAACGCGCGCCGCACGCCGATGCACCTGTACTACGGCGCGCGCGATCCTGCGCTCGACTATTACTTCGGCCCCGAGATCGAGGCCTGGCTGCGCGAAGGCCGGCTGGCGCGCCTCGAGACCGCGTTCTCGCGCCGCCCCGACGGCGGCGGCCACGTGCAGGATGCGCTGCGCCGCGACGCTCCGCGCCTGCGCGGCCTCGTCTCCAAGGGCGCCATCCTGCGCGTGTGCGGCAGCCGGCCCATGGCCAAGGGGGTGGCCGAGGCGCTCGACGCCATCCTCGGCGCGGTCGGCCTCAGCGTGCGCCAGCTCAAGGCCGCAGGGCGCTATGCGGAAGATGTCTTCTGACCCGGCGGCCCTCGTGGACCGAAGTGTGGGCGCCGCGCTCGTGCGCCGCACGCTGAGCGGCCCGACGATGGGCACGCGCTGGTCCGCGCGCGTGGACGCCGCGCCCGGCCTGGATCTCGCGGTCCTGCAGCGGGCGCTGGCTGCCGCGGTCGAGCGCGTCGATGCCCAGATGTCGCCGTGGAAGCCGAGCAGCGATCTCGTGCGCCTGAACCGGGCCGCGCCCGGCGCATGGGTCGAACTGCCGCCCGAGACGCTCGAAGTGCTGCAGCGCGCGCTCGAGATCGGCCGCCTGAGCGATGGCGCCTTCGATCCGGCCGCCGGTGCGCTGGTCGACGCCTGGGGCTTCGGTGCGGCGCGCGACGCGCCCGACGCGGCCGCCATCCGCGCCGCCGCACAAGCGGCGCGTCGTGCAGCGCACGATGCGCTGGAGCTCGATGTGGCCGCCGCTCGCGCCCGCAAGCACGCGCCGATGCAGCTCGACCTGTGCGGCATCGCCAAGGGCTACGGCGTCGACCGCATGGCCGCGGTGCTGCGTGAGCACGGCGTCGGCCACGCGCTGCTGGCGCTCGACGGCGAGCTGCGTGCCCTCGGCGCGCAGGCCGACGGGCGGCCCTGGGCGGTCGCACTCGAGAGTCCGCGCCCGGGGCTGCGCGCCGTGCACGGCGTCGTCGAACTGGTCGATGTCGCCGTCGCCACGTCGGGCGACTATCGCCGCTGGCTGCAGGTCGGCACGACGCGCCTGGCGCACAGCATGGACATGCGCCGCGGAGCACCGGTGAACAACGAGGTCGCCTCGGTCACGGTGCTGGCGCGCGACGCCACGAGCGCCGACGCCTGGGCCACGGCGCTGCTGGTGGCCGGCCCCGCCCCGGGCCTCGCGCTCGCGCAGCGCATGGGGCTCGAGGTGGTCTTCCTGCTGCGCCGCGGCGAGCGGCTCGTGGAGCTCGGTCTCGGGCGCTTCGCGGCACCGGCCGGACCAGCCGGCGTCAGGCCGTCTTCTCCCTTGACCCTCGGCGCACGCGCTGCGCCGCTGCCGCAGACGCAGGGCGAATCGCCCCGATCGCGGCCTGGCGACGTGGCGCCCGAGCCCGGGTGACGGTCCCCGCCGCCGCAGCGCACCCCGGGTTTGTCCCGAAAATCGGATTGATCTGAAGCAACCCCGGCCGCGCGGGCTCGTTCGACATTTGGTTGCAGATCTTGCCGCGCGCAACGTGCCGGCGAGGCGCACACCGGAGTGGGCGGACGGCGTCCGAGGAGGCGGCGACATTGAGCGAGCTGTGTCTGACGACACAAGGCATCGACGAAGGCGAGCGCGTCGAGTACTGGCGCGACGCGATCCGCTCGACGTTGAATGCCGAGTTCCGCATCGAGCCGCTGCAGGCCGACTTCGCGGCCGCGATGCGCGTGCTGTCGTGCGGCCCCGCGCAACTGATCGCGATGCAGGGCAGCGCGCACCGTACGCGGCGGCATGGGCCGGGGCGTCCCGGCTGGGTGTCGGTGATCTTCCAGACCGGCGGCGTGTGCACCTTCGCCGACGGCGAGGGCCGCGTGCAACTCGCGCCCGGCGACGCGTGCATCGTGCCGCCCGAACGCGACATCGTCGGCGAGCGCCTCACGCCGTTCGCGCAGATCCTGCTCAACGTCCCCGCGGCCGAGCTCGACGAAAGGCTGCCCGAGTGGGGCGGGCGGCTGCTGCACCGCATCCCTGCCGAATGCGCGTCGGCCTCGGCCGTGGGCGGGCTGCTGCGCTTCATCGTCGGTCACCACCCGAAGCTCGACGGCGGCGACCGTGAGCGCCTCGGCGCCACGGCCCTGCATCTGCTCGAGGGCCTGCGCAGCACGCCGGCCGCGAAAGGCTGCGGCGGCGCTCCTGCGCGGCTGGCCGACTACCACCGCCGCCGCATCGAGGACTGGCTGCGCGGCCACCTGCGCGAGAGCGACCTGTGCGTTGCGCGGCTGACGCTCGCGCTGGGCCTGTCGCCGCGCTACGTGCACAAGCTCTATGCGGGCCGGCCGCATGGCGTGATGGGCTGGGTGCGCGAGCAGCGGCTCGTCGCGTGCCGGCGCGAGCTGGCCGCGCGCGGGCGGCGCAGCATCGCCGACATCGCCGGCACCTGGGGCTTCGAGAGCGCGGCGCACTTCAGCCGCGCCTTTCGCAAGCGCTACGGCATCTCGCCGTCCGAAGTCTGATCCGTGCCGCCGCGCGCGAGCGCGCCGCGCGGGTGCGTGCTGCCGATGCGCCGCACCGGACGTGCCGCACCTGACGTGCCGCGATGGTGCACACGCGGTCAAGCGCTGGTGCACGAGCGGTCAACCGCGCGCGCCCTGTCGCCGCTAGGCTGCGCCGCACGAGGATCGGCCGGTCCTTGCGGACGCGACGGAGGCAGACGGACATGCACGACATCACGCGACGCCTGACGACGACGATCGTCCGCCTGTGCCTGTTCGTCGGCCTCGCCGCGCTCGCCGGCGTCAATGCACAAGCGCAGAGCGGCGGCTACGCCGGCGAGAAGGTCTGTCTCGGCTGCCACACGCAGGAGAACGCCCACTACAGCGAGACCGGGCATGCCAGCGCCTTTCGCGCCAACCCGGCCAACGACCTCGAGCGCCGCGGCTGCGAGGCCTGCCACGGCCCGGGCGCGGCACACGCCAAGAGCTCGGGCGACAAGAGCCTGATCGTCGGCTTCACGCGCAGCTGGGGCACGCCGCCCGACCAGCAGGCCAGCCAGTGCCTGTCGTGCCACAGCGGCGGCAACCGCATGCACTGGCCCGGCTCGATCCACGCCAGCAACCAGCTGTCCTGCGCCGATTGCCACAACCCGATGATGAAGGGTTCGGCCGCCGGCCTGCTCGTGCGCCCGACGATCAACGAGGTGTGCCAGAACTGCCACCGCCAGCAGCGCTCGGAGTTCATGAAGCGTTCGCACATGCCGCTGCCCGAAGGCAAGATGAGTTGCGTCGACTGCCACAACCCGCACGGCACCGTCACGCGCCCGCTGCTCAAGACCGACAACGTCAACTCGCTGTGCTATTCGTGCCACGCCGAGAAGCGCGGCCCCTTCCTCTGGGAACACGCACCGGTACGCGAGAACTGCCTCAACTGCCACAGCCCGCACGGCTCGAACCAGGACAAGCTGCTGGCATCGCCGCGCCCGCAGTTGTGCCAGCAGTGCCACGGGCAGGTGTTCCACCCGTCCACGCTGTGGAACGTCAACCAGACGATCCCCGGCGCGGCGGCGCTCGGCGGCGCTGCCGCGCCCAGCCCGCGCGTCATGGGCCGCAGTTGCCTGCAGTGCCACTCGCAGGTCCACGGCAGCAACCACCCGGCGGGAACGCGCCTGCAACGCTGAGCGCAGAGGAGCACGGACATGAGCACACGTCAACGTGTCAGGCGCGGCCGGCCGGCTTGCGCGCCGCACCGCACGCTGGTCGGCTTCGCGGCGCTGGCCATGCTGGCCGCACCGGCGGCCTGGGCCGACTCGGGTCTGGTCGGCGACACCACGCTGGGCAACAGCGTCACGCCGTTGTCCGAGGAGTTGCGCCTGCGCGACGCCGAAGGGCTGGGGGCCGAGAGCGCCAACCACCGCACCCCGACCGGCTTCCTGCAGGTTGCGCCTTACGTCTTCGGCGAGAAGACGCCGCTGGGCGACAAGGGCTGGGTTTCGCGCGGCAGCATCGAGTTCGGCGGCTTCGGCGTGAGCGGCGACCGCAACGCGGCGCTGTGGCGCACGTATCGCGACGTCGACCGCGGCGGCTACCTCGCCGGCCTGTCGTTCGAGGTCGAGAACCCGAAGGAGGGGCTGTTCATCGAGGGCAAGGCCGGCGGCATCGGCTACGACGACCAGTACGCCGGCGTGAGCTTCGGTCGCCACAACGGCTGGAAGGTGAGCGCCTTCTACAACGAGACGCCGCACGTCTACACCACCACCTACCGCAACCTGTGGGATGGTGTGGGCACGTCCAACCTCACGCTGCGCGGCTCGACCGGGCTCGTGGCCAACGGCGGCCCGGGGGCGACCGCCGCCACGGCCTACGCCGCGCTCAAGGCGGCCGTGCCCAACGTCCCCTACTCCACGCTCGAGGTCAAGCGCGACAAGGGCGGGCTGAGGTTCGAGATGCAGCTCACGGACGCGGCCGAGCTGTTCGTGAGTCTGACCAACGAGCGCCGCAAGGGCGCGCGCCCGCTGGGCATGACGACGGGCGCCAACGGCGGCACCAACGACACCATCGACATCCCGGAGTCGATCGACTACGACACCACGGACGTCGTCGCCGGGCTGCAGTGGAGCAACCGGCGCACCAGCGTCAACGTGCGGGCCGCCGCATCGCTGTTCCGCAACCACGTCGACACGCTCACCGTCGAAGACCCGCTGTTCGTCGCGCCGTCCGTGGCCACCGGCATCGCCAGCTTCCCCAAGGCGCGCTTCGCCCTGTACCCGGACAACGACATGTACAACCTCAAGGCCGAGGTGGCGCATTCGATGCCCGAGCTCGCCCGGCTGCGCCTGACGGGCGTGGTCTCGCTGACCGAGATGCGCCAGAACGCCGCGCTCATCCCGTCGACGCTGGCGCCGGCCACGGTGGGCGGCATCGCGGGCGGCGCCTGGGACACGACCGACTCGCTGTCGCGCAAGAACGCCAAGCAGCGCCTGGACACGCAGCTCGTCGACCTGGGCGCCGCGTTCTCGCCGGCCGATGGCGTCGACGTGCGCGCCAAGCTGCGCCGCTTCGAGACCAGGAACAAGACCCCCGAGTACTACGCCTGCAACCCGCTCACCGGGCAGTGGGGGCGCCTGATGAACGACGGCTTCGCGGCGCCGGTCATCAACATCCCGGCGTACAACGCGCTCAGGTGCGACCTGGAAGCGATCCGCGCGCTCGGCATCGTGCCGACGAATGCCAACACGAACATCGCTGCCGTGCCCTACCAGTACACGCAGGACAACGCCAGCGCCGCGGCCGAGTGGCGCTTTGCGCGCACGCAGACGCTCAACGCCTCGCTCGAGCGCGAGACGACGAAGCGCGAGAACCGCGAATACAGCCGCACGCACGAGGACAGGCTCAAGGTCGGCTACGTCAACCGCAACCTGGGCGGCGGCACGCTGCGCGCCTCGCTCGAGGGGGCGCAGCGCCGCGGCAACACCTACAACCCCGATCCGTACGAGGAGTACTACAGCGCATCGATGGGCCCGGAGCCGACCGCGGGCAGCCTCGCCGGCTACCTGCACACGAACGGCCTGATGCGCAAGTACGATCTCGCCGACCGCGACACGTCGACGCTGAACCTGCGCTTCAACACGGCGCTGGCCGAGGACCTGGACCTGATGGTCACCGGGCAGCTGCGCGAAATGAAGTACCCCGACTCGCTGTTCGGCCGCATCGGCAAGCAGACGCAGAACTCGGTCAACTTCGACCTCAACTGGCAGCCGACGCCGCGCACCAGCGTCTTCGGTTTCGCCGCATTCCAGGACGGCAAGCTGCGCCAGAAGAACGTGCAGCAGACCAATTCGTGCACCCTCGGCACGACCTACAACGTCTGGAGCAACGGCCAGGTCCTTCTGCCCACCGCGCCGGCGCCGGCGGGCGCCACCCTGGTCGGCACGGTGACGCCCACGGCGGCGAACTTCCTCACCGTGTGCGGCGACGCCGGGGCGACGAGCCCGATGTGGCCGTCGGCCAATGCCTGGTCGTTCGAGCAGAAGGACCGCAATTCGACCTTCGGCATCGGCGGTCGGCACGACTTCGGGCCGGTGCGGCTGGATGCCACCTACACCTGGACCGAGGGCGTCACGAAGACCCGCTACCAGTACGGACCGGGCGTGAACCCGAACCCGACGGCGCTGGGCAGCGGCTTTCCCGACATGAAGATCCGTCAGGAGGCGCTCGACGCGAACGTGATGCTGCCGCTGACCAGCAAGATGACGCTGCGGCTGATGCTCAGGCACGAGCGCGGCAAGATCAGGGACTGGCACTACGAGGGCATCGCGGCGAACCCGACGCCGGGCCCCGCGACCGGTGCGCAGCAGCAGGTCTACCTCGACGCCGGCCCGCAGGACTACCGCGTGACCGCGGTGGGTGCCTTCCTGCAGGTCGCCTGGTGAGCGTGGCGCGAGCCGGCCTGCGTGCCGCCGCCGTGTCGCTGCTGGCCGCGCTGCTGGCCGCGGGCGCGCCGGCGCAGACCGCGCCGCCCGAAGTGGTGCAGACGATGTGCCAGGCCTGCCACGGCCTGGACGGCAATGCGCCGGTGTCGGCGTTCCCGCAGCTCGCCGGCCAGCGCCCGGAGTACCTGCAGAAGCAGCTCGAGGATTTCCTCGCCAAGCGCCGCGTCAACGACGCCATGGCGCCCGCGCTCGAAGCGTTGAACAAAGGCGACATCCCCGCCGTGGCCGCGTACTACGCGGCGCAAAAGCCCAAGCCCGCCGGCTCGAGCAACGAGCGGCTGCTGGCCGAGGGCAAGGCCCTGTACGACGACGGCAACACCGCCACCGGCGTGCCGGCCTGCGTGGGCTGTCACCTCGCGGGCGGCGTCGGCAACGAGCGCTATCCGCGCCTGGCCGGCCAGTTCCCGGAGTACGCCGTCGCCCAGATGAAGGCCTTCAAGAGCGGCGCGCGCAGCAACGACAAGGGCAAGGTGATGCGTGCGGTGGCGGCGCGCCTGAGCGAGCAGGAAATGGCCGCGGTGGCCGAGTACCTGGCGGCACAGCCATGAGGGCGACGATGATGCGTGCACTGTCTGCTGCGCGGCTGCGACGCCGTGCGGCCACCGTCGGCCTCGCGCTGGGCCTGGCGCTCGTGCTGCCGGGCTGCAGCGCTCCCACGCCGGCGGCGGCACCCGAGGAGCCCGAGTACACGTGGAACCAGATGCAGGGCGAGAAGCTGATCGCCTTGCGCGCGCACGGCGACGTCACGCGCGGCGCGATCGCGTTCGAGGTCTGCCAGGGCTGCCATCGCGCCGGCGCGCTCGGACGGCTCGACGGCAGCTACCCGCGCCTGGCGGGGCAGCACGACACCGTGCTGATCAAGCAACTCACCGATGTGCGCGCCGGGCGGCGCGTCAACCCGAGGATGCTGCCCTTCGCCGACCGGCACGTGCTCAGCCCGCAGGACATCGCCGACGTCGCGCTGTACCTGTCCAAGCTGCCGTCGCCGCCGGACAACGGCCGCGGGCCCGGCGTGGGGCTCGACGCCGCGGCGCGCACCTACCAGGACAAGTGCACGCGCTGCCACGGCGACAAGGGCGAGGGCGACGCGAGCCTGTTCTATCCGCGCGTGTCGCACCAGCACTACCGCTACCTGCTGCGCGAGATGGTGGAGATCCGCGACGGCGTGCGCCGCAACGCCAACCCGCGCATGGTCGAGGTGGTCAAGCCACTCACCGACGCCGAACTCGACGCACTCGCCGACTACATGTCGCGGCTGTGAGGGTGCGCCGGCGCGGCGCGGCGCGGTGGCTCCGCCTTGCGCGCCGCCGCCACCGGCCGCAGGGGTGCTCGCCCGGGCAGGTGTGGCGATGCGTCACGGTCTGGGCTCGCCGAGGCTGCGCCCGCCCTGAACGGGCGCACGGCCGGGCTGCACCCTGCCCGACCGGGCACGGGTCCGGGCCGCGACCTGCTCGAGCGGACACACGGGTGCGGGCCTGGCCCGACTACGATGGCCGCCCCGCGCACTTGCGCCAGACCCGCGCCCGATCGGCGCCTGCGATGACCCACCTTGTCGATGCCGTTGCAGCCAGCAGCGAACGGCTGCGCGCCCGCGGCGGCGCGCCGCGCGTCGCGGTGCTGCTCGGCACGGGCTGGGCCTCGTTCGCTGCCCGGGTGCAGGGCGGCGAAGTCGTGCCCTACGGCGAACTGCCCGCATTCCCGGCCACGGCGGTGCGCGGGCACGAGGGGCGCGTCGTGCTCGGCCGCATCGGGGCGCACGAGGTCATCGTGCTGGCGGGGCGCCAGCATGCGTACGAGAGCGGCGAGCCCGTCGGCATGAAGGGGGCGATCCGCACGCTCGCCGCGCTGGGCGTGCAGGTGCTCGTGCAGACCAACGCCGCCGGCAGCCTGGACGCCGCGCTGCCCGCGGGCACGCCGATGCTGATCAGCGACCACCTCAACGTGCCGCAGCGCTCGCCGCTGGTCGGCGACGCCGACGCGGCGGGCGACGCGCGCTTCGTCGCCATGACCGACGCGTATTGCCCGCGCCTGCGCGCGCAGGCGCGCGCCGCGGCGCAGCGCGCCGGCCTGGCGCTGGCCGAAGGCGTCTACGCCTGGATGCTGGGCCCGCAGTTCGAGACGCCGGCCGAGATCCGCATGCTGCGCGTGCTCGGCGCGCGCGCGGTCGGCATGAGCACGGTGCCCGAGACCATCCTCGCGCGCCACGCCGGGCTGCGCGTGCTCGGCCTGTCGCTGATCACCAATCTCGCGGCCGGCCTCGGCGACGAGGCTCTCGGGCATGCGCACACGCTGGCCGCAGCCCAGGCCGCGAGCGCGCGCTCGGCCGCCTTGCTCGAAACCATCGTCACCGCACTGGAGGTCTGATGCATCCGTTGCAGCATCCGCTGGCCGGCGCGGCGCGCACGGCGCTCGCCTGCCTCGACCTGACGCGCCTGGGCGACGACGACACCGAGGCCGACATCGCGCGCCTGTGCGCGCGCGCCGTCGGCCCCGCATGGCGCGGCGGCGCGGTGGCTGCGGTGTGCGTCTGGCCGCGCTTCGTGACGCTGGCGCGTTCGCTGCTGCCGCGCGCGGTTGCGGTGGCGGCGGTGGCCAACTTTCCGGACGGCAGCGCCGACGTGGCGCGCGCGCGCGCCGACACCGAGGCCATCGTCGCCGACGGTGGCGACGAGGTCGACGTCGTGCTGCCGTATCGCGATCTGGACGCTGCGCCCGCGCTGCTGGATGCGGTGTGCCGCGCGGCGCGCGGGCGGCGCCTGAAGGTCATCCTCGAGACCGGCGTGCTCGCCGACGAGGCGGCGATCGGCCGCGCCTGCCGCATCGCGCTCGATGCCGGCGCCGACTTCCTGAAGACGAGCACCGGCAGGACCCGCGTCGGCGCCACGCCGGCGGCGGCGCGGCTGCTGCTCGAGGCCATCGCCGCGCACCCGCGCGCGCGCGCGCGCGCCGGCATCAAGGCGTCCGGTGGCATCCGCACCGTGGCCGAGGCGGCGATCTATATCGGCCTCGTGGCCGACCTCCTCGGCGCGCAGGCGCTGGTACCGCAGCGCTTTCGCCTCGGCGCGAGCGCGCTGCTCGACGACATCGAATCCGTGCTGGGCGGCAGACCGGTGCCCGCGGACGACCGCCGGTACTGACGCGCGCGCGGATGCTGCCGCAGGAGATCGCCGCCGGCACCGCCACCGGCGCTGAGGCCCCCCGCTGAGGCCTCGGCAGCGCGCGGTGGCCGCAGCGGTGCGCATCGACGGGTGCGCACGGGCGCTGCCACCGCTCATCGCCGAGCGTCTCGGGTGATGCGCGGCGTGCCCGCGCAAAGGTGATGCGCGGCGTGCCCGCGCAAACGGGCGGACAATGCGCGACGTGTCGATCCGCGAAAGGCGCTGCTTCATGTCCACGATCCCCCGCCTTGCCGGCGTGCTGACGCTGGCTGCACTGCTGACCGGACTCTCGAATGCCGGGTTCGCCGCGGGCGCGAGCGCCGCCGAGGGCTCGACGTTGCAGCGTGCCGAGCGCGCGGCCTCGGGCGTGGCGGGCAAGGTCGACAAGGCCGTCCTCGCCAGCGAACGCGCCGTCAAGCGTGGTGCGCGGGCTGCCGAACGCGGCATCGAGCACGGCGTCAAGGCCGCGAATCGCGGCGCCGATCGTGTCGGCGCCAAGGTCGGCCTGCCGCCGGGCAGCGCCCCGACCGGCAAGGGACCCCAGGCACAGAACTAGCGCGCCGCGCCGACGTGCCACGATGCGCATGTCGGTGCGCCGTCAAGTCGTCGCTCGTGTGGCCGCGCCGCACGGGAAACCGGCTGCCGAGCCCCCGGATCGCGGGCTGCGCCGGATGTGTCCGCGCCAAGGCCCCCCCTAGAATCGACAGCCCTTCGACGATGGCCGCCGGGCCGCGCCGCCCGCCATGACGTCATCCCCGCTCACCGCGTTGTCGCCCCTGGACGGACGCTATGCCGCCCGCGTTTCGGCGCTCGGGCCCCGGTTGTCCGAGTACGGGCTGATGCACCGTCGCGTGCAGGTCGAGCTCGAATGGTTCGTCGCGCTGTCGGATGCCGGCTTCGACGAATTCCCGCCGCTTGCAGAAGCCTCGCGCGCGTTGCTGCGCTCGTGGGTCGAGGGCTTCTCGCTCGACGATGCGCAGGCCATCAAGGACATCGAGCGCACGACCAACCACGACGTGAAGGCGGTCGAGTACTGGCTGGTCGCGAAGTTCGCGCCGCATGCCGAACTCGCGCGCAGCGCCGGCTTCGTGCACTTTGCCTGCACCAGCGAGGACATCAACAACACCAGCCACGCGCTGATGCTGCGCGCGGCGCGCGACGAGGTCGTGCTGCCGGCGCTGGATGCCGTGCTCGCCGCACTCGCCGCGCTGGCGCACGCCGAGGCCGCCACGCCGATGCTCGCGCGCACGCACGGCCAGACGGCGAGCCCGACCACGCTGGGCAAGGAGGCGGCCAACGTGCACGCGCGCCTGGCGACGGCGCGCCAGCGCATTGCGGCCGTGCCGCTGCGCGCCAAGATGAACGGCGCGGTCGGCAACTACAACGCGCACCTGGCGGCCTGGCCGCAGTTCGACTGGGAGGCCTTCGCGCGCCGCGTGGTCGAGGAGCGCCTGGGCCTGGTGTTCAACCCGCTCACGATCCAGATCGAGCCGCACGACGGCATGGCCGAGCTGTTCGATGCGCTGGCGCGCGCCAACACCATCCTCGTCGACTGGTGCCGCGACGTCTGGGGCTACGTCTCGCTGGGCTACTTCCGCCAGAAGACGCGCGCCGGCGAGATCGGCAGCTCGACGATGCCGCACAAGGTCAACCCGATCGACTTCGAGAACGCCGAGGGCAACTACGGCATCGCCAACGCGCTGCTGGCGCACTTCTCGGCCAAGCTGCCGCTGAGCCGCTGGCAGCGCGACCTCACCGACAGCACGGTGCTGCGCAACATGGGCGTCGCGCTCGGCCACACGCTGCTGGCGCACGACAGCGTCGCGCGTGGCATGGCGCGCCTCGAGGTCGACCGTGCGGCGCTGGCCGCGGACCTGGACGACGCCTGGGAGGTGCTGGCCGAGGCCGTGCAGACCGTGATGCGCCGCCATCGGCTGGCGCAGCCGTACGAGCGGCTCAAGGCGCTCACGCGCGGGCGCGCCGTCACGCGCGCGAGCCTGCACGCCTTCGTCGACTCGCTGGTCGAGCTGCCCACCGCCGAGCGCGCGCGGCTCAAGGCGCTGACGCCGGCGGGCTACATCGGCCTGGCCGCGCGGCTGGCCGGGCGTGTCTGAGCGCACGGGGATGACCGGCACGCACAGTTTCGTCGCCATGCTGCGGGGCGCCGAGCGGCGCGCGCAGTCGCTGCTGTGCGTGGGCCTGGATCCCGAGCCCGCGCGCTTCCCCGAACGCTGGCGCGGCGACGCGGCGCGCATCTTCGACTTCTGCGCCGCCATCGTCGACGCGACGCACGACCTCGTGCTGGCCTTCAAGCCGCAGATCGCCCACTTCGCCGCCCATCGCGCCGAGGAGCAGCTCGAGCGGCTGATCGCCCACATCCACCGCGTCGCGCCCGAGGTGCCGGTGATCCTCGACGCCAAGCGCGGCGACATCGGCTCGACGGCCGAGATGTACGCGCGCGAGGCCTTCGAGCGCTACCGCGCCGACGCGCTGACGCTGTCGCCCTTCATGGGCTACGACTCGCTCGAGCCGTACCTGCGGCACAAGGGCAAAGGTCTGATCCTGCTGTGCCGCACGTCCAACGCCGGCGGCAGCGAGCTGCAGGCGCAGCCGCTGATCAGCGAGGTGCCGGGCGGCGAGCTGCTCTACGAGCGCATCGCGCGGCTCGCGGCCGGCGCGTGGAGCCGGCGCAGCGGCGCCGATCTGGGGCTCGTCGTCGGCGCCACGTTCCCGCGCGAGATCGCGCGCGTGCGCGCGCTGGCGCCGACGCTGCCGCTGCTGATCCCCGGCATCGGGGCGCAGGGCGGCGACGCCGAGGCCACGGTGCGCGCCGGCTGGCGGCCGGACGCGCCGATCATCGTCAGCTCGTCGCGCGCCGTGCTCTACGCCGACGGCGGCGACGCCTACGCCGAGGCGGCGCGGCGCGTGGCGCAGCGCACGCGCGCACAACTGCAGGCGGCGCGAACAGCGGGGTGAATGGCGGCGTGAATGGCGGCGTGAAGCGGGAGAGCGCGCTCGACGCCTGGCCGCGGCTCGGGCGCGTCTCTGTCTCTGTCACCGAGGCGGTGCGCCCGGCCGTCGTCTCCGAGGTGCGGCGCTGGTTCTTCGCCGCCAGTGCGCTGCTGTGCGCC
Organism: Pseudomonadota bacterium; assembly: GCA_018241895.1. GTDB lineage: Bacteria > Pseudomonadota > Gammaproteobacteria > Burkholderiales > Burkholderiaceae_C > Rubrivivax. Next base: position 13,400 of record JAFECX010000093.1, read on the forward strand.
GTCGCGGCGGCGGTGACCTGGTGGTCGTCGCTCGGCGACGGCGGCCAGAGCGGGCTCGTGAGCGCGGCAGCCTGGCTGGCCTTGGCGGTCTTCAGCCTCGGGCTGCGCCAGGCGCCCGAGGCCTGGCTGCGCGCGGCCATGGTGTTGCTGATGGCGCTGGCCAGCGCGCTCATTGCCTATCGCGGCCTGATGAGCACGCGCGCCGTGCCGGTCGCCGGGCTGAGCATCTACGGTGTGCTGGTGTGCCTGCTGTGTGCGGCCGCTGGCTGGCGCGCCGGCACGGCGCTGGCGGCGGTCGATGCCGTCTTGCTGCTGCTCGCGCATCTGGCGCCCGAGCGCACCGAGGCGGTGCAAATGGTGGCGACGCGCTCGCTGGTCGTCAACCTGCTGGCGCTCGCGGTCGGGCTGGCCGGCGGCGTCATGGTGGCGCGCATCCTCGACCGCTACCTGCGTTCGGCGGTCGAGCGCGAGCAGCGCTTTCGCCGCCTGCTGGCGCTGGCCGCCGACGCCTACTGGGAGATCGATGCCGGCTATCGCCTCACCGCCGCCGTCGACCCGCACGACGAGTCGCGCGGGCTCGGCGAGGCCGGCGGCATCGGCCGGCCGGCGTGGGACGGGCCATCCTTCTCCTGCGACCCCGACGTGCTCGACGGCCTGATCGCCGACCTGGACGCAAGGGTGCCGTTTCGCGACGTGCCGGTGCGCTGGACGCAGCGCGGCAAGGCGGCGCGGCTGTACCTGGCCAGCGGCGAGCCGCGCTTCGACCATCGGGGCCTGTTCACCGGCTACTGGGGCGTGGCACGCGACGTGACGACCGAAGTCGCGGCGCGCGATGCACTCGCCGCCACCGAGACGCGGTACCGCGAGCTGTTCGCGCGCATCCCGACGCCGCTCGTACTGCACCGCGGCGGCCATCCGCTCGATGCCAATGCGGCGGCACTCGATCTGTTCGGCCACGACTCGCTGGCCTCGATCGTGGCCAGCGACATCTTTGCTTCCTTCGAGACCGGCGACTCGCGTGAGCGGGCGCGCCGGCGCTACGACCAGTTGCAGGGCCAGCCGCCCGGCACGGCGCTGCCGGTGGCCGACTTCAGGATGCGCGCGGGTTCGCGGCGCCTGTCGGTGCGTGCC
>JAFECX010000094.1 GCA_018241895.1 Pseudomonadota bacterium
CCGCCGCGCCGGCGCGCGCGGCTCACGAGGCGATGTAGCTCTCGAGGTGCGCGATCGTGTGCTCGTGCTCCTGGATGATGTCGTCCATCAGGTCGCGGATCGAGATCATGCCGAGCACGACATGGCCGTCGAGCACCGGCAGGTGGCGGATGCGTTTTTCGCTCATCAGCGCCATGCACTCGCGCGTGCCGGTCTTCGGGCCGACGCTGACGACCTGCGAGGTCATGATCTCGCGCACCGGCGTCTCGCGCGAGTTGCGGCCCTTGAGCGCGATCTTGCGCGTGTAGTCGCGCTCGGAGAACACGCCCACCAGGCGGCCCTCGTCCATGACCATCAGCGCGCCGGTTTCGTAGCCCTCCAGCAGCTCGAGCGCCGCGTAGACGGTGTCCTCCGGCCGCACGTGCCACAGCGTGGTGTCCTCACGCTTTCTCAACAGTTCCGAGACGGGTTTCATCGAGATCCTCCGCTGCGCCGTTCGAAGCGCAAAGCGTGCCCAAAAATCGCATTCTCGGCAAGAGTGCCGGCTCCGAGAACCCGGCCGGACTGGGGCTGTGCGGCCCGTCGGGTGCCCGCCGCCGCCCTGCAGGGCCCCCGGGGGCCGTGCGCACCGGATGGCGTGGCCACGGCCGCGCCCGGCACGGGACGGCCGTCGCCGCGGCTTCGCGCTCGGGATCCACGCCCGTGCACCGGGTTCACGCATCGGCGCCGGCGCGCAGCCTGAAGCGCTGCAGCTTGCCGGTCTCGGTGCGCGGCAGCGTGTCGCGAAAGACGATCTCGCGCGGGTACTTGTACGGCGCGATCGTCTGCTTGACGAAGTCCTGCAGCGTCCTGACCATCGCCGCGTCGCCGATGTGCCCGGCTCGCAGCACGACGAAGGCCTTGACGATGTTGCCGCGCGCCTCGTCGGGCCAGCCGACCACCGCGCATTCGGCGACGGCCGGATGCAGCAGCAGCGCGCCCTCGACCTCGGGGCCCGACAGGTTGTAGCCGCCGGAGATGATCATGTCGTCGGTGCGCGCCTGGTAGACGAACTGGCCGTCGGCGTCCTGCAGGTAGGCGTCACCGGTGAGGTTCCAGCCGTGTTGCACGTAGTTCGACTGGCGCGGGTCGTCGAGGTACTTGCAGCCGGTGGGGCCCTTGACCGCCAGCCGCCCCACGGTGCCGCGCGGCACCTCGCGGCCGTCGTCGTCGAGGATCGCGGCGCGGTAGCCCGGCACCGCGAGTCCGGTGGCGCCCGGCCTGGCGTGGGCCTCGTCGGCGCTGACGAAGATATGGAACATCTCGGTCGAGCCGATGCCGTCGATGATCTCGATGCCGGTGGCCTCCTTCCAGAGCGTGCGCGTGGCCGCCGGCAGCGCCTCGCCGGCCGAGACGCACTTGCGCAGGCTCGTCAGATCGTGCGGCTCGGCGGAAAGCTGCGCCGCCATCGCGCGGTACGAGGTGGGTGCGGTGAAGCACACCGTCGCCCGGTACTGCCCGATGGCCGGCAGCAGCGCGCCGGGCGCGACCTGCTCGACCAGCACCGTGCTCGCGCCGACGGCCAGCGGGAACACCAGCAGGCCGCCCAGGCCGAAGGTGAAGGCCAGCGGCGGGCTGCCGATGAAGACGTCGTCGGCACGCGGGCGCAGCACGTGCGCCGGCCAGCAGGCACAGGCGGCCATCACGTCGCGGTGAAAGTGCAGCGTGCCCTTGGGCACGCCGGTGGTGCCCGAGGTGAAGGCGATGAGGCAGATGTCGTCGGCGGCGGTGTCGACGTTGGCGAAGGTCGCAGGCTTGCTCGAGGCCAGCGCCGCAAGCTCGCCGCCGCCGTCGACCGCGAACTGGCGCACCTGCGTGAGCGTGGGGCACTGCCGGCGCGCCAGCTCGAGTTCCTCGGCCAGGCGCGCATCGCACAGCGCGTGCGTCACCTGCGCCTTGTCGACGATGGCAGCCAGCTCGCGCGCGCGCAGCAGCGGCATCGTGCCGACCGCGATGCCGCCGGCCTTGACGACCGCGAACCAGCAGGCGGCCAGCATCGGCGAGTTGCCGCCACGCAGCAGCACGCGGTTGCCCGGCACGAGGCCCATGTCCTCGACCAGCAGGTGCGCGATGCGGTTGGCCTCGGCCTGCAGCTCGGCATAGCTCCAGCGGCGGTGCGCTCCGATCAGGCAGGCCCGTGCGCCCTGCCCTTGCGCCACCCAGCGGTCGAGCAGCTCGCTGGCGCAGTTCAGCCGCGGCCCGAACTGCAACCCGGGCAGCTCGAACAGCAGGTCGGGCATCTGCGGCGGCGGCGGCAGCCGCTCGCGCGCGAAGGTGTCGACATGTGCCGTGCCGGCGCCGGCAGCCGTGCCCGAGGAGGTGCTCATGGCGCGGGATTCTTCGAGCCCGCTACTCGACTGTCAACAACCCGGGCGCAGGCCGCAGCGGCCCCGCCAGCCCCCCGACGATGCAGCGACCCGCAGGCCGTGGGCGGCCCGCCGCACAGGCGCTACAGCAGCGCGTTCAGCGCGCGCTCGAAGGTCGCCACGGTGCGATCGACGTGCTTCAGCTTGTCCAGCCCGAACAGGCCGATGCGGAAAGTGCGGAAGTCCGCCGGCTCGTCGCACGCCAGCGGCACGCCGGCGGCGATCTGCAGGCCCTGCGCGGCCCAGGCCTGGGCATTCGCCCAGTCCGCGCGCTCGGTGTAGGCGACGACGACCCCCGGCGCCTCGAACCCCGGGGCGGCCACGCTGGCGATGCCCCGGGCCGCGAGCAGCGCGCGCACGCGCTCGCCGAGCGCCTGCTGCGCGGCGCGCGCGTTGTCCAGGCCAAAGGCCGCCGTCTCCTGCATGGCGTCGCGCAACTGCGCCAGGCCGTCGGTGGGCAACGTGGCGTGGTAGGGCGCCTGCCCCTGCTCGTGCGCCTCCATGATGGCGAGCCACTTCCTGAGGTCCATCGAGAAGCTCGTGCTGGTCGTGGCGTCGATGCGCCGGCGCGCCTCGTCGCCGAGCATCACGAGGCCGGCGCAGGGTGTGGAACTCCAGCCCTTTTGCGGTGCGCTGACGATGACGTCGACCCCGGTGGCCGCCATGTCGACCCAGATCGCGCCCGAGGCGACGCAGTCGAGCACGAACAGACCGCCGTGCTCGTGCACCGCTGCCGCCGCCGCGCGCACGTAGTCGTGCGGAAGGATCAAGCCGGCCGAGGTCTCGGTGTGCGGCGCGAAGACGAGGTCGGGCTTCGTCTTGCGGATCGTCGCCACCACCTCGTCGATCGGCGCCGGGGCGAACGGCGATTTCGGCGCCGGCGAGACCGCACGCGCCTTGAGCACCGTCGTCTCGGCCGCAATGGCGCCCATCTCGAAGATCTGGCTCCAGCGGTAGCTGAACCAGCCGTTGCGGATCACCAGCGCTTTCTTGCCGGTGGCGAACTGGCGTGCCACGGCCTCCATGCCGAAGCTGCCGCTGCCGGGCACGACGATGGCCGAGCGCGCGCCGTAGACCTGCTCGAGCATCGCGCTCACGTCCTGCATGACGCGCCGAAAGCGCATCGACATGTGGTTGAGCGCGCGGTCGGTGTAGACGACCGAGTACTCGAGCAGGCCGTCGGGATCGACGTTCGGAAGCAGGCCGGGCATGGGGACTCCAGGAAGACGCAACGCAGGACACGGGAGGTTAGCAGCGCGGCGCATGACGCCGGCCCCGGCACCCCGACCTCGACGTGGCATCCGTCGCGCCGCTCCGGACTTGCCGCTGCGCCGCAGGAACCGGGGCGCGGGCGCGCCGCGCTGCCGGCCCGCCTGCCTTTGTGGCCGATCAAGGCCGCGTTGCCGCGATGCCGCCGCGGCGGACCCGGCCGCTATAGTCACCGGCAATCCGGTCCCCCCGATCCGCTCACCCGCATGCGGCGGCCGACAGGCACGGGACACGGCCGCGTCGCGCATCACGAACCACGAAGGAGACCGCACCATGCCGCAGCCGTCGACCGACGCCGCCACGCTGTTCGAGCAGGCCCTGGCCGGCGGCCACGGCCACGGCCACGACCACGGCCATCTGGGTGCGCGCGAGCTGCACGCGCTGCTCGACGGGCTGGGCATCGGGCACGACGGCGACCGCGGCGGCGACGCCGCGCGCGCCGATGGCGTCGACCTCCACGTCGCCTTGCACAGCACGCGCGAGTTCGGGATGGTCCTGGGTGCCGGGCTCGGCGGCCTCGAGGGCGAGCTCGACGAGCGCAACTTCCGCCGCGACCGCGCCTCGGTGCACGCGGCGGTGGCGCTGACCGACGCAGCCGACTTCCTCGCGCTCTTCAAGCGCACGTTCGCCTACCAGAAGCTGGCCGCACTCGCGCAGCGCGACGGTGCCGCGGCGCCGGATGCGCCGCTGCTGGCCTGCTTCGAGCGGCTGCTCGCACTCGGGCGCGCCTTTGCACCCGGGCGCGCCGAGGCGCGCGCCGTGCTGCAAGCGCTGGAGCTCAATCCGCTGCGGTGCACCGCGGGCGCGCTGGTGGCCGGCGCCGCGGCGTGCCGCGTCGCGGCGCCACAAGCGACGCGCCTCGCGCGGCCGCTCGCCAAGATCGACAAGCTGATCCATCCGCGGCGCATCGGCCTCATCGGCGTGTCGGGCAGCGGCATGAACTTCGGCCGCATCATCCTGCGCAACCTGATGGGCGGCGGCTATCCGAAGGAGCAGCTGCTCGTGCTCAAGCCCGGCGAGACCGAGATCGACGGCGTGCGCTGCGTCGAGGGCCTGAAGGCGCTCGACAGCAAGCTCGACCTGCTCATCGTCGCCGTCGCCGCGAGTGCCGTCTATGCGCTGGTCGACGAGATCATCGAGTCCGACGCGGTCGACGCCGTCATGCTGATCCCGGGCAGCATGGGCGAGACCCAGGCCAGCCGCGAACCCGCGGCGGCGCTCGCCGCGCGCATCAACGCCGCGCACGCCAGGCCCGGCGGCGGTCCGATCTTCCTCGGCGCCAACTGCCTGGGCGTGGTCTCGCACCCGGGCGCCTACGACTCGTGGTTCATCCCGCTCGAGCGGCTGCCCAAGCCGCAGAAGAAGAAGGTGCGCGACGCCGTCATGCTCAGCCAGAGCGGCGCCTTCATGATCACGCGGCTGTCGCAGAACCCGTGGCTCGATCCGGCCTACATGCTGGCGCTGGGCAACCAGACCGACCTCACGCACGGCGACCTGGCGAGCTACTTCTCCGGGCTCGACGGCATCAAGACGCTGGGCATCTACATCGAGGGCTTCAAGGATCTCGATGGGCTGCACTTCGCCCAGGCCGTGCGCCGCGCCGTGCTCAACGGCAAGCAGGTCGTGCTCTACAAGTCGGGCCGCACCGCGCCGGGCCAGGGTGGCGTGATGGGGCACACGGCGTCGGTGGCCGGCGATCTGGCGCTGTTCGAATCGGTGCTGCGCCACGCCGGCGCCATCGTCGCCGAGGACTTCAACACCTTCGACGACCTCTTCTACATCGCCGGCACGCTGCACGACAAGGCGATCGGCGGCGGCCGCGTCGGCGCCATCAGCGGCGCCGGCTTCGAGGCCGTCGGCGTGGCCGACAACATCGAGACCGACGGCTTCGCGATGCAGATGGGTGCCCTCGAGCAGGCCACCATCGAGCGCATCGAGGCGATCCTGAAGGCCAACAAGCTCGACCAGCTGGTCGAGGTGCGCAACCCGATCGACATCAACCCCGGTGCCGACGACGTGGCGCACATGGACATCACCGAGGCCTTCCTCGACGACCCGAACATCGACGCCGTCGTCGTCGGCCTCGATCCGACCGCGCCCTCGGTGCGCGCCCTCGAGCACAGCAAGCTGCGTCCCGGCTACGACCTGAGCGACGCGAGGAGCACGGTGCACCTGATGCCGCCGCTGGTTGCGCGCCACGCCAAGCCGGTGGTCGGCATCCTGGACGGCGGCTCGCTGTACGACGCGATGACGGCGCGCCTGATGGACGGCGGCGTGTGCTGCTTTCGCAACTGCGCGCGCGGCGCCAGGGCGCTGGTGCGCTACGTGCAGGCGCGCCTGTATGCCGACGACCTGAAGCGGCGGCGCCCGGGGCAGATCGAGGCCTGAACTTGCGCGGCTGCGGCGGCGCGCCGTCCGGCGCGCCTGCCTCGCGCCCGCCTCGCGTCGGGCGGCGCGTCCCTAGAATGCGTGCCACCTGCTTGCTGCCGGAGCCGCGATGGACACCCGCACCGCCCCGATCCGCCTGCGACTGGACAAGCTGCGCGCGGTGCTGACGCGCGAGGGCGTGCAGGCGCTGCTGGTGCCCTCGGCCGATCCGCATCTGTCGGAGTACCTGCCCGAGCGCTGGCAGGGGCGGCAGTGGCTGTCGGGCTTCACGGGCTCGATGGGCACGCTGGTGGTGGCGCGCGACCGGGCGGCCCTCTTTGCCGACGGTCGCTACTGGGTGCAGGCCGAGGCCGAGCTCGCGGGCAGCGGCATCGAGCTCGTGAAGATTCCCACCGGAACGGCGCCGCTGCACGTCGAGTGGCTGGCGCGCGAGGTGGCGCGCGGCGCCGTGGTGGCGGTCGACGGCCAGGTGCTGGCGCTGAGTGCCGCGCAGGCGCTGCGCGCGGCGCTCGACGCCGCCGGCGTCGTGCTGCGCACCGAGCGCGACCTGCTCGATGCGGTCTGGCTCGAGCGCCCGGCACTGCCCGCGGCGCCGGTCTACGAGCACCTGCCGCCGCACGCCGCCGTGGCGCGCGTCGACAAGCTGGCGGCCGTGCGCGCAGCGATGGCGCGCCACGGCGCCACGCACCACTTCGTCTCCAGTGTCGACGACGTGGCATGGCTGACCAATCTGCGCGGCAGCGACGTCGACTTCAACCCCGTCTTCCTCGCCCACCTGCTCGTCGAGCCTCGGGGCACGCGCCTGTTCGTCGGCGCCGGCAAGGTGGCGCCGGCGCTCACCGCGCGGCTGGCCGCCGACGACGTGACGCTCGCACCCTACGGCCAGGCCGCGGCGGCGCTGGGCGCGCTCGGCGCCGGGCACACCCTGCTCGTCGACCCCCGGCGCGTGACGCTCGGCTTTCGCCAGGCGGTGGGCGCCGGCTGCAAGGTGGTCGAGGCCATCAACCCGAGCACGCTCGCCAAGAGCCGCAAGACCGACGCCGAGGCCGCCCACGTGCGCGAGGCGATGGTCGAGGACGGCGCCGCGATGTGCGAGTTCTACGCCTGGTTCGAGCAGGCGCTGGGCCGCGAGCGCATCACCGAGCTCACCGTCGACGAGCGCCTCACGGCGGCACGCGCGCGCCGCGCCGGCTACGTCGGCCTGAGCTTTGCCACCATCGCCGGCTTCGCCGCCCACGGCGCGATGCCGCACTACCGCGCCACGCCCGAGCACCATGCGGCCATCGAGGGCGACGGGCTGCTGCTGATCGACAGCGGCGGCCAGTACCTGGGCGGCACCACCGACATCACGCGCGTGTGGAAGGTGGGGCAGATCACGCCGGCGATGAAGCGCGACTTCACGCTCGTGCTCAAGGGCACGCTGGCCTTGTCGCGCACGCGCTTCCCGCTCGGCACGCCGGCGCCGATGCTCGACGCGCTCGCGCGTGCGCCGCTGTGGGCCGAGGGCATCGACTACATGCACGGCACCGGCCACGGCGTGGGCTACTTCCTCGCCGTGCACGAGGGGCCGCAGACGATCGGCAAGACGGTGGCCGAGCCGGCGATGGCGATGCAGCCGGGCATGATCACGAGCATCGAGCCCGGCGTCTACCGCAGCGGGCAGTGGGGCGTGCGCATCGAGAACCTCGTGCTCGCGGTGCCGGCGCGCAGCGCCGAGGACGGCGCCTTCGGCGAGTTCCTCGAGTTCGAGACGCTGACGCTGTGCCCGATCGACACGCGCTGCATCGAACGCGCGCTGCTGCGCGCCGACGAGATCGCCTGGCTCGACGCCTACCACGCGCGGGTTCGCGAGCGCCTCGCGCCGCGCCTGCAAGGCGCGGCGCTGGCCTGGCTGAACGAGCGCACGCAGCCGTTGTGAGCCCCGACGCCGCGGCGCCGATGCTCGGCATCGACCTCGGCGGCACCAAGACCGAGGCCGCACTGCTCGGTGCCGACGGGCGCGAACGGTGGCGGCAGCGCGTGCCGACGCCCGGCGGCGACTACGACGCCACCGTGCGCACGGTGGCGTCGCTGGTGGCCGCGGCACGCGCGGCCGCCGGCGGCGCGCACTTCACGATCGGCATCGGCACGCCCGGCGCGCCCGCCGCCGGCGGCCTCATGAAGAACTGCAACTCGACCTGCCTCAACGGCCGTCCGCTGCAGCGCGACCTCGAGGCCGCGCTCGGCGCGCGCATCGCGCTCGCCAACGACGCCAACTGCCTGGCGCTGTCCGAGGCCACCGACGGCGCGGGCGCCGGCGCGGCCGTGGTGTTCGCGGCCATCCTCGGCACCGGCGTCGGCGCCGGCATCGCCGTACACGGCCGCGTGGCGAGCGGGCCCAACCGGCTGGCCGGCGAGTGGGGCCACAACCCGCTGCCCTGGCTCGCGCACGACGAGCCCCGGCCCGCCTGCTGGTGCGGGCAGCGCGGCTGCGTCGAGACGCTGGTCAGCGGCGCCGGGCTCGCACGTGACCACGCCGCGGCGAGCGGCGAGCGGCTCGCGGGCGAGGAGATCGCGCGCCGCGCCGCGGCGGGCGACGCCGCCTGCGCCGCCACGCTCGAGCGCCACGCCGAGCGGCTGGCACGCGCGCTGGCCGCCGTCGTCAACCTGCTCGACCCGGACGTGATCGTGCTCGGCGGGGGCCTGTCGCGGCTCACGCATCTGTACGAGCAGGTTCCCGCGCGCTGGGCGCGCTGGGTGTTCGGCGCCAGCGCGCACGAGCCGGTGCGCACCCGGCTCGTGCGCGCGCAGCACGGCGACGCATCGGGTGTGCGCGGCGCCGCGTGGCTGGGCCGGACGGCGCCGCGTTGAGCGGGGCGATCTTCGTCGGCGACGCGTCAGGTGTGCGCGGCGCCGCGTGGCTGGGCCGGATGGCGCCCGTGCCGCACCGGGCCGCGGCGCCGGCACGGACCACGCGCACCCCGCAGCCCAGGCAGGCGGCCCAGGCCACGCAGACGACATGGCGAGTCGGGACGGACTGCACGCGGCGGGCCAGGCCGATGCGCGGGGCAGTGCGCGCAGGTGAGCGCTGGCCCGCCGGCGCCGGCCCCTGCCGCGTCCGCGCGCCGCGAGATGATTGTCATGCAGAACTTTGCCCATGCAAATACAATGCGCGACTTTCCGGCTTCCGGACGTTCCGTGCCGCGCGCCCCCGCCCCTGCCCGCTTCTACCGCGCCGAGACCTACTTCGCCGCCGACAGCGTCGGCCTGCTGATGAAGCGGCTGGTCGTCGGCATCACCGGCGAGCTCGACCGCCGGCTCGCGTCGCTCGATCTGACCCATGCGCAGTGGAGCCCGCTGCTGCGGCTGCACACGACGGGCCCGAGCACGGTGGTCGAGCTGGCGCGCTGGCTGCAGATGGACCCCGGCTCGACGACGCGGCTGCTCGATCGCCTCGAGCGCAAGGCGCTGGTGCGGCGCATGCGCTCGACGACCGACCGTCGCGTCGTGCACGTGGAGATCACGCCGCAGGGCGAAAGCGCGATCGCCGATGTGCCGGCCGTGCTGGCCGAGGTCATGAACGGGCTGCTGGCCGGCTTCACGCGCGCCGAGTGGCAGGCGATGGAGGGCTTCCTGCTGCGCATGCTGGCCAACGGCGAGCGCATGCGTGCGGCGCCCTGAAGGGTCTGCGATGAGCGTATTGCGACGAGGAAGGGCCCGCAGCGGCGCAGGCAGCACAGCCGCCTCACGCGGGGCCGCCGTGCTGGCACTCGTCAGCGTGCTCGCTGCCGCGCTCGGCGCTGCACTGGGCGGCTGCGCGAGCCCGGGCACACTCACGCCGCCGGCCCAACCCCTGTCCGCGGCCCAGGCCGGCATCGACCCCGACGCGGCGCCCACGGCGGCACTGCAGGCCGATTGGTGGCGCCAGCTCGGCGACCCGGCACTCACGGCGCTGGTCGAACGCGCGCTCGTCGAACAGCCCACGCTCAAGGTGGCCGCGACCCGGCTGGCGCGCGCGCAGGCCGCGCTGGACGCGGCACAGGCCGCCGAAGGGCCGCAATTGGGCGCCGCCGTCGACGTGACGCGCCAGCACTTCAGCGCCAACAGCATCTACCCGCCGCCGCTAGGCGGATCGACGCGCACGCTGGCCTCGGCCCAGCTCAACGCCAGCCTGGAGTTCGATCTGTTCGGCCGCCAGCGCGCCGCCGTCGACGCCGCCGCCGGCAGCGTGCGCGCCGCCGAAGCCGACGTGGCCGCGGCGCGTCTGGTGCTGGCCAGCAGCGTCGTGCGCACCTGGGCGCAACTGGCGCGCCTGCACGAACAGCGCGCGATCGCCGAGCGCACGCTCGCGCAGCGCAAGGAGATCCTCGCACTGGTCGAGCAGCGCGTGCGTGCCGGGCTCGACTCGACCGTCGAACTGCACCAGGGCGAAGGCCTGCCGCCGGACACGCGCCAGCAGATCGCGCAGATCGACGAGCAAAGCGCGCTCGCGCGCCATGCGCTCGCCGCACTCACGGCGCAGCCGCCGGCTGCGCTGCGGGGCCTGGTGCCGGCGCTGCTGCCGACGGCGACGGCTGAGCTCGCGCTGCCTGCGACGCTGCCCGCCGAACTGCTGGGCCGGCGCGCCGACATCACGGCCGCACGCTGGCGCGTCGAGGCCGCCAGCGGCGACGTGCGCGCGGCGCGAGCGCTCTTCTATCCCAATGTCGACCTCGTGGCCTTCGCCGGCGTCGCCAGCCTCGGGCTCGACCGGCTGCTGCGCGCCGGCAGCAGGGAGTACGGCGTCGGCCCCGCGCTCACGCTGCCCCTGTTCGACGCCGGGCGCCTGCGCGCCAATCTGCACGCGCGCAGCGCCGAGCTCGACGCGGCCGTCGAGAACTACAACGCCGCCGTGCTGGACGCGGTGCGCGACGTCGCCGACCAGATCGGCACGCTGGCGGCGATCGCGCGCCAGCAGCGCGAGCAGGCCGATGCGGCCACGGCGGCCGAGGCCGCCTACCGGGTCGCGATGCAGCGCTACGGCGCCGGCCTGGGCAACCTGCTCGTCGTGCTCAACACCGAATCGGCCGTGCTCGCGCAGCGGCGCGCCGCCGTCGACCTGCGCTGGCGGCGCCTGGACACCGAGGTCGCGCTCGTCAAGGCGCTGGGCGGCGGCTACGTCGCCGAGGTCGATTCGCGCGCGCCCGCCCAGGCGCCCGCCCAGACGCCCGCCCAGACGCCCGCCCAGACGCCTGCCCAGGCGCCCGCCCAGGCGCCTGCCCAGACGGCGGTCCAGTCGCCTTCCGGCGCGCCTGCCAGCCTGCCCGGCGATGCGCCCACCCGAGCATCCACCCTGGCACCCACCCCGGCGTCCGCTTCGTTGCGGGCCGCCGGCGCCACGCCCGCCTCATCCTCACGATGACCGCCTCCGACGCCCCCCCGCCCGACGCACCGCGCGCCGACAACCCAGCCGCGGCGGCG
>JAFECX010000095.1 GCA_018241895.1 Pseudomonadota bacterium
AGGCGGCGGCCACGCGCGCGCTGCCCCCCGCCCGCACGACCGAGTCTCGCGGCGCGGCAGCGCCGGCGCCGCTGCCGGCCGCGCTCGCCCGGCTGGCCGGTGAGTCGCCGGCGATGCAGCAGGTGCGTGCGCTCGTGCAGAAGGTGGCGCGCAGCATGGCCCCGGTGCTGGTGGCCGGCGAGTCGGGCACCGGCAAGGAGCTGGTGGCGCGCGCCATCCACGAGATCTCGCCGCGTGCCGCCGGCCCGTTCGTGGCCGTGAACTGCGGCGCCATTCCCGAGGCGCTGCTCGAGGCCGAGTTCTTCGGCTATCGCAAGGGCGCGTTCACCGGCGCGCAGGACGACCGCGAGGGCTTCTTCCAGGCCGCGCAGGGCGGCACGCTGTTCCTCGACGAGATCGGCGACCTGCCGCTGGCGATGCAGAGCAAGCTGCTGCGCGTGGTGCAGGAGCGCGCGGTGCGGCCGCTGGGCGCGGTCGCCGAGCTGCCGGTCAACGTGCGCATCGTCAGTGCGACGCACAAGGATCTCGGCGCCGAGGTGCAGGCCGCACGCTTCCGCCAGGATCTGTACTACCGCCTCAACGTCATCCGCATCGCCGTGCCGCCGCTGCGCGAGCGCATCTCCGATCTGCCGGCGCTGTGCCAGGCGCTGCTCGTGCGCATTGCCCGCGACGCCGGCGTGTCGCCGCCGCCGCAGCTCGCGCCCGAGGCACTGGCGCAACTGGGTCGCTATGCCTACCCGGGCAATGTGCGCGAACTGGAGAACCTGCTGCACCGCGCGCTCGCACTGGCCGGCGGACAGCGCATCGGGCAGGAGGATCTCGGGCTGCCCGACGACGTGCCGGACGGGTTCGACGCGGCCGCTGGCGAAGCGCCCACGCAGCCCGGGGCCGGGCTCGCCACGGCGGTCTCGAAGCCGGCCGGCCCCGTGCCGCCTGCAGCCACAGCGCTGCCGCGCGATCTGGCAGGGCACCTCGACGCGGTCGAGCGCGACATCCTCGAGCGGGCGCTGACGCAGCACCGCTACAACCGCACGGCGGCCGGGGCGAGCCTGGGCCTGTCGCTGCGCCAGATGCGCTACCGCATGGCGCGCCTGGGCGTCGGGCAGCCGGGCGGCGAAGCCGCCGGCGACGGCGGCAGCGACGGTACCGGCGAGGGCAGCGAGGGCGGCTGAGTGCCCTCGCACGGGCAGCCGGCGCGCCGGCCGGAGTGGCGGGCGGGCTGGTGGAGCGGCGCACAGCGGCGTGCATCGCCCAACTTCGGCCCGCGGCCCGCAGGCAGCGCGATCACGCTCGTCGTCGTGCACAGCATCAGCCTGCCCCCCGGAGCGTACGGCGGGCCCGATGTCGAGCGGCTGTTCACGAACACGCTCGACTGCGACGCGCATCCCTACTACGACCGGCTGCGCGGCGTCGAGGTCTCGGCGCATTTCTTCCTGCGCCGCGATGGCGGGCTGCTGCAGTTCGTGTCGTGCGACGAGCGCGCCTGGCATGCGGGGCGCTCGCGCTGGCGCGGGCGCGCCGGGTGCAACGACTGGTCGATCGGCATCGAGCTCGAAGGCCTCGAGGGCCAGCGGTTCGAGCCGGTGCAGTACCGCCGGCTCGCCGAGCTGCTGCGTGCGCTGGCGCGCTGCTATCCGATCGAAGAGGTCGTCGGGCACGAGCACGTGGCGCCGGGCCGCAAGGCCGACCCCGGGCCCGGCTTCGACTGGGCACGGCTGGCGCGCGCGCTGCGTCGCCGTCGCCCCGTGCTGGCGCCGTTGTTGGTGCTGGCGCCCGCGTCGCCGACCCCGGGCTGACGCCGCACGCGCCGTGCACCGAGGACGGAGCGGGCCGGGCGGGCACGCGCGCTGACGACCGATGCCGCGCGGCGCAACGTGGCGCCCCGGGCGCCGCGGCGCAGCGCCGCACACGCGCCGCCCGCGTGCGCGTCGTGGCGCGGCGTGAACTGCTGCACGCTCTGCGCGGCGCCGTGAGGCGACAGCGCGGCCATTCGGGAAGGTGCCGACGTGCACTACCGCTAGTGTCTTGCTGTATGCACAAACACTAGATATAGTGTCTGCCACGCCATCGTCCGACGCCGTTGCGCTTTCCCGCGCCTCGAGGCGCGGCACGGCGTCGGCGCCGCGAACCCCACGCCCCAGCCCCCGACCCGCAGCGCCGTCGCCGGCTGCGGTGAGCCCGTCATCGACCCCACGCACCGCGTCTCGAAAGGAACAGCATGCCCATTGCCACGACCGATCCGAACCAGGCACCACTGGCCCGCGCCGCCACCGCGTGGCGCAGCAAGGCCGATGCCGCCGCGGCCTCGGCCTTTGCCGGCTACCAGATCATCCGCCGCAACGGTGCGGTGGTGGGCTTCGAACCCGACAAGATCGCGGTCGCGCTGATGAAGGCCTTTCTCGCCGTGCACGGCACGCAGGGCGCGGCCTCGGCCAGCGTGCGCGAGACCGTCGAGCAGCTCACCGAGGCCGTCGTGCGTGCGCTGCTGCGCTCGCGACCCGGCGGTGGCACGTTCCACATCGAGGACGTGCAGGACAGCGTCGAGCTCGCCCTGATGCGTGGCGGCCACCACGAGGTGGCGCGGGCCTATGTGCTGTACCGCGAGCAGCGCGCGCAGGCGCGCGCGCGGCAGGCGGGCGTGGCAGCGCCGCGCGCCGCCGCAGTGCAGGTCAGCGACAACGGCACGCGCCGGCCGCTGGACATGGAGGCGCTGCGCGCGCTCGTCGAGTCGGCCTGCGCCGGCTCGGATGCCGCGCCCGCTGCCGGCGTGAGCGCCGAGCCGATCCTCGCCGAGACGCGCCGCAACCTTTACGACGGCGTGCCGATCGACGAGGTCCACAAGGCCACGATCCTGGCCGCACGCACGCTGATCGAGAAGAACCCGGCCTACAGCCGCGTCAGCGCGCGGCTGCTGCTGCACACGATGCGCAAGGAGGTGCTCGGCGAGGAGGTGTCGCAGGCCGCGATGGCCGAGCGCTACGCCGGGTACTTCGCGCACTTCGTGCAGCGCGGCATCGCCGCCGAGTTGCTCGACGAGCGCCTGGCGCAGTTCGACCTCGCGCGCCTGGGCGCCGCGCTCGCGCCCGGGCGCGACCTGCAGTTCGACTACCTCGGCCTGCAGACGCTGTACGACCGCTACTTCCTGCACGTCGAGGGCGTGCGCATCGAACTGCCGCAGGCCTTCTTCATGCGCGTGGCGATGGGGCTGGCGCTCGACGAGATCGACCGCGAGGCGCGCGCCGTCGAGTTCTACGAGCTGCTGTCGAGCTTCGACTTCATGAGCTCGACGCCCACCCTCTTCAACAGCGGCACGCGGCGCAGCCAGCTGTCGAGCTGCTACCTGACGACGGTGGCCGACGACCTGGAGGGCATCTACGAGGCACTGAAGGAAAACGCGCTGCTGTCCAAGTTCGCCGGCGGCCTGGGCAACGACTGGACGCGCGTGCGCGCGCTCGGCAGCCACATCAAGGGCACCAACGGCCGCAGCCAGGGCGTGGTGCCGTTCCTCAAGGTCGTCAACGACACCGCGGTCGCCGTCAACCAGGGCGGCAAGAGGAAGGGCGCGGTGTGCGCCTACCTCGAGGCCTGGCACCTGGACATCGAGGAGTTCCTCGAGCTGCGCAAGAACACCGGCGACGACCGGCGGCGCACGCACGACATGAACACCGCGAACTGGGTCCCCGACCTGTTCATGAAGCGCGTCATCGAAGGCGCGCAGCATCCCGACGACCCGGCGCGCGGCCAGTGGACCCTGTTCAGCCCGAGCACCTGCCCGGATCTGCACGACAAGTTCGGCCAGGCCTTCGAACAGGCCTACGTCGCCTACGAGAGCAGGGCGGACCGCGGCGAGATCAAGCTCTTCAAGCGCCTGCGCGCGGCGGACCTGTGGCGCAAGATGCTGACGATGCTGTTCGAGACCGGGCATCCCTGGCTCACCTTCAAGGACGCCTGCAACGTGCGCAGCCCGCAGCAGCACGTGGGCGTGGTGCACTCGTCCAACCTGTGCACCGAGATCACGCTCAACACCAGCGACAGCGAGATCGCGGTGTGCAACCTGGGCAGCATCAACCTCGCACGCCACCTGTGCGACGGCCCCGCGGGCCGCGAACTCGACCTGGCCAAGATCGCGCGCACGGTGGCGACCGCGATGCGCATGCTCGACAACGTCATCGACATCAACTACTACGCGCTCAGGAAGGCGCGCGACAGCAACCTGCGGCATCGGCCGGTGGGGTTGGGCGTGATGGGCTTCCAGGACTGCCTGTACCAGCTGCGCCTGCCCTACGCCAGCGCCGAGGCGGTGGCGTTCGCCGACCGCTCGATGGAGGCGGTGTGCTTCCACGCCTACTGGGCAAGCACCGAACTCGCCGCCGAGCGCGGGCGCTACGGCAGCTTCGGCGGCAGCCTGTGGGCGCGCGGCATCCTGCCACTCGACACGCTCGACCTGCTGGCCGCAGAGCGCAACGGCGAGGGCGCCGATTACGTGCAGGTCGACCGCTCGGCCACGCTCGACTGGGACGCGCTGCGCGAGCGCATCCGCGCGCACGGCATGCGCAACAGCAACTGCGTGGCCATCGCGCCCACCGCCACCATCGGCAACATCGTCGGCGTCGAGGCGTCGATCGAACCGAACTTCGGCAACCTCGCGGTCAAGAGCAACCTGTCGGGCGAGTTCACGGTCGTCAACGAGTACCTGGTGCGCGACCTCGAGGCGCTCGGCCTGTGGGACGACGTGATGGTGATGGACCTCAAGCACTTCGAAGGCTCGCTGCGCCCGATCGACCGCGTGCCCGAGGAGCTCAAGCGCCTGTATGCGACGGCGTTCGAGATCGACCCGCGCTGGCTCGTCGAGGCCGCCGCGCGGCGCCAGAAGTGGATCGACCAGGCGCAGAGCCTCAACGTCTACATGGCCGGCGCCTCGGGCAAGAAGCTCGACGAGACGTACAAGCTCGCGTGGCTGCGTGGCCTGAAGACCACCTACTACCTGCGCACGACGAGCGCCACCCACGCCGAGAAGAGCACGGTGGCCGCCGGTGCGCTCAATGCCGTGCCGGGCGCGGGCGGCGAGCTTGCTGCCGCGGCCCCTCGACGCGTGCCCGCGAGCGCAAGCGGGTTGTGCGCGATCGACGAACCCGACTGCGAGGCCTGCCAGTGAGGCAAGGCAGGCCGACGAGCCGAGGCCGGCCGGCGCTGCGTGCCGCGCCAGCCGCGCGTCCTGCGCACCGGCGCTGCCCGTCGCCGGCATCGCACGCGGCGCGTGCGTGTACGCCCTTGCACGTGCGCGCATCCATGCCTGCGCGCGCGAGCGGTCGTGCGTCGACGCAAGGCGGCAACATCAATCGCTTTTCGATGTCAACCAGTGCTTGGCGTTCGCGCGCAACACTCCGATAATTCAACGTGCAGGAAGCAATCACATGCTGATCTGGGAAGAAGAATTCCGCCCATCCGACATTGCAGCGCCCTCGAACATCGATCGAGGTGTGACCCTGACTCCCTTCGACGCCTGCGCCTCCGTGCCCGCGGCGCCCGCGGCACCGGCAGTGCACAGGCCATCGGCCGTCGTCACCGATGCGCCTTCGGCCTTGCTGCAGGAGCGGGCTGCACGGGCTGCGCCGGCAGCCCAAGCGGCGCAGAGCGCACGCGCCGCAGCCGAATCGACGCGCCGCGTCAACGCCGCCGACAAGCGCATCATCAACGGCCACACCGACGTCAACCAGCTCGTCCCCTTCAAGTACAAGTGGGCCTGGGAGAAGTACCTCGCCACCTGCGCCAACCACTGGATGCCGCAGGAGATCGCGATGTCGCGCGACATCGCGCTGTGGAAGGACCCGAGCGGCCTCACCGAAGACGAGCGGCGCATCGTCAAGCGCAACCTCGGCTTCTTCGTCACCGCCGACTCGCTGGCCGCCAACAACATCGTGCTCGGCACCTACCGCCACATCACGGCGCCCGAGTGCCGCCAGTTCCTGCTGCGCCAGGCGTTCGAGGAGGCGATCCACACCCACGCCTACCAGTACATCGTCGAGAGCCTCGGGCTGGACGAAGGCGAGATCTTCAACGCCTACCACGAGATCGCGTCGATCCGCGACAAGGACGAGTTCCTGATCCCGTTCATCGACGCGATCATGGACCCCGACTTCCGCACCGGCACGCCCGAGGCCGACCGCACGCTGCTGAAAAGCCTGATCGTCTTCGCCTGCCTGATGGAAGGCCTGTTCTTCTACGTCGGCTTCGCCCAGATCCTCGCGCTCGGCCGCCAGAACAAGATGACCGGCGCGGCCGAGCAGTACCAGTACATCCTGCGCGACGAGTCGATGCACTGCAACTTCGGCATCGACCTGATCAACCAGATCAAGCTCGAGAATCCCCAGCTGTGGACGCCGGCCTTCAAGGCCGAGTTGAAGGCGCTGTTCGAGCAGGCCGTCGAACTCGAGTACCGCTACGCCGAGGACACGATGCCGCGCGGCGTGCTCGGCATGAACGCCTCGATGTTCAAGGGCTACCTGCGCTACATCGCCAACCGGCGCGCGACGCAGATCGGGCTCGAGGCGCTGTACCCGAACGAAGAGAACCCGTTCCCGTGGATGAGCGAGATGATCGACCTGAAGAAGGAGCGCAACTTCTTCGAGACGCGCGTCATCGACTACCAGAGCGGCGGCGCGCTGGCGTGGGACTGAAGGGCCGCGCCGTGCATTCGCATCCGTACCCACGCCGTGGCGCAGCGGGCCTGCGGGCCTGAGCGGCGGCGTTGTGCAAGAGATCAAGAATGGCGAACCCAGGCACGCCGCAGAGCACGAGGCCGCACGGCCATCGCGCCGGGTTCGCGACCCCATTCATCGAACCGGGACACCCGCTCCGAGGCCACGGCCCGGCGGCAAGACCCCGGACGGTGAATCCCCGCGCCGCATCGAGCGGCGCGGTGTCTTTCGCAACTTGATCAAGGAGATCGTCATGGCAACTGCGAAGAAGGCTGCGGCAAAGAAGGCCCCGGCGAAGAAGGCCGCCAAGAAGGCCCCCGCCAAGAAGGCGCCTGCGAAGAAGGCCCCGGCGAAGAAGGCCGCGAAGAAGGCACCGGCGAAGAAGGTCGCCGCCAAGAAGGCGCCGACGAAGAAGGCACCGGCGAAGAAGGCGGCTGCGAAGAAGGCACCGGCGAAGAAGGCGGCTGCCAAGAAGGCTGCGCCCAAGCGTCCAGCGACCAAGAGGGCGGTTGCGAAGAAGGGCACGAAAAAGTCCGCTGCACCTGCCACTGCGCCAGCGAAGACCACATTGAGCCCAGCGGCCGCTTGGCCTTTCCCCACGGGGAACAAGCCCTGACTGGCGTTCAATTCTGACCGCGCTACTGTCGTGCATATGAACGGGCCCAGCGGTGCTGGGCCCGTCGCTCTTCTGGCCCAGAAGTCCAAACCGCGAGGGTCACTGCTTGAGGCAACCTCCGCGCTTACCATCGGTCTCTGTTGCGACGTTCAAATTCCAATCTGGGAGCAAGGCGATGTCTCAACTACTTCGCAGGATTGATGCAGAGCTTCAAGTTGAGCGCATGCCTACCAAACGTGGCGAGTTGCTTGCTCGTCGTGCCTGCCATCTCGCTAGGCTGGGGCAGTTCATTGAAGCGCGCGAGCTCATCGAACAGACTCGTGATGCGTTTCCGACAGACTCACATCCTCATGTATCGATCTGGATGATGTTGGCGGAGGGGGTGCTGTATACGTTTGAAGATCTGTCGGCGCAAGGGCGAGATCGCGTTATGAGAGCCCAGGTGCTCGCTACTGCAACCCGAGACCGAACTCTTATCGCGTGGACGTCCGCATGGCATGCACATCTACTTTCAGAGTGCTCCGATTTCGCGGGCATGGGACGGGCACTAGAGATGGCATTTGGTGCGTGCTCTGACGAACAGCATGAAGTGATAGCCAGAGCTTGCATGGTGCTGGCGAACGCATACTCGACTGGCGGTGATCGAAGCCGCGCGAATCATTGGTACGAAGCGGTAAGGCATCATGCACTCGAGGCTGGTGACCAAGCGACGATTGATGCGCTGATCTACAACAAAGCAGCCTTTGCGATGGCGTGGCTCCGGGCTGAGGTTTGCTTCGCTCCAGTAGATGAATCGGAGTTGAGGCGCCTTGCCGGTGAGATTGCCTCGGCGAGGAACTACCAAAGTTTGATCGGTATTCGTGCCGTCAACAACTTTGTCGAACTCTGGCAATCGCGGCTTGCGTTGCTCCGTGGGCAATTTGGGCAGGCAATCGCGGGGCTCAGTGCAGTTCGGGAGAAGAGACCGTTTGCAGTCTATAATTTCAATCAAGTAATTATTGACTTGGAGATCGCGTATTGCCATCTCAAGCTAGGAAATGCGGAACAGGCTGTCGAGCTCGCGGCAACTCTTCACGCGGATCTCAGTCTTCTGCACCGCGATGAACAGCTTGTCGCAGCTTGGCTGCTTTCACAGTTTGCGGATATTGTTCCTGAGGCGAAGGCTGAGAATTCCATTGGCATGAGTCTCGATGCAGCCAGAGCGGCATATCGATCTGAGCAGCGTGAGCTCAAGGTTGTTTTAGAACGCTTCAATAGTCTCTCGCCTCCAGGTTTGCCGGAAGCTTTGTTGCGCTATCCGGCACAATGAGTGCGCTGAGCGCGTGAGATGGACACTCGGCAGATCGCCCTCCTGATGGGCTCCTCCTCCGACTGGGACACCCTGCGGGCCGCCGGCGAGGTGCTCGACGAGTTCGGCGTGGCGTACGAGGCGCGGGTGGTGTCGGCGCATCGGATGCCCGACGACATGTTCCGCTTTGCCGAGCAGGCCGAGGCGCGCGGGCTGGCGGCGATCATCGCCGGGGCCGGGGGCGCTGCGCATCTGCCGGGCATGCTGGCGGCCAAGACGACGGTGCCGGTGCTCGGGGTGCCGGTGGCCGGCAAGCACCTGGGCGGGCTGGATTCGCTGTATTCGATCGTGCAGATGCCCAAGGGGGTGCCGGTGGCGACGTTCGCGATCGGGCCCGCGGGGGCCGCGAATGCCGCGCTGTTCGCGGTGGCGATGCTGGCGCGCGGTGACGCCGCGCTGCGCGAGCGCCTGGCCGCCTTTCGCGCCCGCCAGACCGAGGCCGCGCGCGCGATGACGCAAGAGCTGAGGAAGTGAACGCGTCCGGGCGCGAGGCGGACGCGCCGGCAGCGGCGCGCGTCGCGCCGCCGTGGCTCGCGCCGGGCGCCACGCTCGCCGTGCTCGGCGGCGGCCAGCTCGGGCGCATGTTCGTGCATGCGGCGCAGTCGCTCGGCTACCGCGTGCTCGTGCTCGAGCCCGATGCCGCGGCGCCCGCCGGTGCGCCGGCCGATGGCCACCTGCGTGCAGGCTACGACGACGCCCAGGCGCTGGGCGAACTCGCGCGCCGGGCCGCCGGCGTGACGATCGAGTTCGAGAACGTGCCGGCCGCGGTGTTGCGGCGCCTCGCGCAGGGCGGCGCGGGTGCCGCCGCAGCGCCCGTCGTGGCGCCGCCGGCCGACGCGGTGCAGTTGTGCCAGCACCGCATGAGCGAAAAGGCGCTGTTCGTGCGCGCGGGCGTGCCCTGCGCGCCGCATGCCGCGATCGCCGGCGACGACGATCTGCACGACGCTGCGCTCGATGCGCTGCTGCCCGGGCTGCTCAAGACGTCGCGTCTGGGCTACGACGGCAAGGGTCAGGCCGCGGTCGCCGATCGCGCCGAGCTGGCCGCCGCCTGGCGGCGCCTGGGCGGCGTGCCCTGCGTGCTGGAGAAGAGGCTGGCGCTGGCGCACGAACTCAGCGTGATCGTCGCGCGGGGTCGCGACGGCGCGTGCGTGCACCTGCCGGTGCAGCAGAACCTGCATCGCGAGGGCATTCTCGCGGTGACGCAGGTGCCGGCACCCGACGTCGATGCCGCCACGGCGACGGCCGCCGTCGCCGCCGCCCGACGGCTGGCGGCCGCGATGTCGTACGTGGGGGTGCTGTGCGTCGAGTTCTTCGTGCTCGCCGACGGCTCGCTGGTGGCCAACGAGATGGCGCCGCGGCCGCACAACTCGGGCCACTACAGCATCGACGCCTGCGATGTCTCGCAGTTCGAGCTGCAGGTGCGCACGCTGGCCGGGCTGCCGCTCGCGCCGCCGCGCCAGCACTCGGCGGCCGTGATGCTCAACCTGCTGGGCGATCTGTGGTTCGAGGCCGGCAGCGACGACGCGCGCGCGCCCGAGTGGGCTGCGGTGCTGGCGCTGCCCGGCGTGCATCTGCACCTGTACGGCAAGACCGAGGCGCGGCGCGGCCGCAAGATGGGCCATCTCACGGTCACCGCGGCCGACGCCGCCAGCGCGCGCGCGGTGGCACTCGAAGCCGCGGCGCGGCTCGGGCTGCCGGCTTTCTGAAGGGGCGCACGCCGTGGTCGAGCGCATCCACCAAGCACCGCGCCGGGCGCGGCAGGCGCGGCCGCGGCGCCGGCAGGTCGGCGCGCCGATCGTGCGATCCGCCGCGCCGCCGTTCGACGTCGGGCCCTGAGCAAGAACCTGTGAACGAACCACTCACGCCCGCTCGCCGCGCCCTGAGGCCCCCGCCCGGCGTTGCAAATGCGCGCCCCATCGCGCGACATGGCGGCGCTTTGCGCCTCGAGCGCAGCCGTGCTGTCGCGCCGCTCGGGCGCGAGCGATTCATTCACGGGTTCTGACCGCGATGGCCGTGCTCGCGGGTGACGACCCCGCCGCGATCGAGCGTGCAGCCAATCGGCTGGCGGCGGGCGATCTGGTCGCCTTTCCCACCGAGACCGTCTACGGGCTCGGTGCGCGTGCCGATGACGATGACGCGGTGGCGCGCATCTTTGCGGCCAAGGGACGGCCGGCCGACCATCCCCTCATCGTGCACGTGGCCGGCATCGAGGCGGCGCGCCACTTCGCGCCCGAACCGGGCGCGGCGGCGCTGGCGCTGATGGCGGCGCTGTGGCCCGGGCCGCTGACCGTGATCGTGCCGCGCCATCCGCAGCGCGGCGCCGCGGCGGCCGGCGGCCAGGCGAGCATCGGCCTGCGCATGCCGGGC
>JAFECX010000096.1 GCA_018241895.1 Pseudomonadota bacterium
GCGCAGGCGCGCCGGGCGGCGTCGGGGGCGCCATCTCGATCGTGCGCGGGCATGCGGCGCTGCACGCGGCGCGTCATGCGCCGCTTCGTGCACCACTTCGTGCACCACTTCGTGCACCACTTCGTGCACCACTTCGTGCACCACTTCGTGCGCCGCTGCACGCGGCGCGTCATGCGCAGCGTCAGGCGCGACGGTCCGTGCGCAGTTCGGTCGGCAGTTCAGCGCACCTCTGGCATGCCGCCGCCGCGCCCGCATTGACCGGGCTCAACGAACACCGCGGCTCGCCACTGCACGCGGCACACCCGCCGGGGCGGCGTCGGCGCGCAGCCTGCGCGCGTTGCCTTGCGCTGCACCCCCGGCGCCGCTATCGTGCGCGCGACATCTCAAGGAGGCAAACACCATGTCGAACGTCCATTCGCCTTTGCTCGAGCCCGGGCGCATCGGCGCGCTCGAACTGCGCAATCGCATCATCATGGCGCCCATGGGTTCGAACTTCGCCGAGGCCGACGGCCGCTGCGGCGAGCGCATCCAGGCCTATTACGAGGCGCGCGCCAAGGGCGGTGCCGCGCTGCTGACGATGGGCGTGGTGTCGATCGCCTACCCCAGCGGCACGTCCTCGCCGTATCAGGTCGGCATCTCGAACGACGACTACATCCCCGGCCTCACCGAGATGGCGCGGCGCGCGCACAAGCACGGCGCGAAGATCGCCGCGCAGCTGCAGCACGCCGGCAAGACCGCGATGTGCGACCTGGCCGAAGGCCGCCCGGTCTGGGTGCCGTCGCTGCCGCCCAAGCCGTCGACCTCGATGATGGGCGCGCTCACGAAGGAGGAGCTGACCAGCTTCGCGAGCACGATCGGGCGCCACAAGCCGCAGTTCCGCGTGCTGGACAAGGGCGACATCGAGCAGTTGATCGAGTGGTACGCCGCCGCCGCCGCGCGCGCCCAGGCCGCGGGCTTCGACGGCATCGAGCTGCACGCCGGCCACACCTACCTCGTGGCCGGTTTTCTCTCGCCCTACTACAACCAGCGCGACGACGAGTACGGCGGCAGCCTCGAGAACCGCGCGCGCCTGATGGTCGAGATGATCCGCGGCGTGAAGGCGCGCGTCGGCGCGGGCTTTCCGGTCTGGGTGCGGCTGGACGGCGAGGAGCTGCGCAGCAAGGGCGGCATCACGCTGCCCGACGCGGTCGGCGCCGCCCGGCTGGCCGTCGAGGCCGGTGCCGTGGCGGTCAGCATGTCGGCCTACGCCACCTTCACCACGGGGGTCGCATTCACCGAGGCGCCGACCGTGCACGAGCCCGGCCGCCTGATGGACTACGCCACCGAGGTGCGCAAGGCCGTGAGCGTGCCCGTCATCGCCGCGGGCCGCATCTCGCCGCAAATGGCCGCCGAAGCGATCGCTGCCGGGCGCTTCGACTTCGTCGCGATGGCGCGCAAGCTGCTGGCCGACCCCGAGCTGCCGCGCAAGCTCGTGCAGGGGCGCGCGCGCGACGTCCGGCCCTGCAACTACTGCTACGTGTGCATCAGCGAGATCTTCCTCAACAGCCGGATCAAGTGCCCCGTCAACGCCGAGCTGGGCCACGAGGCCGAAGCCGGGATCACGCCGGCGGCCGCCCAGCGTCACGTGCTGGTGATCGGCGGCGGGCCGGCCGGCATGGAAGCGGCGCGCGTGGCCGCCACGCGCGGCCACCGCGTCACGCTGGTCGAGCGCAGCGAGCGCCTGGGTGGCGCGCTCGCCTTCGCCGCCCTGGGCTATGCCGGCAACGCGCCGCTGCTCGACAACCTCGTGCACCAGGTGCGCGAGCTGCCGATCGACGTGCAGCTCGCCACCGCGGCCGACGCCGCGCTCGTCGGGCGCCTGAAGCCCGACGCCGTCGTGGTCGCCAGCGGCGCGCGGCGCGGCACGGGCGGGCTCGCCGGCGCCGGCCTCGCGCACGTGTGGACCTGCGACGAGCTGCAGCGCCAGATCACGCTCGAGGATGCGGGCGGCACCGCGCGCATCGGCCTGCCGCCGGCCGACGCCGCGGCGGGCGCCGCCAAGACGCTGGGCAAGCGCGTCGTCGTCATCGGCGGCGGCATGGTGGGGCTGGAACTGGCGGACTACCTGCTCGCGCACGATCGCACCGTCACCGTCCTCGAGCCGACCGACAAGGCCGGGCGCGAGCTGTCGATCGCGCTGCGCTGGCGCGTGATGGACGCGGTCGAGCAGCGCGGCAGCATCCAGCGCAGCGCCACGGTGCGCGAGATCACGCCCACCGAGGTGGTGTGGGCCGACGCCGAGGGCAAGGAGCAGCGCACCGGCGCCGACTCGGTGCTCATCGCCCGCGAAGCCACGCCGGACACCGGCGTCGCCGAACTGCTGAAGGACTGCGGCGTGCCGCTGCACCTCGCGGGCGACTGCCGCGGCGTCGAGCAGATCGAAGGCGCGATCCGCGACGGGTTTCGCGTCGGCTGCGAGGTCTAGCCCGGCTCTCTCGACGGAGCCCGCACGAACCAAGGAGGCGGCATGGGCGAGGAGCATGACCAGGTGTTGCGCCGCGCGTGGGAGGCGTTCTGCGACGAACTCAAGCGCGCCGGCGACATCCCGTTGCGGGCGCCGGTGCCGCCGCACGCCACGGATCGCGCGGCCGGCTTCGAAGCGCTGGCGCGCAACATCTCGCTCGCGCTCAATTTCCACCACGACTACGCGGATCCGCGATACCCGGAGCTGATCCACTACTTCGATCCGGTGCGCAAGCAGGGGGGCGACAACACCGACGCCGTGTACGTGGGCGCGACCATCAACGGCACGGACACCTACCGCATCAGCGGCGACCGCGGCAGCGCCCCGTATTTCGCGGTCACCGCGGTGGAACGGGGCCAGACGCCCTGGGGCGGGAAGGTCGCCCATACGCTGTTCGACCACGATCTGCAGGTCGAGCCGGACGGGCGCTTCGAGCTCGTCTGCAGCCCCGAGCCGCATCCCGGCAACTGGCTGCGCACGACGCCCGAGACGTTCCGGGTCACCTTCCGCCAGTTCTTCGCCGACTGGGAACACGAGCGGCCGATGAAGGCGCGCATCGACCGCCTGAGCGGCGACACGAGCCCGCCGGCGCCACTCACGCCCGAGAAACTGGCGGCGCAACTCTCGAGCGCCGCGAAGTGGGTCGGCGAGTCGATCGCATTCTGGGTGCGCATGATCGAGATGTGGAAGGTCATGCCCAACACCTTCCGCTCCTACAAGCAGCTCGCCGATCGCGCCATCGACGCCACGCCCGGCGGCGAGCCGATGATCGCCTACTGGGCGCTGCCGCCCGACGAAGCGCTCGTCGTGCGCGTGCGCCCGCCCGTCTGCCGGTACTGGGCCGTCGAGTTCGGCAACTTCTGGTGGACCACCATGGACTACCGCTACCGGCTGTCGAACACGAACTGTCACTACGCCCAGCTCGAGGACGACGGCGAACTGGTGGTGGTGATCGCACACGAGGATCCGGGGCTGCCGAACTGGCTCGACACGTCGGGCTTTGCCGAAGGCTACGTCACCTACCGCTGGATGCTCGCCCAGGGCTGCCCTGAGCCGCAGGCGGTGCAGGTGAAGACGGCGCAACTGCACCGGCACCTGCCGCCGAACGTCAAGCGCATCACGCCCGAGGCACGCCGCGAGCAGCTTGCGGCGCGCCGCCGCGGCGTCGTCAACCGCTTCGGCAACCTCTGAAGCCGCGCGGGGTACCACCGTGACCGAGAACACCAGGGGCCGCAGATGGACGCCACCGCCGCGGCCGCAGTGGCTCGCGAGTTTCCTGCAGGAGACGCGCTCGTGGCAGACGCAGGCGGTGGCACGGCTCGATGCGGACGAACTCATCGAGACCGCGCAGCGCAATACCGGCCTCACCGATTTCGGCCCGGACGACTGGCGCGAGCCCTTTCGGATCCTGCTGCGCGCGGTCGAAGACGAGGCCGAGCTGCACTTCTTCGGACGCCTGTGGACGCGCCAGGACTTCCTGCAGTTCCTCGAAACGCGCCTGCACATCGAGGCCACCTACGCAGCGCACCCGCAAATCGAGGACGAGGTGATCGACCGGCCGGTGTTCGTCACCGGCCTGCCGCGCTCGGGCACGTCCATCCTGTTCGAGCTGCTGGCGCAGGATCCGCAGTTCATGGCTCCGGCCAACTGGGAGTTCGTGTTTCCGTGTCCGCCGCCCGAAGCGGCCACGTACCGCAGCGACCCGCGCGTGCCGCGCGCGCACGACCTCATCACCCAGATGGGCCGCGTGGCGCCGACCTTCAACGCCATGCACGAGCTCGGCGCCTGGATTCCGAACGAGTGCGGCATCGCCTTTCGCCTGACTTTCCGCTCCCAGTACCTGGCGGCGACACTCCAGGTGCCGAGCTACGCCGCCTGGCTGTTCGCGGCCGACCAGCGTCCCGTGTACGAGTACTACCGGCGCCTGCTCAAGCTCTTGCAGTGGAAGAATCCGCGCGGCCACTGGCTCCTGAAGGCGCCCGAGCACCAGTCGTTCATGCCGACGCTGTTCGAGGTGTTCCCGGACGCACGCGTCATCGTCACGCATCGTGACCCCGTCAAGGCCCAGGGCTCGGTGACCAACCTCATGGGCACGCTGTACTGGATGCGCAGCGACAAGCCGTTCGACGCCGAGGCCTTCGAACAGCTGCTGACGCCCGAAGGCGTCGCGGCGCGGCTCGAGCAGATGATCGACTGGATCGACAGCGGTGCCCTGCCGGCCGCCCAGCTGACGCATTCGCGCTATGCCGATCTGCTGCAGTCGCCGATCGAGGCGCTGCGCGCGCTCTATGCGCACGCGGGCTTCGAGTTCACGGACGAGGCGCGTTCGGCCGTGGCACGCTATCTCGCCGCCAAGCCGCAGGGCAAGTTCGGCGTGCACCGCTACGACGTGGACCAGAACGACCGCACGCGACAGCTGTTCGCGCGCTATCAGCGTTATTTCGACGTTCCGAGCGAGGAGTAGGCCATGGACCTCGGGCTCACGGGCAAGACCGTCATCGTCACCGGGGGCAGCGGCGCCATCGGCCAGGGGCTGGTGCTCGAGTTCGCACGCGAGGGCGCGAACGTGGTGTCGGCATCGCGCGACATGCAGGCCGGGGCGACACTCGTCGCGCGCGCCCGCGAGCAGCGTTGCGCCGGCACGGTGCTGCCGGTGGCGACCGACGTGACCGACCGCGCGAGCGTGGCTGCCATGGTGGCGCAGGCACGCGCGCACTTCGGGCCGGTCGACGTGCTGGTGAACAACGCCGGTGGCGTCAAGCGCAACTGCGCATTCGAAGACCTCGACGACGAGGCACGGCGCTGGGAACTCGCGCTCAACATCGACGGCGTCGTGAACTGCACGCTGGCCGTGTCGGCGGACATGCTCGGGCGCGCCAGGGGCAGCGTGATCAACATCTCGTCGAACTCTTCGCTCCTCGGCGAAGCCGCGCAGCAGGTCGTGCACTACGGCGCCACCAAGGGCTTCGTGAACAGCTTGTCGAAGTCGCTGGCCTACGAGTGGGGCCCGCGCGGCGTGCGCGTGAACACCATCGCGCCGGGGTGGATCGTGCCGCACCGCAACGAGGACACTTCCACCGGCAGCTTCTGGAACCGGCTGGCGTTCGTCGGCACGCCCGAAGGCATGCAGCAGGCGCTCGACGCCGGCACGCTGCCCAACATGAGCCATCTGCCGATCAAGCGCCTGGGACGCCCCGAAGACATCGCGTATCTCGCGCTGTTCCTGGCCTCCGACCTGTCCAGCTATGTCACGGGGCAGCTCATCTCGGTGAGCGGTGGCGTGTACATGCCCTGAGGCCGGCAGGCGCCGGCGCTAGTCCATCCTGCCGAGGATCGCCCCGCCCGTCGGCACGCCGACGCCCGAGGTCACCAGCGCGTGCCGGACGGCCTTCTTGGGCTGGTTGACCGAGGTGCCGCGCACCAGGCGCACGGCTTCGACGATGCCGTTGACGCCGTGGATGTAGGCCTCGGACAGCTGGCCGCCGTGGGTGTTGGTCGGCAGGCGGCCGCCGGGGCGCAGGTTGCCGGAGAGGACGAAGTCGGCGGCCTCGCCGTACTTGCAGAAGCCCCAGGACTCGAGCTGCCACAGCACGATCGGCGTGAAGGCGTCGTAGATCACCGCCGCGTCGATGTCCTTGGCCGCGAGGCCGCACTGCGCGTACGCCGCCTGCGCGGCGATGTCCATCTCGGGGATGCGCGCGATCTCGGGCCGGTAGAAGGAGGTCATCTCCTCCTGGTCCTTGGCCGAGCACTGCGCCACGCCGCGGATCAGCACCGCGGGCTGCCTGAGGTCGCGCGCGCGCTCGGGCGTCGTCACCACGACGGCGCAGCCGCCGTCGCTTTCCTGGCAGCAGTCGTACAGGCGCAGCGGCTCGCTGATCTTCTTGCCGGCATCGTATTCGGCACGCGTGAACGGGCGCTGGTAGAAGAATGCCGCCGGGTTGGTGACCGCGTACTCCCGCGTCGAGTGCGCAATTTCGAACAGCGCATCGCGCGGGCAGCCGGTGACGTGCATGTAGCGCTGCGTGAAGGTCGCCACCCACGAGGCCGGCGTCAGCATGCCGAACGGCATGTACCAGCCGTAGTGCAGCGCGCTGCCGCTGATCAGGTTGCCCGACACGCCGCTCGAGTAGCGCTGCCCCGAGCGGCCGTTGAGCGCACGGTAGACGACCACCACGTCGGCGACGCCGCTGGCCACCGCCATCGCCGCCTGCAGCAGCGTGCCGGTGGCGGCGCCGCCGCCGTAGGGCACGCGCGCGTAGAAGCTCAGGTCGTTGCAGCCCAGCGCGCGCGCGACGTCGACCTCCTCGTTCTGGTCGATCGTGAAGGTCACCATGCCCTTCACGTCGGCGGGCTTCAGGCCCGCGTCGTCGAGTGCCTTCTTGACCGCCTCGGCCGCGAGTGCCAGTTCCGAGCGCCCCGAGTCCTTGGAGAACGCGGTCGCTCCGATGCCGGCGATGGCGGCCTTGTTCGAGATGTTCGCTGCCACGGTGTCAACCCTCCTTGGGCAGGGCGACGCGGACCGTGCCCGACATGTGCGTGCCCCAGACGTTGTTGTCGCCGGTGACGGCGATGTCGATGGTGCCGGCGGCGTCGTCGCGCGTCGCGACCTCGCCGGTGATGGTCATCACGAAGCCGGGCAGGTTCGGCGCGCCGAGCTTGAGGTCGAGCCGCTTGATGGTCGACTCCGGCCCGCACCAGTCGGTGACGTAGCGGCCCATCAGCCCGTAGCTGGTCAGGATGTTCATGAACACATCGGGCAGCCCGCCGGCCTGCGCCGCCGCCTTGTCGTGGTGCACGGGCGTGAAGTCGCGCGAAGCGATCGCGCCGCCGATGATCAGGCCGCTGGTGATGTCGATCTTCAGGGGCGGCAGCTTGTCGCCGACGGCGACTTGCCCGCAGCGCCGGGTGGTCAGGTGGGTCATGTCGTCTCGCTTTCCTCGGGGCAACGCTCAGGCCGGGTAGAAGTTGGGAAGGACGGTCTTGTCGTCGACCCGCTCGACCTTGCCCCTGACCTTCATGCCGATGTGCACCTGCTCGGGCTCGCAGCCGGCCAGGTTGGCGACCAGCCGGGTGCCTTCGCGCAGTTGCACCACCGCGCACAGCAGCGGCGACGGATAGCCCGGAAAGCGCGGGTAGTGCAGTTCGGTGTAGCTGTAGACCTCGCCTTCGAGGCTCGACTCGACCGTGT
Organism: Pseudomonadota bacterium; assembly: GCA_018241895.1. Taxonomy (GTDB): domain Bacteria; phylum Pseudomonadota; class Gammaproteobacteria; order Burkholderiales; family Burkholderiaceae_C; genus Rubrivivax. The sequence goes on from JAFECX010000096.1 coordinate 7,695, forward strand.
CCCATTGCGTCGACTGGCACACGCCGCACATCGGCCGCGGCGGATGGCGCAGCGTGGCGCACGACTTGCAGCGCTGGATCAGCAGCTTGCCGCGCTCGAGGCCCTCCCACCACCACGCGTTGTCGTGGTCGCGCGGCGCCTGGATGCGCGTCGGCGCCGCCGGCCTGGCCACGCCGCCGCCCTCGGCCTTCGCCTCCTGCGTCTGCGCGTTGGGCATGAACTTGAGCACCCGGAACACCTGCCGGCCGACCTCGGCGTCGTTCTGGTCGGTGAAGCGCGTCACCGTCTCGATGAAGTAGCCCACGCCGCGCGCCGTCGTCTTGCGCTCGGAGATGTTGTCGATCACCGTATGCGCGGCGATGACGTCGCCCGGGCGCAGGTCGCGGTAGAAGTCGATCGTCGTGTTCGTGCCCAGCACGCCGACATAGCCGTGCGCGTCGAAGACCCGGTGCAGCTCGCGCTGCCCGTCCATCTCCGGCGTCTGGCACATCGGATAGCCTTCCATCGCGCCGAAGATCTGCAGCATCGTCGGCGGCGCGATCAGCCCGCGCTTGCTCGACTCCGCGGCGAACCCGGCATCGCGGTAGACGGGGTTCTCGTCGCCGGTCACCTCGGTCCAGTGGCGGATCATCGCCAGGTTGACCGGATCCTTGCCGACCCGGCGCGGCGCCACTTCGCGGCCCACGTAGGCGCGCACCTTGGCTTCGAAAGCCGCGATCTCTTCAGGCGTCATGCTCTCATCTCTCCTCGTTGCGCGGCGGCGCGCAGGTGGGCGGCCGCCGCTGGCTTGCTCACTCGTTGCCCGTCCGGTGCCCCTGCGGTGCCCGTCTTCCCGCCCGCCGCTGGCGCCGCCGCCGCGCCGTCAGTGGCCGGCCGCGTGCCGCCCGGCCTGGCGGCCGAAGAAGCTCGAATCGCCCAGCGACATGCCGGAGCTGTAGCCCTCGCCCCAGCGCGGCAGCCCGCAGGCGGCGCGCCCGGCCGCATAAAGACCCTCGATCGCCGTGCCCTCGACCGTCAGCACCTCGCCGCTGGTACCCGTCGCGAGGCCGCCGAGGGTGAACATGTTCACCGGGAAGTCGGCGGGGCAATAGCTCAGCGCGGCGAAGGGCGGCGTCGCGAGCGGCTTCAGGAACGCCGGCTTCTTGTGCCACAGCGGGTCTTCGCCCTGCGCCGCGTGGCGGTTGTAGGCCTCGACCGTGTGCACCAGCTCGCCCGCCGGCAGGCCCAGTTCGGTCTCGACCTCGGCCCAGGTCTCGCCGGTGGCCGCGATGACGATCTTCGGGAACACCATGGGTCGACCGAAGATCTCGTTGTCGACCAGCAGCCACACGCGCTCTCCGGGCTGGCGCAGCATGAACTGCGTGACGCGGCCGTGATAGGCGTCCTCGTTGACGAAGCGCTGCGCGCATGCGTTGACGAAGATGCCCTTGACCAGCGATTCGGGCGGGAAGAACGGCCGCGTCGCGAACACCTGGTCCATGTGGATCGCGGCGCCGCCCACCGAGATGCCCATGCGGATCCCGGAGCCGTCGTCGTTGCCGGCGGTGACCGGATGCTCGCAGGTCTTGGCCAGCGGCGTATACAGCTCGAGCATCGCGCGGTTGCAGATGAAGCCGCCCGTGCACACGATGACGCCCTTGGCGGCGCGCACCGTGCGCAGTTCGCCATCGATGCGCACGACCACGCCCTGCACGCGCCGGCGCTCGTCGACCACCAGCGCCAGCGCGCGGCTGTTCAGGTGCGCGCGCGCGCCCACCTCGAGCGCGCGCGCCGAGAGCTTTTCCATGATCACGCGCCCGGCACCCCAGCCGCGCATCTGCGCCGCATGGCCGCGCGGCGCCGGCTTCGCGGCGTCGGCGAACGGCCAGGCGGCCTCGTTGCCCGACCACAGCAGCGTGTCGTCGCCCAGCGGCTCGAGCCACTTGCCCGGCAGATAGGTGCCCTTGAAAGGCACGCCCTGCCCGACCAGCCAGTGGTAGTGCTCGATCGCGTGCTCGGCGTAGACGCGCACGCGCTCTTCGTCGGCGCCCGGGCCGCCGGCCATCGTCAGGTACTTGACGAAGTCCTCGGTGCGGTCGGCAAAGCCCGCGGCCTGCTGCACGGGCGTGCCGCCGTGGCCGCCGAGATAGAACTCGCCGCCGGACAGCGCCGCACTGCCACCGGCGGCCGCCGCGACCTCGAAGATCTCGACCGCGGCGCCGGCGGCGCGCGCTTCGATGGCGGCGCAGGCGCCGGCGATGCCGAAGCCGAGGACGACGACGTCGGTCTCGATGTCCCAGTGCGCCACGTCGGCGGCGCGCAGCGGACGCGAAGGGGAGCACTCGGCAAGCGTCGTCATGGCGTGGCGGCGATGTGGTTGGCAGCCCGGAAGCCGAACACGAGCCCCGGGCCGATCGTGCCGCCGCCGCCCGCGTAGGCGCGGCCCAGCGGCGCGGCGGCGTTGTTGCCGATGCAGTACAGGCCGCGGATCGGGCTGCCCGCGGCGTCGAGCACCTGCGCGTTCTCGTTCACGTCCGGCCCGCCCTTGGTGCCGGTGTCGCCGGGCCAGACCTTCAGCGCGTAATACGGGGCCTTGGCGATCGCCACCAGGCAGGGGTTCGGACCGAACGCCTTGTTGGCCCAGTAGACGTCGTGCGCGTTGTTGCCGCGGCCGAACTCGGGGTCGACGCCCGTCTTCGCGTAGTCGTTGTTGCGGCGCACGGTGTCGGCCAGCCCCGCGGCATCGACGCCGATCTGCGCCGCCAGCGCGTCCAGCGTGTCGGCCTTGAACAGGAAGTCGCCGAACCACTCGGGCGGCAGCTTCTTGTCCGGCATCACCATGCCCGGCAGCAGCGGCCCGAAGGCGCAGTCCTTGCGAAAGCGCGCATCGAAGACGAACCAGGTCGGCACGGCGCCGCCGGATCTGGCGTGCTCCTCGAGCATCGCGATCTGGAAGCGGTCGTACGAGAGCGCTTCGTTGACGTAGCGCCGCCCCTGGCGATTGACGGCGACGAAACCGCCCTGCCCGCGCTCGACGAAGATCGGCTGCTGCTTCTGCGCCACCGCCGGCGCCGAGACCGAAGGCACGCCCCAGCTGAGGTCCATGCCCGCCAGGCGCGCCCCGACGGCCTGCGCGGCGCGGATCGTGTCGCCGGTGTTGGCATCCAGCGGCGTCACCGCCCATTCCTGCTTCGACGGCGGCGGCAGGTACTGGTCGCGCATCTGCTGGTTGCGCTCGAAGCCGCCGGCGGCGAGGATCACGGCGCGGCGCGCGCGCAGCGTGAGCGGCCTGCCTTCGCGCGCGGCGACGACGCCGCTCACGCGGCCGTCTTCGAACCGCAGCGATTGCGCCGGCGTGCGCAGCCACAGCGGCACGTCGCGCTGCATCAGCGAGTAGCGCAGGCTGCCGATCAGCGCATTGCCCAGGCACAGCCGGCGGTCGCGCTTGCTCTTGAAGCGCCACGGCAAGTCGAGGTAGTAGCGGCCCATCGTCTTGAGGGTGAGCCAGATCCAGCCCTTGCCCTTGGTGGCCAGGACGTTCGATTCCGACGCCGTCATGCCCACGCCGTTGAGCGTCGAGCCGCGGTGCGTCTCGCGCAGCCGGTCGAGCTCGGCGCCGAGCAGCGCGCCGTCGAAGGTCACCGTCTCCATGCTGCGCCCGCCGATCACGGCGCCCGGCATCTCGGCGTAATAGTCCGGGTAGTGCGGGCAGGCGCGGTAGCGCAGCGCCGTCTTCTCGTGCGCGTAGCGGATCATCTCGCGCGCCGACTCGAGGTAGGCGCGCACCTTGACGTCCGAGGTCGTGTCGCCCACCGCGGCCTTCAGGTAGGTGTAGGCGCGCTCGGGGTCGTCCTCGATCTGGTCGTTGAGCGGGATCCACGCCACGCCGCCCGAGGTGGCGGTGGTGCCGCCGTACAGCTCGGTCTTCTCGATCACCAGGACCTTCAGCCCCAGGTCGTGGCAGCGGTTGGCCGCCAGCAGCGCACCGCCGCCCGAGCCGACCACGATGACGTCGAATTCCTGCTCAGCGCTCATCGTCTTTCGTTCGTCCTGTGTTCCTGCAACCGCTCACCCGCTCACCCGCTCACGGCGCGCCCGTCAGCGCGGCGCCTTGACGATCCACTGGCTGGTCTGCACCACGTCGAGCCTGTCGGCATCGATGAAGCGCTGCGTGCTCTCGAACATCGCGGCGCGGTGACGGCGCAGCTTCTCCTTGTCGCCCGCGGCGCCGTAGAAGCCCGACTGGCTGCCGAACGCCTCCTGCGGGAAACCCTCCTCGACGATGGCGTCGAACGGCGGCGCGTCGAAGGTGAGCGCGCGCGCGACGACGTTCTGCACGTAGAAGAAGGTGCTCTGGGTGTCGATGGCCAGCTGCGTGTGCTGTGCGAGCCACAGCTCGAGCCACTGCGCGCGCGCCAGGCGCGGCGGGCACGCGAACATCGCGACCTGCGCGAAGCCGGTCGTGCGCTGGCCCGGCGCGCTCGGATGCCGCGTGTTGGCGAGCGGCTGCGACTCGGTCACGAGGTAGGCGGCGAAGCGCAACGCGGCCGGCGCCACCGCGTCGTCGAACGGCCTGCGCCGCTCGGCGTTCGCCGTGTGCAGCCAGAGCGAGACGAAGGCCTCCGTCTGCGGGCGCGTCGCGCTCACCGTCGGCGCCGCCGCGCTCACCGCCTCGTCCGAGATGTTGAGCTGCACGCCGAGCGCGCCCAGCTCGACCAGCCGTGGCGCAAGGTCGTCGCGCAGGCGCTGGTCGAACTCGGCCCGGCTCGCTCGGGGGTCGCGCCACAGCAGGTAGATCACCTTTTCCATGACGCGCTCCGCCCTCAGCCCTTGGGCACGCGCTTGTTCGGCTCGATGCCGGTCAGGCGCGCCAGGTTCAGGCCGAGGATGTTCGCCTTGTCCTCCTCGGTGAGCGTCTGGTAGCCCCACTTCTCCTGCAGCTCGGCCGGCATCTCGAAGTTGCGGATGTAGTCGACGACGCGCGCCAGCGCGTCGAACGCGAGGTCCATGCCGAGCACGATCTTCTCCGAGGGCATCCACTGCAGCGCGGTGCCGATGGCGTGGTAGCCGCGGTACGGCGAGCGCTCGTACCAGCCGAGGATGCCCGAGACGCTCATGTACAGGTTCTTGTGCTTGCCGCACAGGCCGATCAGCTCCTCGGTCTGCGGCCAGCCGGCGTGGTAGGCGATCACCTTCAGCTCGGGGAAGTCGAGCATCACGTCGTCGAGCTGGCCGGTCTGGCAGTGGCTGTTGGGCTGCGGCGAGACGTAGCTCGTGCCGGTGTGCACGGTGAGCGGCACGCCGAGCTCGCAGGCGCGCTCGTAGAACGGCCACAGGCGCCGGTCGTTGATGGGCCCCTCGTCCTCGGGCTGGTAGACCTTGCACAGCTTGGCGCCGCGCTCCTTCACGAGGTAGTCGAGCTCCCACAGCGCGTTCTTGATGCCGCGCTTGATCATCGGGCCGACGTTAGCCTCGAGGTACATGCGCCCCGGGTACGGCTCGATCTGCTGCAGCATGAAGCCGTTGGTCGACATCGACGTCGAGCCGCCGCTGATGTCCATCATCGGCTCGCGCAGGCAGAACGCGACGTCGACGTTGGCCATGTCCATGTACTTGATCAGTTCGTGCGCGACCGACTCGGGCCACTTGGCGTTCATGTCGCGTCCGTCCCAGGCCCGCAGCACGCCGCTGACGCTGCTGTGGAACTGCTGCATCTGGGGGTAGTAGCCGATCTCGGTCAGGATCTGCGTGCTCATGAAGTGGAATTCGGTGAGCGCGACGAAGTAATCCTTCTTGGCCATGCTTGCTTGCTCCTGTGGGGTCGGTGGACCGCGCAGCGTCGGCTGCCGCGCGGCGATGGGCTCGGGTCGGGCCGCCCGCTCAGCGGCCGGTGTATGCGGGCTTGCGCTTGGCCGCGAACGCGCGCGGGCCTTCCTGCGCGTCGGCGGAGGCGAACACGCGCGCCGACATCATCTTCTCGAGCACGAACGCGGGCTCGTTGTTGAGCGCGCGCAGCGCGATCTCCTTGGCCGTGCGCACGGCCAGCGGGCCGTTGTCGCAGATGCGCGTCGCATAGGCCATCGCCTCGTCCATCAGGCGCTCGGCGGGAACGACCTTGTTGACGAGGCCGACCTCGTAGGCGCGCTGCGCGTCGATGGTGTTGCCGGTGAGCAGCAGCTCCATCGCGATCGCCCACGGGATCTGCTGCGGCAGCCGGATGTGCGAGCCGCCGGCGGGCACCACGGCCCAGCGCACTTCGGCGAGGCCGAACTTCGCGCCTTCGACCGCGACGCGGATGTCGGTGCCGAGCATGAACTCGAGCCCGCCGGCCACGCACATGCCGTTGACGGCGGTGACGATGGGCTTGTAGTTGCGCTGGAAGGGCCGCTTGGCCGGGTCGTCGTAGCCGAGCGCGTCGCCTTCGTTGAGCGCCGGCAGCGCTTCCTTCATGTCCAGGCCGGTGCAGAAGGCGCGCTCGCCGGCGCCGGTGAAGATCGCCACGCGCAGCGCGGGGTCGGCCTCGAAGTCGTCGAACGCCGCCTCGAGCCCGATCAGCATCTCCTTGGTGAGCGAGTTCATCGCCTCGGGGCGATTCATCGTGATCACGGCGATGCGGTCGCGCTTGTCGTAGCGCACCGTGTCGGGCAGATTCAGGGCCATCGGCCGCTCCTTTCGAAATCGATTCTCGACTGTCGTTCACGCGCCGCGCCGCCGCGATGCGCGCCCCCGGACCGTGCCCGCGGCGCGCTGCGCCCGCGCCGCGCTCAACCCGTGCTCACCGCGCCACGCGCCTGAACAGCGGCAGGCTCAGCGACTCGTGCACCGCGACGAACTGCACCTCGAGCGGCAGGTCGATGCGCAGCGCATCGGGCGGGCAATCGAGCACGCGGCTGAGCATGCGCACCCCCTCCTGCATCTCGACGATGACCGGCGCGTACGGCGTCTCGTCGCCAAAGTCCGGATGCAGTGCACGCACGACCTCGGTCCAGGAGAAGACCTTGCCACGGCCGCTCGATCGCTCCCACGTCCATTCGAACGATCCGCAATGCGCGCACAGCTCGCGCGGCACGTGCCGCCAGCGCGCGCACGCGCTGCAGCGCTGGAAGCGCAGCTCGCCGCGGGCGCACCAGCCGTAGAACGCGCCCGACAGGCCCTGCAGGCTCGGCAGCGGCTTGGTGTAGGTTTGCGGGTGCTCGCTCATCTGTGATGGACCTTGCTGTGTCGCGGACCGCGCCTCACGACATCGGACTGCGGCTCACGACGGGGCTGGCGGCGGCTGGCAGCGGCTAACGCCGCAGCACCGCGATGCTGCCGTCGCCGAAATCGCCCCAGCCGGTGACGACGCCGATCTCGGCCTCGGCGACCTGGCGCTCGCCCGCCTCGCCGCGCAGCTGGCGCACCGCCTCGACCACGTGCCCCACGCCGAGCAGGTGCGCGTGCGACAGCAGCCCGCCGCTGGTGTTGACGGGCAGCCGGCCGCCGAGCTCGATGGCGCCGCTCTCGACGAAGGCGCCGCCTTCGCCGCGCTGGCAGAAACCCGCCTCCTCGAGCTGCTGGATGACCTCGAAGGTGAAGCAGTCGTAGATCTGCGCGAAGTCGGCGTCGGCCGGCGTCACGCCGGCCATGCCGAACGCCTCGGGCGCCGCGCTGGTCAGGCCGATGCGGTGGAAGTCCGGCCGCCCGCAGATCTCGTCGGCCGGGTACGGCTGGCCGACCGCCGCACCCATCACGTGGACGGGCGCTCGGCGCAGGTCGCGCGCGCGCTCGGCGCTGGTGACGACGAAGGCCGCGGCGCCGTCGCTTTCCAGGCTGCAGTCGAACAGGCGGTACGGCGCCGAGATCATCGGCGAGGCCAGGTACTGCTCCATCGTCAGCGGCTTGCCGTGCATCAGCGCGGCCGGGTTGAGCTGCGCGTGCCGCCGCATCGCCAGCGCCACCGCGCCGAGCTGGCGCTCGGTGGTGCCGTACTCGTGCATGTGGCGGCGCGCCATCAGCGCGTACCACTGCGGCGGCGCGGTGAGGCCGAACGGCAGGTAGAAGTCGCGCGCGATCGCCGCGCCCGGGATCGAATCGGGGTCGCTGGCAGCGGTCTCGCGCACGCGCGCACCCGAAAAGCCGTTCCACCCCGCGGGCACCAGCACGTGCTCGGCCACGCCCGTGGCCACCGCCATCGCCGCGGCGCGCAGCGCCGCCACCGGCGCCGCGCCGCCCAGGGTCAGCAGGGCGGCAAAGCGCAGGTTGTCGCAGCCCAGGTTGGAGGCGAAGACCTCGGCCTTGCCGAGATTGGGAAACGGCATGATGCCGTCGATCTGTGACGGCTTCAGACCCGCGTCCTCGATCGCAAGCAATGCGGCCTCGAGCTGCAACGCGGTTTCCGAGCGGCCCGAGCCCGGCTTGCGGCACACCGGCGTCTCGCCGATGCCGACGATGCAGGCGCGATCGCGCAAGGGGTGCGACATCGCCCCGCTCAGCCCTTGGCGTGCGGCTTCGCGTCCGGCCGCGCGTCGGCCGCCGCCTTCTGCCCGGCCTCGTGCTCGGCGCGCAGCGCGTCGCGGTTTGCGGCCTCGCGCCTGCGGATCGCCCAGAACTCGGGCTTGCGCTTGGCGAGGAAGGCCGCGCCGCCCTCGTTGCCCTCGGGGTTGTCGAACCAGTCGGGGTACATCGCGGCCGAGGTCACGCAGGGGTCGCGGTAGCCGTCCATCTCCTGGTCGAACGAGGCCTTCAGGATCTCGAGGCAACCGGGGCTGAGCGCGAGCAGTTCGTCGCACCAGCGGTCGACCTCGGACTCGAGCTGCTCGAGCGGCACGACGGTGTTCACGAGGCCCATCTCGAGCGCCTGCTGGGCGCTGTACTTGCGGCACAGCATCCACATCTCGCGCGCCTTCTTCGCGCCCACCACCTTGGTGAGGTAAGGCACGAAGAAGCCGTCGGCCGGCGACGACACGCGCGCGCCGGCCTGCCCGAACACGGCGTTGTCGGCGGCGATCGTGAAGTCGCAGCAGTACGCCATGTGGTTGTGCCCGGCAATGCAGTAGCCCTGCACCTGCGCGATCACCGGCTTGCGCGACAGGCGGATCAGCCGGTTGTGCGGGTAGCGGTTGTAGACCGCCTCGCGCAGGCCCCAGCGCTCCCAGTCGACATCGCCGCCGGCGCCGAAGTGCTTGCCGCGGCCGGCGACGACGATGACGCCCACCATCGGGTCGTGGTTGGCGTCGTAGAAGGCGCGGAACATCTCGTCGACCGTGACCATGGTCAACGTGTTCATCTTCTGCGGCTTGTTCAGCGTGATGCGCGCCACGCCGCCGCCGTGCCCCAGGTGGCGCCTCTTCTCGTAGACGATCTCGCCGAAGTCCTCGAGGCCTTCGCCCGCCACCGTCTCCCAGGCGCTCCAGGTGGCGCCGTCGGTCTCGTTCGTCGTCGTCATCGCATCCTTCTTCCGGCGCGTCAGAGGATCGCGCCCTGCGCCTTCAGCGCCTCGATCTCGTCCCACTCGTAGCCGAGCAGCTCCATCATCAGCAGCTCGGTGTCCTGCCCGAGCTGCGGGCCCAGCGTGTGGATCTCGCCCGGCGTCTTCGACAGCGTGACCGGCAGGCCGCGCACGTCGACCTCGCGCTGGACCTCCTCGCAGTAGGTCTTCATGAAGTAGCCGTTGCGCCAGGCCTGCTCGTCGCGGATGACGTCGGCCAGGTTGTCGACCGTGCCGGCCACGACGCCCTCGCGCTGCAGGGCCTCCATCAGCCGCGCGGTCTCGAAGCGCAGCGTGTGCGTCTCGAGCGCCTCGATCAGCGCCGCGTTGTGGCGCGCGCGATCCGCGGCCGTGGCGAAGCGCGCATCGCTCGCCAGGCCGCTGTCGCCCAGCGCGCGCGCGAGCGCCGCGAAGCGCTCGTCGGCGTTCGGCTCGCAGACGAAGACCCACTTGCCGCGCGTCGGGTACAGGTTCCACAGCGGATTGGCGACCTGCTTTCTCGACTGCTGCAGCGCCGCCGATTCGTCGCCGGCCAGGTACGCCTGCAGCGCCGGCGCGGCGAGGAAGAGCTGCGCGCCGTACAGCGACGCATCGAGCTGCTGGCCCTTGCCGGTGCGCCGGCGCTGGTACAGCGCCAGCAGGATGCCCAGCGCCGACATGATGCCGCCGTAGGCGTCGCCCGAGCCCATGCCCAGGTAGATCGGCGGCTGCCCTGGCTCGCCCCCGCGCGCCATGATGCCGGTGATGGCCTGCACCGTCGAGTCGAACGACGGCCGGTTCACGTCGCCGAAGCGCCCGTAGCCGGTGTTGGTGGCGTAGACGATGTCGGGCTTGATCGCCTTGAGCTTGTCGTAAGACAGACCCCAGCCATCGAGCATCGAGGGCGCCAGGTTCGACAGGAACACGTCCGACTGCGCCACCAGCCGGTACACGACCTCCTTGCCGCCGGGCTTCTTCAGGTCGACCGCCATGCTCTTCTTGTTGCGGTTGATGACCAGGAAGTACTGGTTCCAGTCGCCGATCTCGAGCGACTTGATCGAGCGCACGCCGCGCGCCTGGTCGCCGCCTTGCGGGCGCTCGAGCTTGATGACCTCGGCGCCGAAATCGGCGAGGTACTGCGCCGCCACCGGCCCCTGGAACCAGACCGTCATGTCGATGACGCGGATGCCTTCGAGTACTCGTGCCACGGTTTCGCTCCGTCGGATGCGCTGGGTTCAGTTCAGGACGCCGGCGTTGCGGCAGGCCTGCACGGCGTCTTCCGAATACCCGAGCAGGTCGTGCAGCACCGCGCCGCCGTGCTGGCCGGCGCATGGCGCAAGACGGTCGAGCTGCGCCGTGCCTTCGCTCAAGAAGATCGGGAAGCCCAGCGAGCGACGCTTGCCGAAGCTCGGGTGGTCGAGCTCGACGATGTAGCGGTTGATGCGCGTCTGCGGATCGTGCGCCGGGTGGTCGAAGCGCTCGATGATGTCGGCCGAGAGCTGCTTTTCGGTGAACACGCGGCGCCAGTGGCTGGCCGGATGGCGCACGAACGCGGCCTCGAGCGCGTGGATCAGTTCGAGCCGGTTGACTTCGGTGCGCTTGTCGTGGGTGTCGAAGCGCGGGTCGTCGACGGCGAGCCCGACCTCGGCCGAGAAGGCCGGCCACCAGCGGTCGGTGTCGGGCATCGTCAGCGTCAACCAGCGGCCGTCCGAACTGCAGTACAGCGAGCCCGACATCGGGTTCGAGACGTCCAGCCGCGAGATCGGGTTGAGCAGGCGCTCACCCTTGCCGATGGCGAGGAACGCCTGGATGTCGAGCGCCGCGCCGTACATGTTGGCGCCGAACAGCGACACGTCGACCGCCTGCCCCTCGCCCGAGGCGCTGCGGTGCAGCAGCGCCATCACGACGCCGAAGGCCAGCATCGTGCTTGCGTGCATCGCGCCGGCGCCGCTGTACACCGGCGGCTGGCCGGGCTGCGGCAGGATCGGCATCATGCCGGTGCGCGCGGCGGCCAGCTCGTCGATCGGCGGCAGGTCCTTGTCCGGCCCCACGGGGCCGAAGCCCGACAGGCGGCCGTACACGATGTCGGCGCGCAGCCGGGTGGCGCCTTCGTAGTCGATGCCCAGCGCCGCCAGCTCGGCCACGCTCCAGTCGGTGACGAAGGCATCGGCCTTGGCCAGCAGCGCGTGCAGCACGGCGCGCCCCTGCGCGCCGCCGGCGGCCAGCGCGACGCTTTCCTTGTTGCGGTGGATGAGGTCGGCCTCGTGGTTCCACTGCGCGTCGCTGCGCGGCGGCACGGGCTCCAGTTCGAGGCGGATCACGCGCGCGCCGAAGTCGCCCAGGAACGCGCCCGCCAGCGACGCGCCGAACGTGCGCGTCAGGTCGAACACCACCACATCGTCGAGCGGACGACTCATCGGGTACTCCACGTCGATGTCGAATCATGCCGCCCGCGCGGGCCAGGCAGGGCCGCGGCCCTGCCCTCGCCGGCCCGGCGCGGGTCCGGCAACGCTTGCGCGCGGCTCAGATCAGCAGCCCGATGTCGGCGCCGTGGCGCGTCGCCTCGGCCAGGCGGCGCGGCACCCAGGCCGAGCCGGCCAGGTACAGCTGCGGCACGCTGCCGTCTGCCTTCAGCTGCTCGTACAGCGCGGGCTGCTGCAGCGAGCCGCAGACCAGCACGACGCTGTCGAAGCCGCTCTCGCGGTACCCCGCCTCGCCCCACGACGACACGAACTCGAGCGCGTCGGCGCTCACCGACTTCAGCAGCCGGTTCGGCCAGACCTTGACGCCGCACTGCTCCATGCGCTTGAGCACCATGCCGATCGAGTAGCGCGCGACTTCGGTCGCCAGGTGCACCGACTTGTGGAAGATCACGACGTCCTTGCCGCGCTCGGCCAGGTATTCGGCGACGCAGGGGGTCTCGTAGTAGTCCTCCTGCGAGACGACGGCGACGCGCTTGCCGGTCTGCGCCTTGCCCATCAGCACGTCCCAGCCCTGCACCACGTGCGGCAGGTCGATGCCCGGCACCTGCGGCACGACCGGCAGCGAACCGGTGGCCACCACCACCGCGTCGGGCGCCAGCGCCTTGACCGTGTCGAGCGCGGCGCGCGTCTCGAGGCGCACCTCGACGCCCAGGCGCTGCAGCGCGTTCTCCTCGAAATAGACCTGGTCCTCGAACGAGTCCCGCCCCGGCGCCTTGGAGGCGATCAGCATCTGCCCGCCCAGGCGCTTGCCCTGCTCGAGCAGCGTCACCTTGTGGCCGCGCATCGCGGCCACGCGCGCCGCCTCGCAGCCGGCGGCGCCGCCGCCGACGACGACGACACGCTTGGGCTTGGCGGCCGCCTTGTACTCGGCCTCCCAGCGCAGCTCGTTGCCGATCACCGGGTTGATCGAGCAGGTCGGCGTGTACGGCACCGTCATCGGCTCGGACGCCTCGTCGATGCAGCGCGTGCAGGCGATGCAGCGGCGGATCTCGCCCAGGCGGCCTTCGCGCGCCTTGTTCGCGAAGTCCGGATCGGCGATGCCGGCACGCACCATGCCCACCAGGTCGCAGTAGCCCTTGCTGACCAGTTCCTCGGCCAGCACGGGGTCGTTGATGCGGCCGGTGAAGAGCACCGCGACCTTCTTGTCGAGCTCGCTCAGGTCGGCGCGCGCCGCCTTGCCGAACTCGCGGAACTCGGCATGCGGGTGGTACGACGAGGGCACGTACGACGGCGCGCCCCAGCAGTGCCCGGTGTCCATGTCGACGAAGTCGAGCAGACCGGTCTGGGCGATATGGAACAGCATCTCGCGCAGTTCCATGTTGTCGTAGCCGCCCTCGCGCGACTCGCCGCCGTTGACGCGGATGCCCAGCGCGATCGAGTCGCCGACGCGCGCGCGAATGCGCTCGAGCGCCGCGACGACGAAACGGGTGCGCTCGAGCGGGCCGCCGCCCCAGCGGTCGGTGCGCCGGTTCGTGACCGGCGACAGGAAGCTGTAGCCGATGGTCTCGTGCGCGCAGTGGATCTCGATCGCGTCGGCGCCGCTGGCCTTGGCCACCTCGGCCGCCTTGGCATACGACTCGAACAGGAATTCGATCTCCTCCTCACCGAGGACGTGCGGCATGTAGTCCTGCGCGCCGACCACCGGCACCGGCGAGGGCGACCACAGCGAGGTCAGGTGCGTCAGCTGCACCGAGACCACCGCGCCCTCGGCGTGCACCGCCTGCACGAACTTGGTCCAGCTCTCGACGAAGGCCGGGCTCTGGTAGACCGAGTAGCGCGAGCCGTAGCCGCCGCGCAGCGAGATCTCGTCCGGGGCCCCGGGCGGAAACGGCAGATCGAGCAGCCAGGTCTCGCTGCCGATCCAGCCGGTGCCGCCCTTGGCCTTGGCCAGATGGTGGGCGATGAAGTGCTCGTCGATCAGCCCCGGCGCGCGCGACGAGTTGATGGTGTTGGTGGTCTCGCAGATGCGGTTGGGCACGCGCATCGGCCCGACCTGCAGCGGCGTGAAGAGGTGTTCGAACTTGACGTTGCTCATGGCGATGCTCGCGGAGTTGCCAGTGCCGGATGGGTCGGCCGGGTCTTGCGGCCGACTCTTTCGGCCTCGGCCTTCGTGCACGCGGCGGCGCGCCGCTTCGGCGCGCCGCCGCGCGCCCGCCACGAAGGCCGTGCGGTCCCTGCGCTCAGGCCGGACCGGTGGGCGTGATGAACACGAGGCCGAACTTGCGGTCGGTCGTCGTCTGGAAGTAGTCGTAGGCCGGGAACAGCGCCTTGACGCGCGGCCAGTGGGTTTCCCGCTCGGCATCGGTCGCCTCGCGCGCCACGCCTTCCATGACCAGGTCGTCGAGCTGGATCCAGCACTTCGGGTTGGCCTGGAGATTGAGATACCAGAACGGATGGTTGTCGTAGCCGGCGAGCGAGCCGATCACGATCACGCGCCAGCCCTCGTGCAGGAACAGCAGCGGCGTCGTGCGCTTTTCGCCGGACTTGCGCCCGAGCGTCGTCAGCAGCAGCGTCGGCATGCCCGAACGCGAATTCCTGCCCTCGGACCAGCCGGCCGGGTTCGCCTGATAGGCGGCCGCGTCGGCGCGGGCGTCGCCGCGGATGCGCTCCAGCGATTCGGTCGCGTCCTTGACCCACTGGAATTCCTGCTCGGACATGAAGTCCGGCTTGACCATGCTTTCACGGTTCGTCGACGACATGCTCAGACTCCTGACCCGGCGCGCGCGGGCAAACGTACTCGATCCATTGCCTTCGAAGAGGCGGCCGGGGCGCGTCGCGCGCCCGCCACGCGACTGCGCACCGACACGTCGCTGACCATCCTACAGGCTCGGCCAGTCTAATCACTCGCGCCGGCACCCGCCGCAGTGCGTGGCGCAAATGAGGACGTTGGCAAATCAAAAGCGGACGGGGAGTCGCCGGCACGGGCTCGGCTGCGGCGGCCCGGCGCGCCTCGGGCGGGGTCTTGGCCGAATCCGATACGATGGGGTCTGCGACGCCGAGGCCGCCCGCCACCCGGTTGCGCCGGCGCACCGAGGTCGATCACCGCGTCAGGGACGGCCCATTCGTCGCACCGACGAGGTCAAGGACACGCAGTGACCGGACTCAGGCCCAAGAGCCGCATTGCCTTCTATCTCGAGCGCATGCAAGCCCGGGAGTTCGACGCCGAGCGCGTGCTGCACGGCAGCGGCCTGCGCGCCGAGCGCCTCGGCGACCCGCACTGCCGGCCGCACCCGCTGCAGTACCGGCGCATCATCCTGAACATGCTCGAGCTCACGGGCGACCCCTACCTCGGGATCGACCTGGGGCACGAGTTCAGGCTGAGCGACCTGGGCATCCTCGGCTACGCCCTCATGAGCTCGCCGACGCTGGCGGCCTCGCGCGAGATCTGGGACCGCTACGACGAACTCAACGAGCGTCTGTTTACGTCGCGCAACACGATTGCCGAGGGGCGCTGGTTCTCGGAGATCCTGGACGTGCACCGCCTGGGCGACGTGTTCCGCTTCGCGGTCGAGGAGTTCGTCAGCCAGACCATCGAGCTCGCCTCGTCGATGACGAACCGGCCGTTTCCGATCGTCGAGCTGCACGTGACCTACCCGCAGCCGGCCGACATCTCCGGTTACGTGCGTCGGTTCGCCTGCCCGCTGCACTTCGCGCAGCCGCGCACCCTCGTCGTCTTCGACGTCAACCGGCTGCAGGACCCGATCAGCCTGGCCAACGAGGACGTCTTCAAGCTGTGCGCGCGCAACTGCGAGCTGCTGGTCGCCAAGAACCGGGAGGGCGCCGCGCTGTCCGAGGAGATCTGCACCTATCTCGTCAACAACCCGGGCAACTTCCCCAACCTCGAGGAGATGGCGGCACACCTCAAGATGGGTGCGCGCACCCTGCGCCGGCGCCTCGTCGAAGAGAACACGAGCTACCAGCAGCTGCTGGACCGCACGCGCCAGGATCTCGCACAGCAGTACCTGCAGCACACGACGCTGACGCCCAAGGAGATCGGCTACCTGCTGGGCTACAGCAGCGTGAGCAACTTCCGGCGCGCCTTCAAGTCGTGGACCGGCAAGACGCTGTCGGATGCGCGCGACGATGGCGGCCCGGTCGCTGCCGAACCGGCAGCCGAGGCAGCCGCCCGAGCGCCAGCCCGCACCGAGGTGACATGAGCCCCAGCCCCGACCCGTTCCAGCCCCTGCAACTCGGCCCGCTCACGCTGCGCAACCGCTTCGTCAAGGCGGCCGCCAACGAAGGCATGACGATCGACGGGGCGCCGACGCGCGCCCTCGTGCAGCACCATCGCGCGCTGGCCGCGGGCGGCGTCGGCATGAGCACCGTGGCCTACGGCGCGGTCTCGGACATCGGCCGCAGCCTGCCCGGCCAGCTGTGGCTGCGCCCGGACATCCTGAGCGACCTGCGCGTGCTCACCGATGCCGTGCACGAGGAGGGCGGGCGCGTCTCGTGCCAGTTGACGCACGGCGGCCTCTACGTCCCGGGCATGAAGGTCAAGGGCGCGCTGATGAGCGCCTGCGCCGGCTTCAACAAGGTCGGCCTGCTGGCCGGCAACTGGCGCAGCCGCGCGATGTCCGAAGACGACATGGCGCGCGTGGGCAGCGAGTTCGTCGCAGCGGCCCAGATCTGCGCCGAGGCCGGCTTCGATGCCGTCGAGCTGCACATGGGGCACGGCTACCTGCTCAACCAGTTCCTCTCGCCGCTGAACAACCGCCGCCGCGACGGCTATGGCGGGACGGCCGAAAACCGCGCGCGCTTTCCGGTCTCGGTGCTCGCCGCCGTCAAGCAGGCCGTCGGCACCCGGCTGGCCGTGCTGGCGAAGATCAACGTCTCGGATGGCGTGGCGCGCGGCGCGACGGTCGACGACGCCATCGTCACCGCCCGGCTGCTCGAGCGCGCCGGCGCCGATCTGCTGGTGCTCAGCGGCGGGCGCAACGCCGAGTCGGGCGCCTTCATGTTCGGCAGCAACATGGACGTGGCCGAGATGCGCAAGGTGCTCGGCCGCGTCGCCAGCCTCGCCTTCCGCATCGCGCAGATCGGCGCGCCGCGCGTGCAGTTCAAGGAGATGTACTTCCTCGAATACAGCCGCCGCATCCGCGCCGCCGTCACGGTGCCGCTCGGCTATCTGGGCGGCGTGAGTTCACTCGCCAACGCGCAGGCCGCGCTCGCCGAAGGATTCGACGCGGTCGTCATGGCGCGGCCGCTGATCCACGATCCGGGTCTCGTCGACAAGCTGCGCACGGGCGCCGTGGCAGTGTCGGGATGCGCGCACTGCAACCGCTGCATCCCCTACATCTACCACCCGGCGGGCACCTGGTGCGTGTTCAACCCGCCGAACGATCCGCAGCCCAACCGCGTGCGCGCCGCACAGCGCGGCTGAGCGCGGCTCAATCCATCTTCGCGATCACCTCGTCGCCGAAGCGGCGGATCGCGTCGACCTGCGCCGCCCGGTCCGAGGGATCGACCGTCGATTCCCACGGAAACAGGCCGGCATGGGTGTAGCCGAGATCGCGCATGCGGCGAAAGTCGTCGATCGTGCGCGCGCTGAAATCGATGCCGTGGATCTCGTAGTCCGCGCGTCCGAGCGTGCCGTGCTCGGCGCGCTGCGCGTTGAGCTCGCCGATGAGCTTCTTCAGCGTCTCGTAGTCCGTATTCGCCGAGGCCCAGCCATCGCCCAGCCGGGCGGCGCGCCGCAACGCCGGCCTGCTGTGGCCGCCGACCAGGATCGGCACCGGCCGGGCGGGCACCGGCCGGATGCGCAGCGGGCCGAAGTCGAAGTGCTTGCCGTGGTACTCGAAGTACTCGCCCGTCGTCGCGCCGCGCACGATCTCGATGCATTCGTCCATGATCGCGCCGCGCTTGTCGAAGTCGACGCCGTTGTAGACGAAGTCCTCCTTCCACGGGCTCAGGCCCACGCCGAGGCTGACGCGGCCATCGGACACCACGGCCAGCGAAGTCAGCAGCTTGGCGACGAGCAGCGGCTGGCGCACCGGCAGCTTCAGCACCGCGGGATAGAAGCCGATGCGCCGGGTCACCGCCGCCATCGTGGCCATGGCGATGAAGGGCTCGATGAAGTCCGTCTGCTCGATGTAATCGCGGATGTGCTCCGTCTCGGCATAGGGGTAGTCCGATTCGGTCGCGCGCGGGTAGAAGAGGCTGTCGGGCATCGCCAGCTGGCTGAAGCCCGCCTCCTCCGCGGCCTGGGCCAGCGCCGTGTAGTTGCGAAAGCTGGCAAACCCGAGCTGCAGGACGAAACGCATGAAGGTGCTCCGAGATCGATGAAGGGCCGCTGCGGCCCGGCAGCGCCGATCGGCTCCACCACCGCGCCGGCGCGGTCTGCCTTGCGGCCACGGCCGACTGCGCAGTCCCGGGCGGCGAGGCCTGCGCACCGGGCGGCCTGCGCCGCCCGAGCGCGGTCCGGGTGGGGTGAAACGGCGCCGCACGGTCCGCGTGCGGCGCAGCGGACTATATCGACCTGCCGATCTCCGCACCCTCGCGGATGGCTTCGAGCGCCGAACGCGCCTGCTTGGCGTCGCCGATCACGTGCACCTCGGGCACCGCGGCCTTGATCTTGTCCGAAAGAACGTCGTACGGCCGCACGCCGATGGCGACGATGATGTTGTCCACGTCGTCGATCGTGCGTTGATTGCCCTTCTTGTCCTCGACGACGACGCCGCGCTCGAGGATGTCGACCACCTTGGTCGACGTCAGCACGTCGATGCCGAGCTCGCGGAAGTCGTGCATGGTCAGCGTGCGCGTCTCGACGATCATCTCCTTGCCGAACTGGTCGAGCATCTCGAGGATGGTGATCTTCGTGCGCGCGATCATCGGGTTGTCGCCGAGGTTGGCCATGCATTCCGCCACTTCACAGCCGACCAGCCCGCCACCGATCACGATCGTGTTGCCGTACGGCTGCACGACCTTGCCCGCGAGGATGTCGTGCGCCAGGTAGACGTTCTTGCCCGAGATGCCGGGAATGGGCGGGCGCACCGGTTCGCCGCCGGTCGCCATCACCACCGTGTCGGGCGCGAATTCGCTCACCAGCTCCGGCGTCACCTCGATGCCGAGGTGCAGCGTGCCGCCGGCCTTCTCGAGCTGCACGGTCTGGAAATTGATCAGCTTGCCCAGTTCGTGCTTGCGCGGCGCGATCGCGCCGAGATTGAACTGCCCGCCGACCTTGCCGTCGCGCTCGTACAGGTGCACGTCGTGCCCGCGCAGCGCGGCGATGCGCGCGGCCTCGAGGCCCGCCGGTCCGCCGCCCACGACCATCACCTTCTTCCTGCGCGCCGTCGCCTCGACCGCCATCTCGACTTCCTTGCCGACCGAAGGATTGACCAGGCACGACATCGCGGCGCCCGGCTTGCGGCCGATGCAGCCCTGGCCACAGCCGATGCACGGCGCGATGTCGTGCAGGCGCCCTTGCTGTGCCTTGAGGGCGAACTCGGGGTCGGCAATCAGCGCGCGCCCGAGCACGACCATGTCGGCCTCGCCGTTGCGCAGCACGTCCTCGGCGAACAGCGGGTCGTTGATGCGCCCGACTACCATCACCGGCACGTCGACGACCTTCTTGATGCCCGCCGACAGGTCGACGTTGCTGCCCAGCGGGCTGCCGGTGGGCGGCATCACGCGCCACGAGGTGTGCGGATAGACGCCGGCCGAGACGTGGAACGACGCGATCCCCGCGTCGGCCAGGATGGGCGCGATGAACTGGGTCTCGCGCAGCGTGCGTCCGCCGGGCATGTATTCGTCGCCCGAGATGCGCATCACGATCGGGAAGTCCGCGCCGGCGCGCTGGTGCACGCTCTGGATGATCTCCAGCGCCAGTTGCAGGCGCGCCTCGATCGTGCCGCCGTAGCGGTCCGAACGCCGGTTGCGCAGTCCGGAGAGGAACGAGCCGACGAGCATGTAGCTGTGCGCAGCGTGCAGCTCGATGCCGTCGAAGCCGGCCTCGCGCGCCCTGCGCGCCGCCTCGCCGAACTCGACCACCGTGGCCTGGATCTGCTCGATGCTCATCTCCTGGCACATCTTCTTGGTCGTATGGCACATGACGGGCGACGGCCCCATCGTGTCCGTGCCGTAGAAGTACGGCGAGAGCGACTCGGGCCCCGGATGCGCCATCTGCGGGATGATCTTGGCGCCGTGCTTGTGCACCTCCGAGGTCAGCTCGCGCAGGCCGGGCAGGAACTTGTCGTGCCACAGGCCGATCGTCTTCGCCATGTACGGCTCGAACTCGGACACGGTGCACATCTCGAGCGTGATCAGCCCGACCCCGCCCTTGGCGCGCGCCACGTGGTACTCGCGCAGCCGATCGGAGACGGTCCCGTCGCGGTTGCCGTAGTCGGTGTGCATCGGCGACATCACGATGCGGTTTTTCACCTCCATCGCGCCGATCTTGATGGGGCTGAAGAGCCGTTCGAATTGCGTCATGTCGATGCGCTCCTGGTGCGAGATGAGGCGGCGCGGCCACCGCTGCGATGCGCGTGCAGCGCCGGCGAGAATGGCCGTGGCCGGGGCGCGGCCAGTGTAGCGTTGCCGGGCGCGCCGCGGCCAGCGCAGCGCCACGCGCGCGCAGATCGGATCCCACCCGCGCGCCCGGCGCAGGACTGCCGCAGATGACTCCGGATCACGACCCCATTGCCGCGTCCATTGCCGCGTCACCGGCGCGCCTGCTCGGGCAGGCCAGCGCTGCGGCCTTCGGCCCGGCGTGCGGCCCGTTCGACCCGCAGCCGTTCGTGCTCGTCGATCTGGACGACCGCGACTGCCCGGCACCGCCCGACTGCGGCCGCCTCGGCGCCTGGCTGCAGCGCCAGCCGTGCCCCGTGATCGGCCTGGGCGAGCGCATCGTGGCACCGGAGCTGGCCGATGCCTGCGACCTCGTCGTCGCCGAGCGCACGAGCCTGGCGTCGGTGCTCACCCACGTTGTCCGGGCACCGCTGGCGGCGATGACGCTGGTCCAGCTGCTGCGCGCGACGGCCACGCTGCCGCGCGCCGACGCACTGACGGTGGAGTCGCTGGCGTTCGCCACGCTGCAGTCCGGGCCCGAGTTCGCCGAGTGGTCGGCCGCCCATCCGCCCGATGCGCAACGGCTCGAGAGCGACGACGGGCCGCCCGTGCTCATCGCGCGCGACGGCGCGCGACTGATGCTGCGGCTGAACCGCCCGACGCGTCGCAACGCGATGACGATCGCCATGCGCGACGCGCTGGTCGAGGCGTTCGAGTTCGCCGCGGCCGACGCGTCGATCGAGACGCTCGAAGTCGATGCCGCCGGCGCCTGCTTTTGCACCGGTGGCGCGCTGGAGGAGTTCGGCACCGCGCCCGATCCGGCGCGCGCCCATGCGATCCGCAGTCTGCGCCTTCCGGCAGCCGCGCTGCTGCGCACGCGCGCGACGAGCCACTTCCGCGTGCACGGCGCGTGCATCGGATCGGGCATCGAGCTGGCCGCGTTCGCCGGCCGCCTGACGGCGGCGCCGAGCGCCTTCTTCCAGCTGCCCGAGTTGCGCTTCGGCCTGCTGCCCGGGGCCGGCGGCTGCGTCAGCCTGCCGCGGCGCATCGGGCGGCAACGCACCGCCTACCTCGCGCTGTCGGGGCGCAGGATCAACGCGGCGACGGCGCTCGAGTGGGGGCTCGTCGACGCGATCGAGGAGGTGGCGGCGCGCCCATCGGTGGACCGACCGGCGCGCGTGCGGCGAGTGCGCTAAGGACGAGCGCCGTTGCGCGGCGCACCCGGGCGGCCGTGGGTCCGCTTGCCGTCGGCAGGCCCCTGTGCGCGGCCGTGGCCGCCGGCGCGTCCATTGCCGCCGGCGTTGCCGCGCCCGTTGCCACGCTCGATGCCGCGCCCGTTCGAGGCGCCCGGCGCGTGCGGCGGCTCCCCGTTGCCGGCGGCGCGAGCGGCCAGGGCGTCGTGCCGCCCGCCCGTGCGTTCGCGGATGAACTCGGCCACCCGCTTGACCGCCAGCTGCGCCTCGGGCAGGAACGGCCACAGGTGCCAGACATGCGGCATCTCGGCCCAGACCTCGACGTCGAAATCGACCGACTGCGCGCGCGCCCTGCGTGCCACGCGGCGCGTGTCGTCGAGCAGGATCTCGGAGCTGCCGACATGCGCCAGGATCGGCGGCAGGCCGCGGTAGTCGCCGTACACCGGAGACACCAGCGGATCCTCCGCCGGCGTGCCGCGCAGGTACAGCTCGTTCATCTGCAGCACGCCGTCGTTGGACAGCATCGGATCGCGCCAGTCGTTGGCGGTGCGTGACTCGCCGCAGTAAGTGAAGTCGGTGAAGGGCGAGATCACGACGGCGCCCGCCGGCATCGGCACCTGCGCATCGCGCAAGGCCAGCAGGGTCGACAACACCAGGCCGCCTCCGGCCGAGTCGCCGGCGAGCACGATGCTGCGCGGATCGGTGCCGGTGTCCAGCAGATGGTGGTAGGCGGCGATGCAGTCGTCGAGCCCGGCCGGGAACGGGTGCTCCGGCGCGAGCCGGTAGTGCACCAGCAGCCCGCGCGTGCCGGCTTCGCGATTGATGCGCAGGATCAGCTGCGTGATCTGGGCCGACGCCGGGAGCATGAAGCCGCCGCCGGGGAAATACAGCAACGTGCGCCGGTCGCTCGACTCGGGAGAGCGGATCCATTCGCCGTGAAAGGTATGCGACTTGACCGGCGTGGCCTCGCAGCCCGCCGGCAGCCGCACCCGGCGCCGCGACTCGACGAAGCGCCGCGTCGCGGCCACCGTCCCCGTCCTCGACATGACGCGCTTGATCGTCAGGTGCAGCGCGATGTTCAAGGCAGCAGCCTGCCAGCTAGCCATGCGTCCTCCTACGCGTCGACATGCGGGTCCCGGGTCGGGTGTGCGAGATCCGGCGCCTCAGTTCTGCGGCGGCCGCGCCAACCAGCGCAGCAGCGGCGAGCTCTCCTTCGAGAGGTACTGGAACGGGCGGCGCGCGGCTTCGCTGGTGCCCTTCCAGAGCGACTTGACATCGCCCTCGAGCGTCGCGCGCATCTCGCGGTTCGTCTCGCGCAGCGTGCTCAGGCCTTCACGGGCCGTGGACAGATCCTTCATCTTGAGCAGCTCGCGTCCGAACTCGCGGTTGCGGCGCTTGGCATCCTGTTTGTGCTCGCCGATGCGCGCGCGGATGCGCTTGACGCCGGCGATGAGCGCGCTCGCGCTCTCGATCAGGATCACCGTTTCCTCGAAACGTGCGCGCAGCTTGCCGATCTCGACTTCCTTGACCGATTCCACATAGTGATCGTGCAGCGCCTGGTAGTTCTCGGCCACCTCGGCGCCGAACACCGGATCGATCACCGTCTTCACGCGCTCGTCGACCTCGCGCCAGTCGGCCGTGCGCAGCGCCTTCTTCGCGCGCGGGTAGATCTTCAGCTCCTCGGCTTCCATGTGCCGGCGCAGTTCCTTGATGTAGGCCAGCACGCGCAGCCTGATCTGCTCGGGCTCGACGTCGGCATGCCCGGCACGGTAGTCCTCGAGGAGATCGAACAACGACTGGCTGTCGGCGACGATGCGTCTTTTCGCCTGCGTCTCGTGGCGCACGGCCGCGCGCGCCGCCGGGTCGCGCAGCATCAGCTTCTCGTAGACCAGATCTTCCTTTGCATGGTGATAGCGGTCGGGGAAGTTCGTGACGTAGTGCATGACGTCCGACATGATGCGCGCGTCGGGCTTCTGGCCGACGCTGATCAGCGCCACCTGATCTTCCAGCACCTTGAGCATGCGCCCGAGGTAGTGATGCTCGCCGAGCAGGTCGTCGAGCACGTCCACCGGGCGCGCGGCATGGCCGCGGGGCGCGCGCGCGCGCCTGGCGCTGTCGACGCTCCCGATGCCCTCGGCACCCTTGCCGCCCTCGGCACCCTTGGTGTTGTCGGCACCCTTGGTGTTGTCGGCACGCTTGGCCCTCTTGGCACTCTTGGCACTCTTGCCGTCTTCCTTCGTCATGTCACCCACTCCTGGTGTCGCGGTATCGCGCCGACGTGACGCGCGCCCGGCCCCGCATCGCGTCGGCAGCGGCCCCGTGCGCGCTGCGCACGCCGGTTCCGTATGCGTTCATATGCGCGCGGCCGCTTCCGATTGCAAGCGGCTGCGCAATTCTCGTGCGCCGGATCAACCCTCGGTTGACGCTGCTCATTCGGCGCATTGCCCCGCCGCGAGTCCACGCCGGGTTCCCCGCGTCCGACGTGCCGCCCGAGCCCGCAACGCCGGGCGCACGCGTGCGAAGGCGGGAGCGCCGACGCACCGCGCACGCCGTCCGGCGCCTGCGGTGGGCTGCAGCCTCGCTCGATCCCGTTGCGTTCACGTTCCGCCTCCCGCCATTCCGTCGACTGGCCGCAAAAGCAGCCGGGCCTCGGGCCGACAAGCCGTGACGACCCTAGCTTTCCCCTGCTGCACCCCATGCTAGGATTTCTGCCGTAGAGCATGCACCTCAATACCAAGCATGCGAGCGCGTCGGGGTTGGCGCATCGTCTGGGGGCGGGAGGCCGGTCCGATCGGACCACACTCGCAACACACGAGGCTGCCGGGCAGGCGCCGTGACGCCGGCCGTCGCGGCCGCTGCAACGGCGGGCGGGACCCCTCGCGGTCCGATCACTCCCCCCCCCCCTCGGAACCAGATCGAATGAGCAAGTCCCAAGGCAACCGCTTCGTGCCGCGCGCGGTCCCTGCCATGATCGCGGCGGCGTTCTCGGTCCACGGCGTGACGGCCGGCGCGCAGGAGGCGCTCGAGCAGGTCGTCGTGACGGCGCGCAAGCAGGTCGAGAACCTGCAGACGGTGCCGATCTCGGTCATCAACATGGACGCGCGCGAGCTCGAGACGATGGGCGTGGTGAGCCTGTCGGACCTGAACGACGGCTCCGTGCCCGGGCTCAACCTGGCGCCGTATCCGGGCAGCTCGGACTTCTTCTTCCCGACCTTCCGCGGCATCACGACCAACACCGCGTTCATCAGCGCGCCGAATCCGATCGCGGTGCACCTGAACGGCGTGTACCTGTCGCAGCTGGTCGGCCTGAACAACCCGGCGGCCGACCTGGATCGCATCGAGGTGCTGAAGGGTCCGCAGGGCGTGCTGTCCGGGCGCAACGCCACCGGCGGCGCGCTGAACCTGTACACCGCGAAGCCCGACCTCGCGATCTTCGGCTTCAAGCAGCAGATCACCATCGCCCAGCGCGAGCAGGTCTTGTCCAAGACGATCGTCAACATCCCGTTCGGCGACACCGTGGCGGCGAAGATCGCCTACCTGAAGGAGCACCGCGGCAACGAGGGCGTGCGCAACTCGGCGCCCGGCGGCCCCCGGTTCGGCGAGCGCGATTCCGATGCCGCGCGCGTCGACCTGCGCTGGAAGCCGATGCGCTCGCTGACGCTCGACTACGGGGCCGACTACTCGATCGCCAAGGGCTACGACACGCCGCCGCAGTGTCTGTATCCGGCGCCGGCCGTGCTGGCCAACCAGGGCACCGGCGATGCGCGCATCCAGCGCTTCGTCGCCGGCTGCTCGCCGCAGAAGCTGACGAGCCTGTACTACCCGTATGCGCTGCAGAAGAACCGCAACGTGGCGCAGGGCCACACGCTGCAGGTCGAGTGGGAGGCGGCGCCCGAGTTCACGCTGCGCTCGATCACCGGCTTTCGCCGGGTCGACACGCGCAACAACTACAACTACGGCGCCTACGCCGGTGCGGCCGATGTCCGTTCGGACAGCGGCCCCTTCCTGGTTCCGGGGACCCCCTTCGACGGCACCAATCACCCCGTCCTGCTCGTGAACTCGGCCTACTCGCAGGAGTTCGACTTCCTCGGGCGGCTCACCAAGACGCTCGGCTACACGGCGGGCCTGTACTACTCGCACGAGAAGGGGCGCCAGACGTCGGGCCCCAACATCGGGATGTATCTGCCCGGCGGCGGCGGGGCCGCCGGCGTGGACTTCGCGATGATCGACGCCAAGGGGCTGCACTCGTCGGTCAACGACTCGAAGGCCGTGTTCGCGCAGCTGAGCTGGCGCCCGGAGATGTTCCAGGAGAAGCTGGAGATCGTGCCCGGCGTACGCTACACCCGCGACCATCGTCGCGCCGACGGCTGGAACACCGGCTGGACCACGGGTTACGTGATCGCCGCCGATCCCGCCAATCCCGGCGCCGGCTCGCTGCTTGCGGCCGTGCCGATCGCCGCACCCGATGTCGGATTTGCCAGCGCGATCGGCGACAAGACCTGGACGAAGACGACGCCCGCGCTGTCGTTCAACTACTTCTGGAACGACCGGCTGATGACGTACCTGAAGTACGCGGTCGGCTACACGAGCGGCGGCTTCGACCCGATCTCGGGCCCGGCCACGGCGCCGTTCTACGTCAAGGGCTTCCGGCCCGAGACGCTCAAGAGCGTCGAGGCCGGCCTCAAGGGCGAGTTCCTGGAGCGTCGTCTGCGCACCAACCTGGCGCTGTTCCAGAGCAAGTTCACCGACGAGCAGAAATCGGTGGCGCTGCCCGCCGGCGGCTGGAAGACCGAGAACATCGGCGGCTCGACCTACACCGGCGCCGAGCTCGACGTGACGGCGGCCGTCACGAGCGCGCTGCGCGTGACCTTCAACTACGCCACGCTCCATCACAAGTACACGCGCTGGATCGACCCGATCAGCGGCGTCGACGTGACCAGCCTGCGCCGGTTGATCGTGCCCAAGAACGACTACACGTTGAGCGTGGACTACAAGTTCCCCGACTTCGGTCTGCCCGGACAGCTCGAGGGCACGCTGAGCTACGCGCACCGCGATCGCAGCTCGACGCCGCTGAACCTCTCGACGCCGAACGTCGAGCTGTATTCGACGACGCCGGCGTTCAACGTGCTGAACGGCCGCCTGGCGCTCAGCCGCATCCACGTCGGCCCGGGTGAAGGCGGTGACCTGACGGTGGCCTTGTGGGGCAAGAACCTGCTCGACAAGAAGTA
>JAFECX010000097.1 GCA_018241895.1 Pseudomonadota bacterium
GGCCACGGCGGCGGCGACTTCGGCCTCGCCCGCCAGCAGCACCTGGCGCGCGGCGGCGCCGGTGGCCGGGTTCCACACCGGCTGCGCGCGCGTGCCGCTGCCGCGCACGGCTTGCCCGCCGATCCAGTGGCCGACGTCGTCGCTGCGTGTGTAGGCCGCTGGTGCGCCCATGGCTCGTCTCCTCGTGCCTGCGCACGCGGGCGCAAGGTCAGACGAGTCTAGCGTGGCGCATCAGGCCGGTGACGATGGACGCGGTGCTGCATCGGCAGGGTCTCGGGCCGGGAAAAAAAGGCCCGCGGCGTTGCCGCGGGCCCGAAACAGCCCTTGGAGAAGGGCACGTTGGGATCGTTCGAGACGCCCTGGCGCCGCTGCCGCACCGGGCGACAATCGCGGCGGCATCCCGATCGGGATGCAATGTAGATCGACGCGTCGATGCCCGACATCCCCATGTTGAAGATGCCACGCCCAGCCGCGGTGCGCCGATGACTTCTGCGCTCGACGATGCCGATCTCGCGCGGCTGCAGGCCTTGCTCGACGCCGTGCCGCCGCCGTTCGAGCCGCTCGACCTGAGCGCGATCGACGGCTTCCTGTGCGGCGTGCTGCTGCAGCCGCAGCCGGTGCCGCCGGCGCGCTGGCTGCCCTGCATCACGGATGCCGAAGGCCGCGCCCTGCCGCCCACGGCCGATGCGACCGCGCTGCACGCGCTGCACGAGTTGCACGCGCTGGTGCAGCGCCGTCACGCCGAGCTCGATCGGGCGATGGCCGCGCGCCGCTGGTTCGATCCGTGGATCGCGGATGTCGGCGATGGCGCCGCCGCGTCCGACGCCGTGCTGCCGTGGGCCGCCGGCTTCGCGCTCGCCTCCGAGCGCTTCCCGGCGCTGCTGGCCATCGACGACGCGGCGCTCGTCGAGCCGCTGGCGATGATCTTCATGCACTTCGATGCGCAGGATCTGGAGGATGCGGATGCATTGCTGGCGGTCATCGACACGCTCGAGCCGCCGGCCGATCTGGCCGAGGCGGCCGAAGACATCGTGCGTGCCGTGCTGCTGATGGCCGACGTGTCGCGCCCGCGACGCGCCGCAGCGCCGCCGCGCGCCGCGCGCGGCACGCACCGTCGAACGCGGCCGCGGCGGACCAGGCCGCCCGGCGCGTGGCGACGGTTCAGCCGTTGTCCCTGACCTCGGCCGCAGCGGCGCCGGCCTGCACGACGGCGATGGCGGCGTCGCGCGCGGCCACATCCGCATACATCGGGCTGGTGCCGATGATCTGCGTATTGGCCGCCTTGAGGTTGAAGTACGGCCGCCCGTCGCTCGCCGTCTTGCGCTCGTAGTGCGCGTCCTGCGCCGCGTTCGTCTTCACCGAGGCGATGCCGTTGTGCGCCGAGGCCTTGGCCGTGTAACCCTCGCTGCTGAGCAGCGTGGCGGCGTCGGTCTTGAGCGAAAAGCGGAATTGCCCATCGCTGCTCTTCGTGAGTTCGAACCAGGGGGCCATGGTCAGGGACTCCTTCGTCGGAACGTGGCGTCGCCACGGAAAGGACGCAGCGGCGCTCCCGCGAGAGCCGCGCCGAACGCGTCGGGGATTGTCTCTTGCGCTCGACGCAGTGCCGTGCGTTCGCGCCGTTCACCGGCTTCGATGGCCTGCACACTGGCGCCCATCTGCGCGGCGGGCAGCGCCAGCGCGTCGTCGGGCGCCTCGATCACGGTTGTCGTTGCCTGCAACTGCTGGAACACGGGGGCCCGAGCATGGCCGATCCCCCCGTCGCGGCGTTGAGTGTGCGCAAGCATGGCGCGCTCCGCTGCCGGCCCGGCGGGCGCTCGGCCGTTGTGCCCCATCCATGAGCGGCGGCGGCGTGAACAGCGCCACGGTGATCGCGTTGCTCCCGTCGCTGCAGCAGTGCCGCAGGCACGACACTGCGCGGGCAGATTCGTCTTCCCCCCACTCCGGCGCAACGAGGCCTGCGATGAAGGACATCGGCCGCCCCCAACCCTGGTACGCCCGCTGGCGCCGTGTCGAGCGCCCGTCGCTCGACGACGATCCGGCCGATCACGGGACGGCCTTCGGCCTCGAGCTCACCCTGCTCGACCAGGGTGAGCCGCGAGGAGCGCCGCCAGACGAAGAGAGCGCCGCTTCGGCCCGGCGCGCGCCGCGGCTGCGCTGGCCCTTGCGCCGGGCCGCACCGCATGCGGGGCCCCGGCGGCCCTAGGCGCCGAGGCGCGGCGACGCCGCTGCCGCACGCCGCGCCGTGTTCATGCGGCACCCGCACCGGGCGCTCCGGCGCGGGTGCCATGCGCCGCACCGCCGCCCGTGCCGCTTACCGGATCAGCAGCACCGGCACCTGCGTCTCCGACAGCACCTTGGTCGCCACCGAGCCGAGCACCAGATTCACGAAGCTGCCGTGCCCGCGCGAGCCCATCACGACGAGATCGAAGCGACCCTTGGCCACGCGCGAGATCACCGCCTCGGCAGCCGGGCCGACCTTGGCCTCGAACGTGGCCGCCAGCCCCTGTTTGGCGAAGAAGGCGCGGATGGGCTTGAAGACCTTCTCGGCCTCGTCTTCGTAATAGGCCTTGAGCGTGTCGCGCTCGATCACCGCGGCCGCGCGCGGCGGCAGCGGGGGCACCGCGTGCAGCACGGTGTACTCGTGGTTTGGGCCCAGCCAGTCGTCGTGGGCGGCCAGGTACGCGAGCATGCGCTTGGTGTAGGGGCTGCCGTCGACGGCGGCGAGGATCTTCATGAGCAGTCCTTTCTTCGCATCGTCCCGCGGCGGAACGTCGGCGCCAGTGTCCGCCAGGCGCCGCGGCAGCGCTTGATCGCGCTCAGAACCGGTGAGCCTGGCGCGCCTGCCCGCACTCACACTTCGGCCGTGAAGCCGCCGTCGTAGCCGGCGCTCTCGCCCTTGCCGTCCATGCCGCGGGCGTTGCACAGCACGCGCGCGGGCGGCCGGCCGGGGCGCGCGATGCGATAGTCGTGCCGGCAGTGCAGGTGGCCGTGCAGCCACAGGTCGGCGCGCGGGATCAGGTCGTCGTCGGCGTTGGCGAAGCTCGCCGTCGCCGGCGTGAGGCCGTAGCGCGGGTCGGCGCTGGCGGCACTGGGGCCGAAGTGGGTGAGCGCCACCGTCGCATCCCAGCGGCCGCGCGCGGGCACGGCGAGTTCGGCCTCGAGCCAGGCGCGGCAGGCCAGCGACTCTGCACGCAGTTCGGTTGCATCGAGCGGGCGGCCGCCGCGCGTGGCGCCCATCAGGCGCAGGAAGTAGCCGGCGGCGCGCATGTTGCGCTCGCGCTTGTCGGCGCCGTACAGATCGAAGTCGCACCAGCGCACGGTGCCGACGAAACGCACGCGGCGCCCGTCGCGGCCGCTGAGCACCGTCGACTCGCGTTCGAGCAGCGTGAAGCCGAGCGCGCCGATGCGCTCGCGAAACCGCGGCCAGGCCGTCGTGAGCTCGCGGCCGTCGAACTCGTGGTTGCCGGCGACGACGACGACCGGCACCGGCCAGCCGGCGAAGCGCTCGTAGGCGGCCCACGTCGCGTCGATGTCGCCGCCCAGCACCAGCACCTCGGCGCCCGGCGCGGGCCGGGGCCGGAAGTCCTCGGTCTCGAGGTGCAGGTCGGACAGCAGCTGCAGCTTCATCGCGCAGGTGAGGTGCAGCGTCGAGCCGGCGAGCACGGCCGTGCCGGGCGCAGGCGGCGCTGGCCGGCGCGCGGCCGTGCCGGCCGCCTCACGCGGCGCTCAGGCGCTGCGCGATGCGTGCGCGCGTGGCCGGCAGTTCGGCGGGCAGATGGTGCGCGAGCCGCGTGAACAGCTCATCGTGCATCGCCAGTTCCTCCTCCCACGCCGCGCGGTCGATCGAGATCACGGACTCGAACTGCTCGCGCGTGAAGTTCAGGCCCTGCCAGCGCAGATCCTCGTACGCGGGGCTCAGGCCGAAGGCGTTCGCCTGCGCCGCGGCGCGCCCCTCGAGCCGCGCCAGGATCCATTCGAGCACGCGCATGTTCTCGCCGTAGCCGGGCCAGACGAACTTGCCGTCGGCGCCCTTGCGGAACCAGTTGACGCAGTAGATGCGCGGCAGCGCGACGCCCTTTTCCTGCAGCCTGGCGCCGAGGTCGAGCCAGTGCTGGAAGTAGTCGCTCATGTGGTAGCCCGTGAAGGGCAGCATCGCGAACGGGTCGCGGCGCACGACGCCGGTGGCGCCGGCCTGCGCCGCGGTGGTCTCGCTGCCCATCGTGGCGGCCATGTAGATGCCTTCGGCCCAGTCGCGCGCCTCGGCCACCAGCGGCACCGTGGAGCTGCGCCGGCCGCCGAAGATGAAGGCATCGATGGCGACGCCGCTCGGATCGTCCCACTGCGGGTCGAGCACCGGGTTGTGGGTGGACGCGACCGTGAAGCGTGCGTTGGGGTGCGCTGCCTTGGTGCCGCTCGTGCGCCCGATCTCGGGCGTCCAGTCGCGCCCCTGCCAGTCGACGAGGTGCGCCGGCGGCTGCGCGGTCATGCCCTCCCACCAGACGTCGCCGTCGTCGGTGAGCGCGACGTTCGTGAAGATGACGTCCGACTTGAGCGTATCCATGCAGTTCGGATTCGTCTGGTAGTTCGTGCCCGGCGCGACGCCGAAGTAGCCGGCCTCGGGGTTGATCGCGTACAGGCGCCCGTCGGCATTGGGCTTGATCCAGGCGATGTCGTCGCCGATGGTCGTGACCTTCCAGCCCTCGTAGCCGGCCGGCGGCACCAGCATGCTGAAGTTGGTCTTGCCGCAGGCGCTGGGGAAGGCGGCGGCGACGTGGTACTTGCGGCCCTGCGGGTTGGTGACGCCCAGGATCAGCATGTGCTCGGCGAGCCAGCCCTGGTCGCGCCCCATCGTGCTGGCGATGCGCAGCGCGAAGCACTTCTTGCCCAGCAGCGCGTTGCCGCCGTAGCCCGAGCCGTAGCTCCAGATCTCGCGCGTCTCGGGGTAGTGGACGATGTACTTGGTCTTGTTGCACGGCCAGCTCACGTCCTGCTGGCCGGCCGCCAGCGGCGCGCCGACGCTGTGCACGCAGGGCACGAAGTCGCCGTGGCTGCCGAGCACGTCGAGCGCGCCGCGGCCCATGCGCGTCATGATGCGCATGCTCACCGCGACGTAGGCGCTGTCGGTGAGCTCGACGCCGACGTGCGCGATGTGCGAGCCCAGCGGCCCCATCGAGAACGGCACGACGTACATCGTGCGCCCGCGCATCGATCCCCGGAACAGGGCCTTGGGGCTGCTTTGCAGCAGTGCACGCATCTCGGCCGGCGCCATCCAGTTGTTGGTCGGGCCGGCGTCTTCGGGTTTTGCGCTGCAGATGAAGGTGCGATCCTCGACGCGGGCCACGTCACCGGGGTCGCTGCGCGCGAGGAAGCTGCGCGGGCGCAACTCCGGATTGAGCGGCACCAGCGTGCCCGCGTCGACGAGCTGCAGCGTCAGGCGCCGGTACTCCTCGTCGCTGCCGTTGCACCAGTACACGGCCGCCGGCTCGGTGAGGGCGGCGACTTCGGCCACCCACTCGACGAGCCGGGCGTGGGTGACGTAGGCGGGGACGTTCAGGCGCAAGCCCTCCGGTGCAGGATGGTTCATGGGAGCACTCTCCGATCGTTTTGAAGGCCAGAAGAAGCGGAATTGGGCAAGCCCCCGGTCGAGCGCGCCCTGGTCGGCGCACGTGCAGGCGGGATGGCGGCTCGCCCAATGCCGCGACGGTGCGACCCCGTTCGCGATGGCCCCCGGCGCCCGCTGGCGTCGGGGGACGGGTATTGTGGTCCGAACCCGATCTCGGGGTCAGGACCCTGCCCAGGGGGCCGAGGCGCGCGGATCCAGGATCCGCGCGCCGCCCGGCCGCCGACGTTGCCGTCATGCTAAAAGTGCCCACATGCCGGCCACCCGGATTATCCGCATCGAAAGCGTCAACGTCGCGCTGGCGCGCGAGCTGGCCGTGGGCGCGCGACAGGTGCTCTCGGCGATCGGCAAGCGCGCCGTGGCGCCCGGCGCGGCCGTCGCGGTGCGCGCGCTCGGCCTCGAAGGCGACGAGCAGGCCGACCTGTCGACGCACGGCGGCCTGACCAAGGCCGTGTATGCCTACCCGAGCGAGCACTACGCGTTCTGGCAGACGGTGCGTGCGCAGGCGCGCGCCGCCGCCTGGGCCGACGTGCTGCCGCCGGGCGCGCTCGGCGAGAACCTGACGCTGTCGGGCGTCGTCGAAAGCGATCTGTGGATCGGCGACCGGCTGCACCTGGGCGGCTGCGTGCTGGCGGTGAGCGGGCCGCGCTTTCCCTGCGACAAGCTCGACGCCGCGATGGGCTTTGCGCAGGCCTCGCGGCTGATGGTGCGCTCGGGCTGGTGCGGCAGCTATCTCGCGGTGATCGAGCCCGGCGTCGTGCGCGCGGGCGACGAGGCCGAGCTGCGGCCGGGGCCGCGCGAGGTCGGCCTGCTCGAGCTGTTCAGGGCGCGCGCGCGCGCCTGACCTGGCGCGCGCACGCGCCGCGGCTCGGAACCTGTGCATGAATCGGTCGCGCCCGAGCGGCGCGACAGCGCGGCCCCGCTCGAGGCGCAAAGCGCAGCCCTATCGCGCGATGTGGCGCGCCTTCGCAACGCCGAGCGGGGGCGTCAGGGCGCGTCGAGCCGGCGTGAGCGGTTCGTTCACAGGTTGCTCAGATCTCCAGCTTGCTGCCCAGCTCGACGATGCGGTTGGCCGGCAGGTGCAGGAAGTCGG
Source organism: Pseudomonadota bacterium (assembly GCA_018241895.1). Classification (GTDB taxonomy): domain Bacteria; phylum Pseudomonadota; class Gammaproteobacteria; order Burkholderiales; family Burkholderiaceae_C; genus Rubrivivax. The sequence continues at coordinate 6,714 of JAFECX010000097.1, forward strand.
CCATCGACGCGGCGTTGCGGTGCATGCTGGCGAACAGCTTCTCGCGCCACATCGCCATGCCGCCGCCCAGCGTGGGCACGATCGTGTCGCGGCTCAGGAAGTAGCTCGTCTGCATCGGGTCGAGCTCGATGCCGCGCCCCTGCAGCAGCTCGAGGGCCGCGGGCATGTCGGGCTCGTTCTTGAAGCCGTAGTGCAGCCGCACCTGCCAGCAGTCGTGGCCCAGCGGCTCGATCTGGATGCGCTTGTCGAAGCCGATCCACGGCACCTCGTGCAGCACGACGGCGACGAACAGGTTCTGCTCGTGCAGCACCTTGTTGTGCTTGAGGTTGTGCAGCAGCGCGAACGGCGTGATGCCGGCCTCGACGTGCAGGAAGACGGCGGTGCCGCGCACGCGCTGCGGCGGGCTGACGAACAGCGCCTCGAGGAAGCTCGCGAGGTCGATCGATTCGTGCCGGCGGTGCTCGCGGATCAGGCGGCGGCCCTGCTTCCAGGTCAGCATCAGCGTGAACATGCCGATGCCGATGGCGACCGGGAACCATCCGCCCTCGAACAGCTTGACGGCGTTGGCGGCGAAGAAGGTGAAGTCGACGACGAAGAACACGCAGGTCGCGGCCAGCGCCAGCGCCAGCGGCAGCCGCCACGCATAGCGCACGACGAAGAACGTCATCACGGTGGTGATCGTCATGTCGATCGTCACCGCGATGCCGTAGGCCGAGGCCAGCGCGCCCGACGTGCCGAACGTCGCCACCGCGAAGACGACGAAGCCGAACAGCGTCCAGTTGACGACGGGCATGTAGATCTGCCCCGTCTCGCGCACCGAGGTGTGCGCGATGCGCAGCGGCGGCAGGTAGCCCAGCTGCACGACCTGCTTGGTGACCGAGAAGGCGGCCGTGATCAGCGCCTGCGAGGCGATCACCGAGGCCAGCGTCGCAAGCACGATGAGCGGAAACAGCGCCCACTTGGGCGCCAGTTCGTAGAACGGGTTGACCACGTCCTGCGGCGCGGCCAGCAGCATCGCGCCCTGGCCGAAGTAGCTCAGCAGCAAGGCCGGCATGACGATCGAGAACCAGGCGGTGCGGATCGGCCGCTTGCCGAAGTGGCCCAGGTCGGCATACAGCGCCTCGGCGCCGGTGACGCACAGCACGACGGCGCCCAGCGCGGCGAAGGCCATGCCCGGATGGCGCAGCATGAAGCCGAGCGCGTGGTGCGGCAGCAGCGCGACCAGCACCTGCGGGTTGTCGGCGAGGTGCAGGGCGCCGAGCAGCGCGATGGTGACGAACCAGGTGAGCATCACCGGCCCGAAGAAGCGGCCGACGACGCCCGAGCCGAAGCGCTGCGCGGCGAACAGCGCGAAGATCACGGCCAGCGTGATCGGCACGATGTAGCGATGCAGCCCCGGCGCCGCGACCTCGAGGCCCTCGATCGCCGACAGCACCGTGATCGCCGGCGTGATGACGCCGTCGCCGAAGAACACCGCGGTGCCGAAGATGCCGACCAGCAGCAGGCCGCGGCGCAGAGCCGGGCGCTCGCGCACGGCGTTGGACGCCAGTGCCAGCATCGCCACCAGGCCGCCCTCGCCGTTGTTGTCGGCGCGCAGGACGAGCAGCACGTACTTGACGCTGACGATGATGGTCAGCGTCCAGAACACCAGCGACAGCACGCCGATCACGTTGTCGGGCGTCAGCGGCACGCGGTCGCGCGCGAACACCTCCTTGAGCGCGTACAGCGGGCTGGTGCCGATGTCGCCGTAGACGACACCCAGGGCGCCGAACGTGAGCGCCCCCAGCGCACGCCCGCGGGGCGCTTCGGCGCGACTCACTCGTAGCTCTCGGCGTCCGGGTCGGTGGCCTCGAGCTCGTAGGCCGCGGCCAGCATCGCCAGGCGCGCGATGACGCCGTACATGTAGAAGCGGTTCGGTGCGCTGGCGCCGGGCTTGGCGCCGCGGCGCGGCAGGTGATGGCACTCGGCGAAGGCCAGCGGCACGAACGCCGAGCCGGGCGCGGCGAGGTTCTCGTCGGGGCGGCGTCCGGCGTGCACACGGTAGTAGCCGCCGACCACGTAGCGGTCGATCATGCACACCACCGGTTCGGCGACGGCGTCGTTGATGCGCTCGTGCGTCGGCACGCCCTCTTGCACCAGCATCTCGCGCGCGCCAGCGCCGCCGGCGAACAGCTGCGCGTGCAACGCGGGCGCCGCGAGGTCGGCCGCGTCGCGCAGCGTCACGACGCCTTCGCCGACGCCGCTGCCGTCGTCGGCCTTGAGCACGACGTAGGGCTTGTCGGCGATGCCGTATTCCTTGTGCTTGCGCCGCAGCTTGCCCAGCAACGCATCGGCACTGGCACGCAGCGCTTCGAATCCGTGGCCGTCGCCGGCCTCGACGCGCGCGTGGCCGCCGGTCATCGGCGTGATCAGCCACGGATCCATGCCGAGCAGCTTGGCGAACTTCTTGGCCACCTCCTCGTAGCTCTGGAAGTGGCGCGACTTGCGCCGCACGCCCCAGCCCGCGTGCAGCGGCGGCAGCAGGTACTGCTCGTACAGCCCGCGCAGAACGGGCGGCGCGCCGCCGGCGAGGGTGTCGTTGAGCAGCACGGTGCAGGGGTCGAAATTGAGCAGGCCGAGCCGGCGCCTGCGGCGCACCAGCGGCTCGAGCGCGAGCTCGGTGCCGTCGGGCAGCAGCAGCTTGCGCGGCGCCGCGAGTGTCGGGTCGAGCGAGCCCAGGCGCACGTTCAGCCCCGCCAGCGTGAAGATCTGCACCAGCCGCTGCAGGTGCGCGAGATAGAAGCTGCTCGAGCACGCGGCCGGGATCAGCAGCAGGTTCTTGGCCTCGGGGCAGATCTTCTCGATCGCCGCCATGGCGGCCTGCACCGCCAGCGGCAGCATCTCCTCGGTGAGGTGGTCGAAGCCGTGCGGGAACAGCTCGGTGTCGACCGGCGCGAGCTTGAAGCCTGCGTTGCGCAGGTCCACCGAGGTGTAGAACGGCGGCGTGTGCTCCATCCGCTCGAGGCGGAACCAGCGCTCGATCGCCGGCATCGAGTCGAGCAGCCGCGCCTCCAGTTCGTTGATCGGACCGGTGAGCGCGGTGATCAGGTGCGGAACCATCGGCGCATTCTAGGAGCGCACGGGCAGCGCGGAACCGCCGCGAC
>JAFECX010000098.1 GCA_018241895.1 Pseudomonadota bacterium
AGCTGCCGGTGCTTGGGCGTCGCAGCACCAGCGCCCCGGCCTTGCGGCCGTTCGTCTCGACCAGCGGCGAGCGTTGCGGGGCGATGCGCTTGCGCAGCTCGTCCATGGCGCGGCCGAAGCCGGCGGGGTCGTCGATGCGCGAGCGGTAGCGCTGCAGCGTGGCGCGTGCGGTGTCGAGCAGCTTGGCGTTGAGCGTGCTGCCGGCAGCGGCGATCAGTTGCCCGACGGCCTTGCTGGGGTCACCCTTGAGCGCGAAGCCCATCGCCTCCTCGGCCAGGCGGCCGATCTGGGCGTGGGCGGCCTGGATGCGCTCGGTGAAGGGCGGATGCGTCATCGCGGCGCGCACCAGCAGTTCGGTCAGAATCTTCGAGCCCGTCTGGCGCAGTGCGACGCGGTCGACCCATTGCTCGGCGCCGTCGATGCGCATGCCCGTGTGCGCCAGCATGGACAGCAGCGTCAGCATGTTGCTCGCGGCCTCGACGTCGAAGTCGGTGGCGTCGAGTTCGGCGGCAAGCAGGCGGATCGTCTCGGCGGCCTCGGCGTGACGCTGGTGCAGCATCAGCAGCAGCGCGTGCACGACGCGCACGAAGCGCGCCAGGCGCTGGCTCTGCGCGGCCTTGGCCAGGGCGGCATCGAGGTCGTCGCAGCAGCGCTGCAGGCCGCGCGAGTCGCCCTCCTGGAAGCGCGCGAAGGCCAGCAGCACCACCGTCTGCCAGTCGAACATCTTCGAGCCGATGCCGGCGCGCACGGCGCGATCGAAGCACTTGGCGGCCTCGCCGAGGTCGCCGCGGTAGTAGGCGAGCATGCCGGCCTTCTGCAGCCTGGGGATCGACTCGGGCGTGAGCGTGACCGACTTCAGGTACACGTCCATCGCGCCCTCGAAGTCACCCAGCTCGAGTCGCGCGCGCCCCATCACGTCGTAGGCGTCGACGTAGGTCGGCTCCTCGATGATGAGCGACTCGAGCGTGCGCACCGCCTTGGCCATCTCGCCGCTTTCGATCTGCGCGCGCGCCACGCCGAGCTTGGCCCAGGGCAGGGCACGCGTGGCGAGCACGGCATCGAACAGCGCGCGCGCTTCCTCGTGCCGGTTGAGGTTGAGCAGCAGCTCGGCGCCGATGCGCGCCGCGTACAGCCAGTACTCGCCACGGCGGTTGAAGCGCTCGAGGCACAGTTGCGCGCCGTCCTCGTAGCGACCGGCATCGACCGCCTCGAGGATGTCCTTCAGGATCGCCTTGCGCCGGCGTGCGTGCGCCAGCCGCTCGGCGAGGTTGGAGGTGTTGTGCGGCTTGAGCAGGTAGCTGTCGAGCGCCGACTCCGCCGCCTCGGCCACCTTCGAGTAGGTGGCCTCGCTGGTGATCATGATGAAGACGGTGGTCAGCGGCAGCAGCTGGTTGCGCCGCAGGTCGTCGAGCAGCTGCTGGCCGGTCGTGTTGGCGTCGGGGAAGTGCTGCTCGCACAGCACGATGTCGTAGCGCACCGCTTCGAGCCGGTTGCGCGCCTCGACGATCGAGCCGCACTGGCTGACGTTGCTCACGCCCAGGTCGCGCAGCTGACCGCACAGCACGCTGCGCGTCGTCGGGTTGCCGTCGATGACCAGGGCCCGCGCCTTGTGCATCTCGTCACGGAAGCGGCCGGACTGGCGCACGGCGGCGCGACTCGTCAAGACGATGGGCGATGCGGTCACGGCGTCTCTCGGGGCTTGTGGCGGGTACGAGCCCCGTTATCGGCCGCGCGTGCGCCGACTTGACCCCGCGGACGCCGCGCTACTTGAACAGGTCCTTGACGCGATCGGCCCAGGTCTTGGCGTTGGGCGAGTGCCGCTCGCCGCCCTTCCTGAAGCTGTCGTCGAGCTCGCGCAGCAGCTTCTTCTGGTGCTCGGTGAGCTTGACCGGCGTCTCGATGCCGACGTGGCAGTACAGGTCGCCCGGGTAGCTCGAGCGCAGGCCCTTGATGCCCTTGCCGCGCAGGCGGAAGGTCTTTCCGTGCTGGGTGCCTTCGGGCAGCTCGATCTCGGCCTTACCCGTGCCCAGCGTCGGCACTTCGATGGTGCCGCCGAGCGCGGCCGTCGTCAGGCCGACGGGAACCGTGCAGTGCAGGTCGTCGCCGTCGCGCTCGAAGATGTCGTGCGGCTTGACGCGGATCTCGATGTAGAGGTCGCCCGGCGGCCCGCCGTTGCTTCCCGGTTCGCCGTTGCCGGCCGAGCGGATGCGCATGCCCTCGTTGATGCCGGCCGGGATCTTGACCTCGAGCGTCTTCTGCTTCTTGAGCTTGCCCGCGCCGCTGCAGGTGGGGCAGGGCTCGGGGATGATCTTGCCGCTGCCGCGGCAGTGCGGGCAGGTCTGCTGGATGCTGAAGAAGCCCTGGCGCAGGTGCACCGCGCCGCTGCCGTTGCAGCTCGGGCAGGTCTTGGTGCTGGTGCCGGGCTTGGCCCCCGAGCCGTGGCAGGTATCGCAGTTGTCCCAGCTCGGCACGCGGATCTGCGTGTCCTTGCCGAAGGCCGCCTCCTCGAGCGAGATCTCCATCGCGTAGCTGAGGTCGCCGCCGCGATAGACCTGTTGGCCGCCGCCGCCGCCGCCGCCGCGGCCGCGGCCGCCGCCGAAGATGTCGCCGAAGATGTCGCCGAAGGCCTCGGCGAAGCCGCCGAAGCCCTCCGGACCGCCACGCCCCATGCCGCCCATGTTCGGGTCGACGCCGGCGTGCCCGTACTGGTCGTAGGCGGCACGCTTGTTGGCGTCGGAGAGCATCTCGTAGGCCTCCTTGGCCTCCTTGAACTTCTCCTCGGCCTTCTTGGCCGTGTCCCCCTGGTTGCGGTCAGGGTGGTGCTTCATGGCCAGCTTGCGGTAGGCCTTCTTGATGTCGTCCTCGGAAGCGTTCTTCGCCACCCCGAGCACGTCGTAGTAATCGCGCTTTGCCATGAAAGTCGTATGCAGGTCAGAAGTGCGAGCGCCGCGTCGACGTGCAGGCGCAGCCTGTCACGTCGAACGCGGCGAGATCGGACGGCAGCCCGCCGAGGCGGGCTGTCCGGCCTATCACTTCTTCACTTCCTTGAAGTCGGCGTCGACCACGTTGTCGTCGCCGGCATGCGCCTTGGCGTGGGCCGCACCGGCGTCCGCGCCCGGGGCGGCACCGGCACCGGCAGCGCCGGCCGCGGCCTGCGCCTGGGCGTACATCTTCTCGCCGAGCTTCTGGCTCGCCGTCATCAGCGCCTCGGTCCTGGACTCGATCGCCGCCTTGTCGTCTTCCTTGAGCGCCTGCTCGACGCTCTTGATGGCCGCTTCGATCGCCTCCTTCTCGCCGCCGTCGAGCTTGTCGCCGTGCTCGGCCAGGCTCTTCTTGACCGAGTGCACGGTCGCGTCGGCGTGGTTGCGTGCCTGCACGAGTTCGAACTTGAGGTGATCCTCGGCCGCGTTGACCTCGGCGTCCTTGACCATCTTCTCGATCTCGGCTTCGGACAGGCCCGAGTTGGCCTTGATGGTGATCTTGTTCTCCTTGCCGGTGCCCTTGTCCTTGGCGCTGACGTGCAGGATGCCGTTGGCGTCGATGTCGAAGGTGACCTCGATCTGCGGCAGGCCGCGCGGCGCCGGCGGGATGCCCTCGAGGTTGAACTCGCCCAGGCTCTTGTTGCCGGTGGCCATCTCGCGCTCGCCCTGGTAGACCTTGATCGTCACCGCCGGCTGGTTGTCGTCGGCGGTGCTGAACACCTGGGCGAACTTGGTCGGGATGGTGGTGTTCTTCTTGATCATCTTGGTCATCACGCCGCCCAGCGTCTCGATGCCCAGCGACAGCGGCGTCACGTCGAGCAGCAGCACGTCCTTGCGCTCGCCCGACAGCACCTGGCCCTGGATCGCCGCGCCCACCGCCACCGCCTCGTCGGGGTTGACGTCCTTGCGCGGCTCGCGGCCGAAGAACTCCTTGACCTTGTCCTGCACCTTGGGCATGCGCGTCATGCCGCCGACCAGGATCACGTCGTTGATCTCGCCGACCTTGACACCGGCGTCCTTGATCGCGGTGCGGCACGGCTCGATCGTGCGCTCGATCAGATCCTCCACCAGCGCCTCGAGCTTGGCGCGCGTGAGCTTGATGTTCAGGTGCTTGGGGCCCGACGCGTCGGCCGTGATGTAGGGCAGGTTGACGTCGGTCTGCGTGCTGTTGGACAGCTCGATCTTGGCCTTCTCGGCGGCTTCCTTCAGGCGCTGCAGCGCCAGCACGTCCTTGGTCAGGTCGACCCCTTGCTCCTTCTTGAACTCGGTGACGATGTAGTCGATGATGCGCTGGTCGAAGTCCTCGCCGCCGAGGAAGGTGTCGCCGTTGGTCGACAGCACCTCGAACTGCTTCTCGCCGTCGACGTCGGCGATCTCGATGATCGAGATGTCGAAGGTGCCGCCGCCGAGGTCGAAGACGGCGATCTTGCGGTCGCCCTTGCCGTGCTTGTCCAGGCCGAAGGCGAGCGCGGCGGCGGTGGGTTCGTTGATGATGCGCTTGACCTCGAGGCCGGCGATGCGGCCGGCGTCCTTGGTCGCCTGGCGCTGGCTGTCGTTGAAGTAGGCCGGCACCGTGATCACGGCCTCGGTCACGTCCTCGCCGAGATAGTCCTCGGCGGTCTTCTTCATCTTGCGCAGGATCTCGGCGCTCACCTGCGGCGGCGCGAGCTTCTTGCCGCGCACCTCGACCCAGGCGTCGCCGTTGTCGGCGGCGGTGATCCTGAAGGGCATCAGGTCGATGTCCTTCTGCACCTCCTTCTCGGCGAACTTGCGCCCGATCAGGCGCTTGACGGCGTAGATCGTGTTCTTCGGGTTCGTGACCGCCTGCCGCTTGGCCGAGGCGCCGACGAGGATCTCGCCGTCGTCCTGGTAGGCGATGATCGACGGCGTGGTGCGCGCGCCCTCGCTGTTCTCGATCACCTTGGTGGTGTTGCCTTCCATGATGGCGACGCACGAGTTCGTGGTGCCCAGGTCGATGCCGATGATCTTGGCCATGTTCGTTTCAGCTCCTGCGGATGCGGTGGTGTTGGAGTTGTGGATCGCCGGCCGGCTTTCAAGCGGCCGCGCGGGTTGCGGTGTTCATTTCGCGGCCGCCACGGTGACCAGCGCCGGGCGCAGCACGCGATCGTGGATGAGGTAGCCCTTTTGCAGCAGGAACACGATGGTGTTGGGTTCCTGCTCGGAGGGCACGACGCTGATCGCCTGATGGCGGTGCGGATCGAACTTCGTGCCCGCCGGCGGGGCGATGGCGACGACCTGGTTCTTCTCCAGCGCGCTGCCGAGCTGGCGCAGCGTGGCGTGCACGCCTTCGAGCATCTGCTCGGTGCTGGCGCTGGCGATCGTGGTCGCCGCTTCGAGGCTGTCGAGCACCGGCAGCAGGCTCTCGGCAAAGGCCTCGTTGGCGAACCTGCGCGCCTTCGCGACGTCTTCGTCGGCGCGGCGCCGCACGTTTTCGGTCTCGGCCTTGGCGCGCAGGAAGGCGTCGGCGACCTCCGTATGGCGGGCCTGCAGGTCGGCCAGCTGCGCCTCCAGGCCGACCGTGGTCGAAGCGGGATCGCCGGCCTGCGTCGTGGGGGTTGGGGCCTCGCTGGCGCTGTCGGGAGTTGGATTCATGGTTCTCGGATCGGTTGATTGAGGAGCATGGGGGCCGCGAAGCCGGGTTCAAGGGCGGGTCGACCCGGGGGAGCGGGAAATGACGCACGGCCGGGCTCGGCGCAGCCCAGGCACGGCGCCTTGCGGCGCCCTCGACGCGGGCCGCTGTCGCTCAGCCTGCCGGGGCGCGGCGGCTACTCCGGTGCGTCGTCCGCGAGACCGTCGACGCTCGCACTCCAGCGCTGCCAGGACGCGAGCCGACGACGCTCGCGCTTGGTGGGACGTCCTTGCTCGATCGCCTCGGCCGGGTCGGCCGCCTCCCGCCGGCGCAGGACGGCCCGCTCGCGTGCCTCGCGGCTCGCCGCGGTCTCCTCGTACAGCGCCTGGGCCTGGGCAGCCGGCCCGCGCAGGCGGCTGAGCGAACGCACGATCAGCTCGCGCGGCGTCGCTCCGCTGCGCAGCAGCAGGCGATCGCCCGGACGCAGCGCGCGCGCCGGCTTGGCCGGCAGGTCGTTGATCAGAACCCGGCCTCGCAGCACGTCTTCGGCCGCCAGGGCGCGCGTCTTGTACAGGCGCGCTGCCCAGAGCCACTTGTCCAGCCGCAGGTCGCGCTCGGATGCGGGCGCGCCGTGGCCGTGCGGCGCCACGCTCACCCGCGGTTCGGCCGTTGCGAGTTCATCGTCCGGCTTCGTGCAGGGTTGGTCTTCATTTCGCGGCCGCGATTATCTCCGCTTCACGGCGGCGGCCCCGCGGCGCAGCAGCTGCAGGCGAAGAGGGCAGGGCCGTGGCGGTGCATGGCGGGCGCAGGCGATGGCGATGGCGACGAGGGCGGTGATGGCGACGACGACGGTGAGCGCGATGGCGCCGACGCGGCGCCGGCGCGCGATCCCTCTCCTGGGGGCACGTGCGGCGCTTTGCACGTGATGCGGCAGCGCCTAACATCGTCTGCGATCGTGCGCACCGCTCGAGGCGATGCACCCGGGTGCCTCGCCGGCACGCCCCTGCTGCCAAGGAGACCCCTCATCGACAAGATACACGGATCCGGTTGCACCGCACGTCGCTGCGCGCGCTGGCGGGCGGGCCGGGCGGTGGCCTCGTTGGTGGCCTCGTTGGTGGCCGCGGTGGTGGCGGGCACGGCCGGCGTGGCCGTCGCCCAGGCTGCGACGCCGCAGGTCGACGTCCGGCGCGTGGTGATCGAGGGCGCGACCCTCATTCCTGCCGAGCAGCTGCTCGCCGACGCGCCGACGCCGCGCGGCCCGACCGATCTGGCCGTGCTGCAGCGCCTGGCCGAGCGCGTGCAGCGCCGCTACGCCGAGGCCGGCTACGGCGGCGTCGTCGCCTACCTGCCCGCGCAGGGGGTGGTCGACGGCACGGTGCGCATCGTCGTCGTCGAGGGCCGCGTCGCGTCGATCACCGTGCGTGACGTCGAGGGCCCGGCAGCGGTCGCGGCACGCGCGGCGCTGCCTGCCCTCGAGCAGGGGCGCACGCCGCGGCTGCGCACCATCGACCGCCAGTTGCAGCTTGCCAACGAGAACCCGGCGCGGCAGATGCAGGTGCTCCTGTCGCCGGGCGAGCGCAGCGGCGAGATCGCTGCCGAGCTCTCGGTGCAGCAGCACGATCCCTGGCGCGCCGTGCTGAGCGCCGAGAACACCGGCAACCCGGGCACCGGCCGCTGGCGCGTCGGCGCCGCGCTGCAGCATGCCGACGTGAGCGGCGTGGGCGACGTCGCGGCGCTGCAACTGCAGACCTCGCCCAGCCACGCGTCGGGCGTGGTGGTGGCAAGCATCATGTACCGGCGCCCGCTGCCGGGCATCCTGTCGATGCTCGAGGGCTATGCCGCCTACTCGGACATCGACGCGGGAACGAGCACCACCCCGGTCGGCGACCTCAGCATCAGCGGCCGCGGGCAGCTCGCGGGGCTGCGGCTGACGCACTATCTGCCCTTCGCGACCGAACTCGACCAACGCGCCGGCGTCGCGATCGATCGCCGGGCCTACGTCAACCGCTGCGCCATCGCCGGCCTGCCCGCCGGCGCGTGCGGCAGCGCCGTGGGTGACGTGACGGTGATGCCGCTCACGCTCGAGTACAGCCTGCGCTCGTCGGGAGCGTTCGGCTGGGCGGCGTCGCTGGCGTGGACGCGCAACTTCGGCTGGGGCGGCGGCGCCAGCGCCGGCACCGCAGCCTTCGAGGCGCTGCGCCCGGGCGCACGCTCGCACTACAGCACCTGGCACCTCGCCACGTCGGCGCAGACCGCCCTGGCCGAAAGCTGGCGCCTGGACGCCAGGCTGAATGTGCAGTGGACGAACGACGCGCTCGTCAGCGGCGAGCAGTTCGGCATCGGCGGCGCGGCCTCGGTGCGCGGCTATCGCGAGCGCGAGATCGCCGGCGACCGCGGTGCGGCGGCCTCGCTCGAGCTGACGTCGCCCGAGCTGCTCGCCCTCGTGCGCAGCGATGCCGGTGCGTCGCAGCTGCGTGCCTTCGGTTTCGTCGATGGCGGCGTCGTGGCCAACCGGTTCGATGCGCCCTGCAGGTTCGAGCGCAGCCACTGCAACCTGGCCGGAGCCGGCGTGGGGCTGCAGTTCGACCGCGGCGGCCTGTCGCTGCGCCTGGCCCTCGCCCATGCCTTGCGCGACGGCATCCAGACCGATCGAGGCGACACACGGCTCCATGCCGCGGCACAGTATGCGTTCTGATGCGATGACCACGCGCGCAGCGGCTCGGCCGCGACCGGCGCGCCACGAGGTGTAACGGCCATGATGAACGTCCTGCATCCGCGTTCGTCGGTGCGGCGCCGCGCGCCGCGCGCATCGTGGCCCGGCCGTCCGGCCGCGCAGCTTGCGCTCGTGCGCGCACTGGCCGCCGCTGGCCTGGCGTCGTTCGCGCTCGTCGGCGCCGACGCACGAGCCCAGTCGCCCGCGCTGCCCGCGCTGCCCACGGGCCTCGCGGTCGTGCAGGGACAGGCCCGCGTCGCCGTCCAGGGCAAGCAGATGACCGTGACCAACTCTGCCGGGGCACTGCTCGACTGGCAGAGCTTCTCGGTCGGCGCCGGGCATGGCGTGCGCTTCGAGCAGCCCAGTGCCGCGAGCCGCGTGCTCAACCGCGTCGTCGGTCGCGATCCGTCGCAGATCCTCGGCAGCCTCACGAGCAACGGCCAGGTCTGGCTGGTCAATCCGTACGGCGTGCTGTTCGGGCGCGATGCGCGTGTGGACGTCGGCTCGCTCGTCGTCTCGACGCTCAACATCGGCAACGACGACTGGCGCGCCGGGCGGCTCGGCCTCGCGGCCGCGGCGGGCGACCGCGACGCGGCACTCGTGAACCAGGGCGAACTGCGAACCACCGCGGGCGGCCGCGTGCTGCTGCTGGGCGGCAGCGGCGGCGTGCGCAACGAGGGCTTGATCGTGGCGCCCGACGGCCAGGTGGCGCTGGCCGCGGGCGCCAGCGTCGAACTGGTCGACAGCGCGACACCCAACGTCGCGGTACGCGTACAGGCGCCGCGCGGCGAGGTGCTCAATCTGGGAAGCGTGAGCGTCGGCGGCGGCCGCGTCGACCTCACCGCGGCGATGGTCAACCAGCAGGGTCTGGTGCGCGCCGATGCCGTTGCCGGCAGCGGTGGGCACATCGAACTGCGCGCCGCCGGGCGCACCACGCTGGGTGCGGGCAGCCTCACCAGCGCCACCGGCAGCCGCGGCGGCGACGTGCGCGTGCTCGGCACCGAGGTGGCGCTGCTCGACGATTCGACGATCGACGTCTCGGGCAGCCAGGGCGGCGGCAGCGTGCTGGCCGGCGGCGGCCGTCAGGGGCGCGATGCCAGCGTGCCCAACGCGCGCGCGCTGTACATGGGCGGGCGCGCGAGCATCCACGCCGATGCCAACGGGCGCGGCGACGGCGGCCACATCGTGCTGTGGTCGGACGAGGCGACGCGGGTCTACGGCAGCCTGAGCGCGCGCGGCGGTGCCGGCGGCGGCAACGGCGGCTTCATCGAGACCTCGGGCGGCCATCTCGATGCGCGCCCGGCATCGGTGCGCGCCGATGCGCCTGCCGGGGCAGCGGGGCAGTGGCTGCTCGATCCGAACGACATCCTGATCACCGACGACGCCAACACGGTTGACATGACCGCAGGCCCCAGCTTCACTTCGCTGGACGACAGCGCGGTGATTTCGTCGTCGACGATCGAAGCCGCGCTGAACGACGGCAACAACGTCGTCGTGACCACGGGCCACGGTGGCGCCAATTCCCAGCCCGGCGACATCACGGTGCGTTCGGCGAACATCCGTGTCGCGTCCAAGCGGCGTGTCTCCCTGACGCTAGCTGCCGAGCGCGACATCGTGGTCCAGAACTCCTCGATCATCGGCGCCGCCGGTGAGCAGGAGGTGGACCTGGACGTGACGCTGAATGCGGCCACCGGGGGCGGCGGCGGCAGGATCCGGATACTCGATTCGTCCATCCAGACCGGCGGCGCACTGACGATGCGCGCGCCGGCGATGGAGTTTGCAGGCGAGGGGGGGTTCACGGCGTACGTCGGCGGGCCGATCCAGTTGTTCACCGGGAGCCTGGCGAACAGCGCCAGCGCCGACTTCTCCTCATCTGCCAGCGGCACGGCGATCCTGGCGGCCGGCTTCGACGGTGCGTCGAACATCGCCCAGTTGAGCGGCACACCGATCTCGCTCGGCGCGCCGAACGGCCGCTGGTTGCTCTATGTGCAGGACGACTCGCTACCCGTGCTCGGCATGCCGTACGCCTTCCTGCAGTACGGCAGCACCTATCCGAAGACGGCCCTCGGTTCGGGCGACGGCATCGTGTTCGCGCAACCGGCGGTCCTGACGCTGCGTTCGGCACAGTCGCCGAGCAAGACCTACGATGCAACGACTTCGGTGCCGGCGCTGCCGCCGGCGAGCTTGTCGGTGGCGGGTTTGCGGCCGGGCCAGCAACTCGGCACGCCGCTGCAGGCGCCCACGCTCGCCTTTGTGCAGCCGGACGTCGGCAGCGGCATTGCGACGACGATCGGCGTGTTCGATCCGGCGGTTCATGACGGGCAGGGCCGGCCCGTGTTCGGGTACACGTTCGAGTCGGCGATCACGGGCGACATCACGCCGCGCCCGCTGACGCTGAGCGCGGTGGTGGCCGCCGACAAGGTCTACGACGGCACGCGCACGGCGACGCTGTCCGGCGGCACGCTCGGCAACCTCGTGGCGGGCGAGACGCTGGGGATCGCGCTCTCGGGAGGCCTTTTCGACACGAGCGACGTGGGTGCCGGCAAGCCGGTCACCGGCACGGCGGCGTTGCAGGACGGCAGCGCACGCGCGAGCAACTATGCCTTGCCCGACGGCGCGCTGGCACTGAGCGCGAGCATCACGCCGCGCCCGCTGACGCTGAGCGCGGTGGTGGCCGCCGACAAGGTCTACGACGGCACGCGCACGGCGACGCTGTCCGGCGGCACGCTCGGCAACCTCGTGGCGGGCGAGACGCTGGGCCTGGGCTACGCCGGAGCGTTGTTCGACACCGCAGATGTCGGCGCGGGCAAGCTCGTCAGCGGCGCCGTCGCCTTGTCCGACGGACTGGGTCGGGCGTCCAATTACCGCCTGTCTGCCGGTGTCGCGACGGCGCGCGCGAGCATCGAACCGGCCACGCTCACCTACCTGGCCGATCCGGTCACCGCCTTCCGAGGCCTGCTGCCATCCGTCTACACCGGCAGCGTCGGTGGCTTCGTCGGCGAAGAGACGCTGTCCGGTGCCACCACCGGCAGCCTGAGGTTCAGGGCGCTGGCGGCGGACGATGCCGCAGCCGGTGTCTATCCGATCGAGGGTGGCGGATTGCTGGCGGGCAACTATGTCTTCGTGCAGGCGCCATCGAACGCGACGGCGCTGACGGTGGTCGATCCGGCGGCTGCGAACGAAGTCGCCGAAGTGATGCTGGCGGTGCGTTCCGATCCGCTGCTGCCGCCCGCCACTGGCGGGGTGTCGAGGGTGTTCGATGCCACCCCGGCGCTGCGTCCCGCCGCCGGGGGTGGGTTCTCGTTCGCCACACTGGACATCGATGTGCTGCCCGCAGCGAGCCTGTCGGCGCTGCTGCAGGCGCGCGAGATGTACATGCGTGACGTGTGGCAGGCAGGCATGGCGCAACTCGATGCCGACCCGACGCTGGCCGACATGAAGCCGTGCGAAAGCGCGCGTCAGGCGGCCAGCGGTGTGTGCCTCGTGACCGACGAGATCGTGGCGGCGGCGCAAGGGTCGGCCCAAGAGGCCACCCAAGGCGCTGCTGATGCCCGCTCGACGCTCGCCGCGCTGCCGACGCCTACTGCTGCGCCGGTGGCCGCGCCGCCGACCGCGCCGCGCCCGTCGAGCGGGCCGCAGGCGACGGGTGCCGCCGCACCGTCCAGCGCCGCTGCTGCGGCCGCTTCCGCGCCGGTGCCGTCGGG
This sequence comes from Pseudomonadota bacterium, assembly GCA_018241895.1. Taxonomy (GTDB): domain Bacteria; phylum Pseudomonadota; class Gammaproteobacteria; order Burkholderiales; family Burkholderiaceae_C; genus Rubrivivax. Next base: position 11,989 of record JAFECX010000098.1, read on the forward strand.
TGGACCCTCGACCGTGGCCTCGGCGCCGACCGCCGCTGCGGCCCAGCCGCAGCTATCGACGCCCGCGGCCGCCATCCCGAGCGAGCCGCCACCGGCCACGGTGCGCCCGAGCGCACAGCCGGTGCTGCAGCCGCCGCCGCTGCCGCCCGCGCGTGCCGTCTCCACGGCCGCGCTGCCGCAGATCCGGCGCAAGTTCGCTGTGCTTTTCGGCAACGACAACTACAAGGACGCGTCGGTGCCGTCGCTCGACAATGCCGGGCGCGACGTCGACGCGATGGCCAGGGTGCTCGAGAGCCGCCTCGGCTACGAGACGCTGGTCGTCCACGACGCCGGACGCCGTGCGATGGTGGGCGCGCTCAATCGCCTCGCGCTTGCGGCGCGGCCGGACGATTCGGTGGTCGTCTACTACGCCGGCCACGGCACGGTGTCGGAGGTGAACGGCCGCGGCTACTGGATCCCGGCCGACGCCGACGCCTCCCGGCCGCAGAGCTGGCTCGCCAACGCCGATATCGAACGCCTGATGAGCCGCATCCGTGCCTCGCAGGTGGTGCTCGTGGCCGACAGTTGCTTCTCGGGCACGCTGGTGGGCGCACCGCGCCGTGCGGCGTCGCCCGACACGCTCGACATCGACACGCTGCTGCGCCGGCGCACCGAGGTCGTGATGTCCTCCGGCGGCAACGAACCGGTGGCCGACGGCGGGCGCAACGGGCATTCGCCGTTCGCCGCCAGCCTGATGCAGGCGCTGGAATCGCTCGACGCCTGGCGCCCCGGCTCGTCGATCTATCAGCGCGTGCGCGCAGACGTCACGCGCCGGATTCCGCAGACGCCGCAATACGGCCCGATGCGCCGCGGCCAGGACGCCGCAGGCGGCGACTACGTCTTCGAGCAGCGCCAGCTGGCTGCCCAGCGCTGAGCAACCCGTGAACGAACCACACACGCCCCGTCGACGCGCCCCGACGCCCCCGCCCGGCGTTGCAAAGGCTCTCGCCCTATCGCGCGCGCCATGGCTGCGCGTCGCGCCTCGAGCGGGGCCGCCCTGTGGCGCCGCTGGGGCGCGACCGATGCATTCACGGGCTCTGAGCTGCGGCCTCAGGCCGATGCGCCCAGCGCCAGGATGCGCCCGTCCGAGGCCTGCGGTTCGCCTGGGGCCGAGGGTGTGTCGCTGCGCGTCGGCCAGCCCTGCAACTGGCGCTCGGCAAGCGCGGTGAGCGCGTCGAGCCAGGGCGGATCGACGTTGAGGCAGGGCACGTAGCGAAAGTCCTCGCCGCCGCCGCCGAGGAAGGCGGCACGGCCTTCGATCGCGATCTCCTCCAGCGTTTCCAGGCAGTCGGCGGCAAACCCCGGGCACATGACGTCGACTCCCTTGACGCCGGCGGCGGCCAGCGCCCGCAGCGTCGGTTCGGTGTACGGCTCGAGCCAGCGTGCACGGCCGAAGCGGCTCTGAAAGGTCGGCTGGACCTGCTCGGGCGCAAGGCCGAGCCGCTCGCGCAGCAAGCGGGCCGTCTCGTGGCATTGGTCGAAGTACGGATCGCCCAGCGCCCGAGAGCGCGCCGGCAGTCCGTGAAAACTCAGCACCAGACGTTCGGCCCGGCCGCGCCGGCGCCAGTGGGTCTCGAGCGAGGATGCGAGAGCGCCGATGTAGCCCGCGTCGTCGTGATAGGGGCCGCCCAGGCGCAGCTCGGGCACGCGGCGCGTGCGGGCGGCCCATCGCGCGACCTCGTCGATGGCGCTGGCCGTGGTGGCGGCGGCGTACTGCGGATACAGCGGCAGCACGAGCACGCGCGTGACGCCTTCGGCCGCCAGCGCGTCGAGCGTCGCGGCGATGGACGGATGGCCATAGCGCATCGCATGGCGCACCAGCAGCTCGTGGCCGCGCGCGGCCAGCGCGGCATCGAGTGCGTCGCGCTGGCGGGCGGTCCACACGGCCAGCGGCGAGCCCTCGGGGCTCCAGATGCCGGCGTATTTGGCCGCCGAGCGCCGCGGACGCGTGCGCAGGATCACGCCGTGCAGCAGCGGCAGCCACAGTGCGCGCGGGATCTCGACCACGCGCCGATCGGCGAGGAACTCGGCGAGGTAGCGGCGCAGTGCCGCCGGCGTGGGGGCATCGGGCGTGCCGAGGTTGACGAGCAGCACCGCCGTGCGCGCGCGCCGAGCCGGCCGATGCGGCGGTTTGGGGCCCCGGTTCGTCATGGCCCGGGCCTGCCCGCCGCGCGTCGTGCGAGCTCGGCCATCAGCATGCCGGGGTCGACCGGCTTGATCCAGCAGTCGTCGAAGCCCGCGGCGGCGGCCGCGGCGCGGCCTGTCGCCTCCGACTCGGCGGTGCACAGGATGGCCGGCACGCTGGCGCCGAGCGCTGCGCGCAACTGCGGCAGCAGCCGCTCGCCGCTCGTGTCGCCCAGGTGCAGGTCGATGACGAGCAGCTCGGGCACGAATTCGGCGAGCAGGCCCTGCGCCTCGCTGCCCGAGGAGGCGCATTCGAGCTCGATGCCGCCCGCCAGGCGGCAGACCTCGGCGAACAGGATGGCGTTGACGCGGTCGTCGTCGATGTACAGGACGCGCATCAGCGCGGGTCCACGGTGGCCGAGGCCTGCGTGTCGGCCAGCCGCAGCACCTCGAAGGCGACGGTGGCGGCGTCGGGCTCGTTCGGCGAGCGCCCCAGGCCGATGACGCCGCTGCCGTGCAGCGTGCAGTTGCCGCGGCGCAGGCTGACGATCTCGCCGTCCGCGAAGCGCACGTAGGTGCCGTTGTAGCTGAGGTCGGCGAGCTGGAAGACGCCGCCGTGCCAGTCGATGCGCGCGTGCGAGCGCGAGACGCGCGAGTCGTCGACGCAGAAGGTCGACTGCGGGTTGCGCCCGAGAACGATCGGCATCTGCTGCCCGCTGAAGGCGCGCGCGACCTGATTCCATGCCAGGCGCAGGCCGTCGGGCTCGTGCCCCACCGGCGCGATGCCGCTGAACTGTGTGGCCGCAGCGTCGGCGGCACTGCGCCGTCCGCCGACCACCGACACTTGCACCGGTTCGACGCGGCCGCGCAGCGTCAGGCGGTCGAGGCTGCGAAAGCGTGCGCGCAGGCGCAGCGGCAATTCGCTCAGCACCTCCGCCGTCACCAGCGTCTCGTTGTCGCTGGCGTGGTCGAGCAGGCGGGCGGCCACGTTGACGGCGTCGCCGTAGCAGTCGCCCGCCATCTCGACCAGCTCACCGCGCGCCAGCGCCACCTGCAGCTTGAGCGCGCGCAGTCCGGGCGAAGCGCCGCGCTCGCTGCCGCGCGAGGCGATGCGCTCCAGCACCTCGTGCATCTCGAGCGCGGCCTCGAGCGCGTCGTGCGGCGCCGCAAAGACCGCCATCAGGCCGTCGCCCAGCGTCTTGACGACCCGCCCGCCGTGGCGCTGCACCGGCGCCGAGAGCGCGGAGACGCAGTGCGTGACGACCGATGTCGCCTCGGCATTGCCGAGTGACTCGAACAAGGCGGTGCTGCCGCGCAGGTCGGCGAACAGCACCGTGCGGTCGGCGATCGTGGTCATGGTCGGGCAGAGTGTAGAGCGCGACGCCGGCGCGCCAATTCCCCCGATGGGGTCACAGACCGCCGCGCCGGCTGTCCGCTCCGCTCCGAAGCCTGTGCCTGCGGCGCAAGGGTCGCGACAGGGCAGGGGATGGCTCGCCGCCCCGCGCACGGGTCCGTGCGCGGGGCACGGCCGCCTGCGGCCCCTGCCTCGAGTGACGACGCGAAGCGTCGATCGACGCCGGTCCGGCTTCAGGCCAGCCAGCGCTTGCGGCGCCGGTAGTGCTTGACCGCGTGGTAATCGACGCGCTCGCCGCCGCCCAGGTAGAACTCCTGGATGTCGGGGTTCTGTTCGAGTACCGCGGCCGCGCCGCTCATGACGATGTTGCCGTTCTCGATCAGGTAGGCGTGGTCGACCACGTCGAGTGCGGCCTTGGCGTTCTGCTCGACCAGCAGCACGCTGGTCTTGTGCTCGCGGTTGATCTTGCGCAGGATGGCGAAGATCTCCTTGACCAGCACCGGCGCCAGTCCGAGCGAGGGTTCGTCGAGCATGACGAGGCGCGGCTCGGTCATCAGCGCGCGCGCGATCGCCAGCATCTGCTGTTCGCCGCCCGACAGGTATCCGGCCTTGCTGCGCCGGCGCTCGGCCAGGCGCGGGAAGTAGGCGTAGGCCTGCTGGCGCAGTTCGTCGAAGCTGCGCCTGGCGTGGCGGCCCGGATAGGCCGCCAGCAGGTTGTCGTCGGGTGTCAGGTGCTCGAAGACGCGCCGGCCTTCGAGCACGTGCACCAGGCCCATGCGCACGCGCTCGGGCGCGCTGCGCTGTGCGATGTCCTGGCCGAGGAAGCTCACCTGCCCGCGCCGCACGGCGCCGCGCTCGGGTGCGAGCAGGCCGCTGATGGTCTTCAGCGTGGTGGACTTGCCGGCGCCGTTGGCGCCGAGCAGGGCCACCATCGACCCTTCCTCGACCTGCAGCGAGACCCCCTTGATGGCGAGGAACACGCGGTCGTAGGCGACCTCGACATTGTTGAGCGCCAGCAGGCTCATTTCTTCTGCGCCTTGGCCTCGTCTTCCTTGATCAGCTCCCAGACCACGTCCTGGTAGGCGTTGGACCAGTCGCTCTTGGGCGCCCACTGCCTGCCGTCCCATTCGGACACGAGACCCCAGCCGCCGCCCTGGTGGTCCTTGTCGGTGATCGTCAGCTTGGGCATCAGGCCTTCGGCGTCGAAGTCCTTGAGCATCTCGTAGCCCTTCTTCAGCTTCTCGCCGGTGAGCGGCTCGCCGAAGCTCTTGAGCGCGAGCCGCGCCGCCTGCACCGGGATCGCCATGCTGGCCACGCCGATGTTGTAGTAGGTGGTGCCGACCTTGGCCTTGTCGCCGCTGCCCTGGCCGGGCGTCACCACCTTGTCGACGATGCGCTTGACGAGCGCGGGGCTGGTGCCGGTGTTGACCGCCGTGAAGCGCTTGACGCCGAGCACCTCGTTGCCCTTGAACGACTGCATGTCGCTTTCCGACAGCCAGATGACCGAGTGGATGTCCTTGGGCGCAATGCCGTTGCCGACCGCGCCGCGGATCGACACGCCCTGGCCGGGGCCGGCGCCCCAGATGATGACCTTGTCGGGGCGGTAGCGGCGCACCTCGCTCCAGGTGGCCGCCTGCTCGGTGCCCGGCACCGCATACGGGAACAGCTTGACCTCGAAGCCCTTGCTCTGCGAGACGCGGTTGAGCAGTTCGATCGGCTCCTTGCCGAACGGCGAGTCGATGTGCACGAAGGCGATCTTCTTGCCCTTGAGGCCGCCTTCGTGCTGGTCGATGTACTGCAGCAGCAGCGCCGCCTGCGAGCGGTAGATCGCGGCCGACGGGAAGACGTAGGGGAAGGCCTGGCCGTCGGCCGCGTCGGCGCGCCCGTGCGCGAAAGCGATCATCGGCAGGTGATCCTCGTCGGCGCGCGGCATCAGTGCGTTGGCCACCGGCGTGCTGAGGAAGTCGAAGAACAGCGCGCCGGCCGCCTTGGCCTCGTTGTACAGCGCGATGCCGCGCTCGGGGTAGCTGGCGTGGTCCTTGACGATCAGCCTGACCGGGTGGCCGTCGATGCCGCCTTCCTGGTTGAGCAGCCGGATGTAGTCCTGCTGGCCCTGGCTGTACTCGTTGGTCAGGAAGGTGTAGACGCGGGTGAAGTCCAGCAGCGTCGCGAACTGCAGCGGCGCCTTGTCCTGCGCCCATGAGAGCGGGCTGCCCAGCCCGGTGGCCAGCGCGGTGGCGCCGAGCACTCCAGTGCGGATCACGCTTCGACGGGTCGGTTTCATGCTCGTGGTCTCCTTTGGTGGTGTGGCGGCAAACACGGGTCAGCGCTGGGTGTGGCGGAACGGCCAGACCAGGAAGTACTTGCGCACGTTGTCGTGGATCTTGGCCAGTCCGAGCGGCTCGAACAACAGGAAGCCGACGATCATCGCGCCGTAGAGCATCAGTGGGATGTGCGCCATCGCCGAGGTCGAGACGTCGAGCCAGCCGCCCTCGACCATACGCGCGATCGCGTTGAGCAGCACGATCGGCGCCAGCAGCACGAAGCCGGCGCCCAGGAAGGCGCCGATCACGCTGCCCAGGCCGCCCACCAGCGCCATCGCCACGAGCTGGATCGTGACGTCGAAATTGAACTGCGAGGGCGTCACCGCCTGGTAGAAGCAGAAGGCGAGGACGGCGCCGCTGACGCCGCCCAGCAACGAGCTGGTGAAGAAGGCCAGCAGCTTGTACTTGAAGATGTCGACGCCGATCACGGCCGCCGCGTAGTCCTTGTCGCGCACCGCCACCAGCGCGCGGCCGAAGCTCGTACGCTTGATGTTGAGCACGAGCAGCGTGACGACCGCGGTCCACAGCAGCGCGAGGTAGTAGCGCGCCACGAGGCCGTCGACCGGCACGAGCAGGAACCGCACCTTCGGCGTCTGCAGGGTGGCCACGGCGCCGCCCGAGATCGCGGCGACGTTGACGATGACCCAGTCGACGAGGAACTGCATCGCCAGCGTCGCCATCACCAGGTACAGGCCCTTGACGCGCAGCGCCGCGGCGCCGAACAGGCAGCCGATCAGCGCCGACGCCACACCCGCGCCGAGCAGGGCGAACTCGAGCGGCACGCCCGCGCGCACGAGGTGGATGCTGCTGTAGGCGCCGATCGCCATCACGGCCGCGAAGCCGAAGTGCAGTTGCCCGGCCAGCCCCATCAGCAGCGTGAGCGCCAGCGTGGCGGCGCTGAAGATCAGCCATGGCAGCAGGTAGCTCGACAGGTACAGCTGCGGCAGGTACAGCGGCGCGGCCAGCGCCAGCAGCGCCAGCAGCGCGACCTGCCAGCGATCGGCCGTCAGCGGCCAGAGCTGGCGCGTGGCCGCGTAGCGCGTGTGGTGGATGCCCGACAGACGGTAGAACATGGCGCTCAGATCCTCTCGATGTCCTCGCGGCCGAACATGCCGTGGGGCCGGATCAGGATGGTCAGCAGGATCAGCACCGAGGTGACGACGTCGCGCGTGCTGCCGCCGACCAGCGAATCGACGTAGCCGGGGATCACGCTGCCGAGGATGCCGACCGTCAGGCCTGCCAGCAGCGCGCCGACGATGCTGTCGATGCCGCCCAGGATGACGACCGCCACCGCCGGGAACAGCAGTGCCGTGAGCGACCAGTCGACCCCTTGCACGGCGCCCCACATCGTGCCGGCGGCGACCGCGCACAGGCCGGCCAGACCCCACGAGACCGCCACCGCCTGCTCGACCGAGATGCCCACCGACCAGCTGGCGACGTGGTCGTCCGAGACGGCGCGCAGCTTGGTGCCCAGGCGCGTGCGGAAGAACGCCAGCGCCAGCACCATCAGCACCAAGGCGATCACGCCGCCCACGACATACGTGCGGTTCATGAGGATGTCGCCGACGATGAGCGGCGCCATCGCGACGCCGATGTCCAGGTGCTTGGGCTCGGTGCCGAGCAGGCCCGGGCCGAGGCCGCGCAGGAACACGTCCAGGCCGAGCGTCAGCATGACGACCATGATGACCGGCTGCCCGACCATCGTGCGCAGCAGCACGCGCTCGGTGAGCAGGCCGAACGCGTACATCGCGAGCAGCGCCAGCGCGATGGCCGGCACGATCGACAGGCCGAGCGACGTGAACAGCCAGACCGCGTAGCCGGCGATCATCACCAGCGCGCCCTGCGCGAAGTTGAGCACGCCCGAGGACTTGTAGATCAGCACGATGCCCAGCGCCACCATGCTGTACATGAGGCCGGTGAACGCTCCGTTGACGACGAGCTCGACGAAGTAGCTCATGGCACCGCCCCCGGCGCGCGCGCGACGTCGCGGATCGCGAGGCGGCGCTCGAGCACGCCCGATGCGCCGCTCTCGTAGGTGATCTGCGCCTGCGACTCGACGGCATCGCGGCCGGCGTAGACGGCATCGATGATGTCGCGGTAGTGTTCGGCGATCACGCCGCGGCGCAGCTTGCGCGTGCGCGTGACCTCGCCGTCGTCCGGATCGAATTCCTTGTGCAGGTTGACGAAGCGCCGGATCTGCGTCGTCTCGGGCAGCCTGCGGTTGACGGCGCTCACCAGGCCGGCGATCAGGTCGTACACGCCGCTGTGCTGCGACAACTCGGCGAACGAGGTGTAGGCGACGCCGCGCTCCTGCGCCCACTGGCCCACCGCCTGCCAGTCGATCGCCACCAGCGCCGCCAGCCAGTCGCGTCCGTCGCCGAGCACGCAGACATCTTTGATATACGGGCTGAACTTGAGCTGGTTCTCGATGAAGGTCGGGATGAAGCGGGCGCCGCCGCGCGTGTGCACCACCTCGGACACGCGCCCGAGCACCACCAGCTGGCCGTCGTCCTCGATGTGGCCGGCGTCGCCCGTGTGCAGCCAGCCGTCGCGCAGCGCCTGCGCGCTTGCTTCGGGGTCGTCGTAGTAACCGGTGAAGACGTTGCCGCCGCGCACCAGGATCTCGCCCGTGTCGCTGATGCGCACGTCCATCCCCGGGAAGGGCCTGCCGACGGTGTGCAGCTTCACCGTGCCGGCGTCCTGTGCCGCGCACAGCGCGGCGTTCTCGGTCTGGCCGTAGAACTGGCGCAGCGGCACGCCGAGCGCGCGAAAGAACAGGAAGACCTCCTCGCCGATCGCCTCGCCCGCGGTGTAGGCATGGCGTGCGCGCGTCAGGCCGAGCTGGTCCCTGATCGGACCGTAGATCACGATCTCGCCGAGCGCGCGCCACGCGCGCTGGCGCAGGCCGGGCGCGCGGCCCGCGAGGCGCCCGCGCTCGAGCTCGAGCGCGAACGGCACGAAGCGCTGGTACAGCCAGCGCTCGAGCGCGGTCGACTCGGCGATGCCGACCTGCACGCGCGTGAGCATCGTCGACCAGGCGCGCGGCGACGTGAAGTACACCGTGGGCGCGATCTCGCGCAGGTCGCGCTGCACGGTCTCCTGCCTTTCCGGGATGTTGACCGAAAAGCGCAGCGCGAGCGCGGCGGCGATGCTGAAGATGAAGTCGCCCACCCAGGCGATCGGCATGTACGCCATGTGCGACTCGCCGACGCCGAAGTAGCCCGCCTCGGCCGCGCTGCGCACCGCGAACAGGACGTGGCGATGCGCGAGCGGAATGCCCTTGGGCGCCCCGGTGGTGCCCGACGAGTGCAGCAGCACGGCGCTGTCGTCGGCGCGCGGACGCGCGATCAGCTCGTCGCGCAGCCTCGGCTCGCGCCCCAGGCGCTCGCGGCCGCGCCGCACGAGTTCGGTGAACGCGAGCACGCCTGCCGGTGCGTCGTCGCCGAGGCCGCGCGGGTCGTCGAAGACGATCCACTCGAGCGCGGCATGGCGCGCGCGCAGGCCGAGCAGCTTGTCGACCTGCTCCTGGTCTTCGGCGATCGCGAAGCGCACGCGCTCGCGCTCGATCTGCCCGAGCAGCTGCTCGGGGGTGAAGTCGGGGTAGGCCGGGGAGGGCACGGCACGCAGCGCGATCGCGCCCAGCATGCCGAAGTACAGCGCCGGGCGGTTGTCGCCGACGATCAGCACCTTGTCGGTGGGCGCCACGCCCAGGGTCTCGAGTCCGGCCGCCGCGGCCACGACCTCTTCGAGATAGGTCTGCCAGCTGTATTCCTGCCAGATGCCACGGTCGCGTTCGCGCATCGCGACCGCGCTGCCGTGCGTGCGTGCGTTGTGCGCCAGCAGGGCGATCAGGTGGCCGCCCGGCGCTTCGGCCCGGGGCGGTGGCGCGGCGCCCGGCGTCTCAGTGCTCATCGGCTGCACCGCCGATGTATGCCGCGATCACGTCGGGGTGGTTCACGGCCTCGAGCACCGGGCCCTGGGTGATCACGCGTCCGTTGCCCAGTACCAGCGCGCGGTCGCAGATCGACGTGATGACGTCCATGTGGTGCTCGATCAGCAGGATCGTCAACCCGAGCGCCTCCCTGGCGTCGAGGACGAAGCGCACCATGTACTCCTTCTCCTCCTGGTTCATGCCCGCCATCGGCTCGTCCAGGATCAGCATGCGCGGCTCGGCGGCGAGCGCCCGCGCCAGCTCGACGCGCTTTTGCAGGCCGAGCGGTATCACCTCGACCGGCTCGTCGCGCGCGCTCTCGAGCTGCAGCAAGTCGATGATCTCCTCGACCTTGACGCGGTGCGCGATCTCCTCGCGCTCGGCCCACCACCAGTAAAAGAGCGATGCGAGCGCGCTCGGGCGCATGTAGATGTGGCGCCCGAGCAGGATGTTGTCGAGCACGCTCATGCCCTTGAACAGCGCCACGTTCTGGAACGTGCGCGCGATGCCGCGGCGGGCGATCTGGTGCGGGCGCAGGCCGCCGAGCGAGCGGCCCTCGAAGCGGATGGTGCCTTCCTGCGGCGGATAGAAGCCCGTGACGGCGTTGACCAGCGTGGTCTTGCCCGAGCCGTTGGGCCCGACGAGGCCGAAGATCTCGCCCTGGCCGATCGCCAGCGAGACGTCCGCGACTGCGTGCACGCCGCCGAAGCGCCGGCTGACGTGCTCGCAGCGCAGGATGGCTTCGCGGCCGGCCTTCGCGTCGGGTGCCAAGCTCATGTCCTCTCATGGCGGGGCGGTCGGCGGCGGACCACCGCGAAATCGTGCGCGACCGTAGCGCAGCCGGGTCGCGATGGCATCGGGGTTTTGCCTGCCTGCCTGCCGCGGTGCGTCGACCGCGCGCGCCCGGGCGCGACGGCCCGATGGCGGCATC
>JAFECX010000099.1 GCA_018241895.1 Pseudomonadota bacterium
AGCTTGGCCACGCGTTCCTGCAGCTTCTCGCGGTCGTAGTCGGAGGTGGCTTCCTCGATCTGCACGCGGATCTGCTTGACGCGCGCCTCGATGTCGGCGGCCTTGCCCGCGCCGTCGATCAGCGTTGTGTTCTCCTTGGCGATCTCGACGCGCTTGGCCTGGCCGAGGTCGGTGAGGCCGATCTTCTCGAGCGTCAGGCCCACTTCCTCGGCGATCACCTTGCCGCCGGTGAGGATGGCGATGTCCTCGAGCATGGCCTTGCGGCGATCGCCGAAGCCCGGCGCCTTGACCGCGCACACCTTCAGGATGCCGCGGATGGTGTTCACCACCAGCGTGGCCAGCGCCTCGCCCTCGACCTCCTCGGCGACGATGAGCAGCGGGCGGCCGCTCTTGGCCACCGCTTCCAGCGCCGGCAGCAGCTCGCGGATGTTGGCGATCTTCTTGTCGTGCAGCAGCACGTACGGGTTCTCGAGGATCGCGACCTGCTTGTCGGGGTTGTTGATGAAGTACGGCGACAGGTAGCCACGGTCGAACTGCATGCCCTCGACGATGTCGAGCTCGTTGTCCAGGCTCTTGCCGTCCTCGACGGTGATGACGCCTTCCTTGCCGACCTTGTCCATCGCGTTGGCGATGATGGTGCCGATGCTGTCGTCGGCGTTGGCGGAGATGGCGCCGACCTGGCTGATCTCCTTGCTGGTCGTGGTGGGCTTGCTGATCTTCTTGAGTTCTTCGATCAGGCCGGCGACGGCCTTGTCGATGCCGCGCTTCAGGTCCATCGGGTTCATGCCCGCGGCCACGTACTTCATGCCTTCGCGCACGATGCTCTGCGCGAACACGGTGGCGGTGGTGGTGCCGTCACCGGCGGCGTCGCTGGTCTTGGCGGCCACCTCCTTGACCATCTGCGCGCCCATGTTCTGCAGCTTGTCCTTGAGCTCGATCTCCTTGGCGACCGAGACACCGTCCTTCGTGACGGTGGGCGCGCCGAAGCTGCGCTCGAGCACGACGTTGCGGCCCTTGGGGCCGAGGGTGGTCTTGACCGCGTTGGCCAGGATGTTCACACCCTCGACCATGCGCTGGCGCGCCTCGGCGCCGAAAATCACGTCCTTAGCAGCCATGTGCTACCTCTCTTGTGCTTGAATGCGGTGGGGGGTTGCTTACTTCTCGACGACGGCGAAGAGGTCTTCCTCGCGCATCACCAGCAGTTCGTCGCCGTCGACCTTGACGGTCTGGCCGCTGTACTTGCCGAACAGCACGCGGTCGCCGACCTTGATGTTCAGCGCCACGAAGTCGCCCTTGTCGTTGCGCTTGCCGGGGCCCACGGCCATCACCTCGCCCTGGTCGGGCTTCTCGGCGGCAGCGTCGGGGATGACGATGCCCGATGCGGTCTTGGTTTCGTTCTCCAGGCGCTTGACGATCACGCGATCGTGCAACGGACGAAGCTTCATTTGATCTCCTTGACGGGTCTCTGGGTCGATTCGGGAAAGCCGGGAAGTCAGCCCCCGCTTACGTGCGACGCCTTGTCCAGCGTTTGCTGGCAGCGCCGCCCATGTTGTTAGCACTCGACAGTGGCGAGTGCTAGCAGAGCATTATAGGTTCAATGCTCGAGTATTCAAGGGGCGCCTGGATGCACGGCCCCGCCCGGGGCCGCACACGGACCCCCTGGCCGACCGGTGTCGCACGGAGGCTCCGGTGCCGTCGCCCCGGGTCGCTACTGCCGCGCGGGCTGCAGCCCGATGACGACGGTGCGCGCGCGCGCGTGCGAGAACACGCCCGCCGGCACGTCGAGCGCGATCGACCTGACCCGGCGCAGCGTGCGCGAGTCGAAGATCACCAGATGCCCGCCCGGCGCGCCGAGGCTGCGGTCGCCGCGGTTGCGCGAGCTGACGTAGAAGAAGTCGCCGCGCGCCGTGTACTCGGGGAAGTGCGAGTAGCCCATCGTGCCTTCGACTTCGATCGTGCGCACCACCTCGAGCGAGTCCTTGTCGACGAACTGGATCTTGTTGGCGTTGGGGCCGCTGCCGACGATGTCGACGATGACGTAGGGTGCGTTCGGATGCGCCGCCGGCGATTCGGTCGGCCCGTCGACCGCGATGCGCTTGACGACCTCGAAGGTCTTCATGTCGAACACCGTCGCCTCGTACGACTTGCAGTTCGCCTCGCCGATGTTGGTGCCGATGCCCAGCAGCCGCCCGTTGGACTCGAACACCGCGCCCGAGCCCAGGTGCGGCTTGCAGCCGGAGGGGATCTTGCGCACGATGCGCGCCTCGGCCAGGTCGACCACCGCGTTCACGTGGTCGTCGTACGACGACACCACGAGGTGGCGGCCGTCGGGCGAGAGGAAGGCGTCGTGCAGGTGGCGGCCGACGTCGGCGATCTTGGTGAGCGGCATGCCGCGCCGATCGAGATCGACGATCCACACCTGCCCGGCCTGCTCGAGCGCGACCACGAACCAGTTCGCGTACGGCGTCGCGGTGATCATGCCGGCGTCGGCCTCGACCATCCGGCCGTCGGGGTCGACTCCGGCGAGCTCGATCAGGTGCAGCGGCTCGAGCGTGCTGGCGTCCATGATCACCATCGTGTGCGGCACGTAGGAGCCGGCGGCCACGTAGCGCCCGTCGCGCGAGACGGCGAGCGAGGTGCCGTTGAGGCCCGCGCGCACGCGGCGCACCGTGCGCATCGAATACAGGTCGATCTTGTGCACCCAGCCGACGTCGTCGCGCACGTAGGCCCAGCGCGGGTCGGTCGGGTCGAAGTCCATCAGGTGCGGCGCGTAGGTGGTCGGCACCTCGCCGACCTGGCGGTGCGTGCGCCCGTCGTAGAAGATCACCTTGGCCGACTTGCCGGCGGCATGCCGGCCGCGCGACATCACCGCCATCAGGTCGTCGGCGCGCTCGATGCGGTAGGTGGGGCCGGCCGGCAGCTTCGACTCGTCGGCGACGAGCACCTGCAGCGACTTGCGGATGTCCTCCAGGCTCCACGACGGGTGCGTCTTGGGCTGCGTCGTGATCAGCTCGACCAGCAGATCGCGCTCCTTGGCCGTGATCGTGCCGCGCCACGAAGGATGCTGCGGCATCAGCGTCGGCGGCGCGCCGCTCAGGATGATGCCGGCGATCTGGGCCGGCGTGCGCTTGGTCTCGTCGCGGTTGAGCGCCGGGCCGATGTAGCCGCCGCGATCGGCGCCATGGCACACCGAGCAGTGATCGGCGTACACGCGCTCGGCGCGCGCGATGTCGAGGGCCTGCGCGCGCGCAGGGCAGGCCGCGCTGGCGAAGAGGGCGAAGTGGGCGAAGATGGCGAAGAGGGTGCGCAGCTTCATTCGAGTCGATCTCCCCTGCAAAGGAAGCACTTCGTCCGCCGCCACGGTCGCTCGGGCCCGCCCGCGCAATGTGCGCCGGCGGCCTGTGAACGTCCCGTGCCGTGCGTCGCGTGCCGCATGCCGACAGGCGCCGGCTTTATCGGCCGGGCCGGTCCGCGGGGGATTGAGAGAAGTCAACGCCGCGCCCGGCAGCCGACGAGCGCCGCCGTCAGCCGGCGGCTGCCGCTGCCTCGATGCCCTCGATCTCCTCGCCCTCGACCACCACGCGGCGCAGCGCGAGCGTGGCGTCGAGCACGACGAGGTCGGCCCAGGCGCCGGGAGTGAGCACGCCGCGATCGGCGAGCCCCAGGTAGCGTGCGGCAATGGTGGACGTGCGCTGCGACGCCTCGGCCAGCGGCAGCCCGAGCTCGACCAGGTTGCGCAGCGCCTGGTCCATCGTCAGCGTGCTGCCGGCCAGCGTGCCGTCGGCCAGGCGCACGCCGCCCAGGCACTTGGTCACCGGCTGGCGCCCGAGCCGGTAGGCGCCGTCGGGCATGGCGGCGGCGGCGGTGCTGTCGGTGACGCAGTACAGGCCCGGGATGGCGCGCCGCGCCGCCAGCACGGCACCCGCGTGCACATGCAGCAGGTCGGGGATGAGCTCGGCGTGCGCGGCGTGCGCCAGGGCCGCGCCCACCAGGCCGGGGGCGCGATGGTGCAGTCCGCTCATCGCGTTGAACAGGTGCGTCACGCCCTGCGCGCCGGCCTCGAAGGCGGCGCGCGCATCTTCGTAGCTGGCCGCCGAGTGGCCCAACTGCACGACGAAGCCGTGCGCGCGCAGCGCGACGACGAGCGCCAGATGGCCCGGCAGCTCGGGCGCGATCGTGACGAGGCGGATCGGCGCGATCGCATGCAGCGCCAGCACCTCGGCGAGCGTCGCCGTGCACGCGAAGTCGGGTTGCGCGCCGAGCTTCGCGCGGTTGATGTACGGGCCCTCGAGGTGCACGCCGAGCACGCGTGCGGCCCGCACCGGGCGCGAGGCCACGCAGGGCGCCAGCGCCGCCAGCGCGGACTCGATCTCGGCGCGCGGCGCCGTCATCGTCGTGGCCAGCAAGGCGGTCGTGCCGTGCCGCGCATGCGCGCGCGCGAGCCCCGGCACCGCGTCGCCGCCGGCCATCGTGTCGTGGCCGCCGCCGCCATGCACGTGCAGATCGACGAAGCCGGGCAGCACGATGGGCGCCGCACCATCGCGCGCCTGCGACGCGTCGATCGGCCGGCCGCGCACGGCGACGATGCGCGCGCCGAACTCGATGCGGCCCTGGACGAAGCCGCGCGGCGTCAGGATGTGGCCATCGATTGCCGCCATGCCACCGCCCCCGCCGGCAACCCCCGCTGCGGGCCTCAGAACCTGTGAATGAATCGGTCGCGCCCGAGCGGCGCGACAGGAGGACGGCCCTGATCCGGGCGCAAAGCGCAGCCATATCGCGCGACAGGGCGAGCATTTGCAACGCCGAGCGGGGGCGTCAGGGCGCGTCGAGCGGGCGTGAGTGGTTCGTTCACAGGCTCTCAGTGCCGCGGCCTGCCGGCGTCCGGCGCCATGCCAGCGGCGTCGACCTCGCCGGGATCGGGCGGGCTGTCGGCCGGAACCCGGAAGCGCTCGCTCGCCCAGGCGCCCAGATCGACGCTGCGGCAGCGTTCGCTGCAGAACGGACGCCAGCGGTTGTCGGGACCGTACGGCGCCGGGCCGCGGCAGGTCGGGCAGGTGACGGTGCGGCCGGTGCTGCCGGTCGGGCTGCGGGGCGTGCTGCGGCTCACTGGGATGCCCTCAACTGCACAGCGTGAGCTCGAACGCCGCGTCCTGGCCGAGCGGACGCAGCCGGCCGTCGGCGTCGGGCCGCATGAAGCGGACCGACACCCGCAACCGGTGGCCGCTGATCTCGGGCACGACGTCCTCGTCGACGCGCACGCGCAGCAGCTGGTAGGTCCTGCCCGGAGGCAGGCTCTGCTCGTACTGGCCGCCGGGGGCGACCATGCGTCGTGGGCGGCCGCTGTCGCGCAGCAGCCCGAGCAGCACGGCCAGCGCCTGCTCGAGCGGCGTCAAGGTCGAGCGCCAGCCGGCCAGATCGGCGCGTCGCCGCTCGGGCGCATGCTGCTGCCAGGCGTAGTACGACGGCAGGTCGAACTCGCAGGTCCCGCCGGGGATGCTGATGCGGCTGCGGATGCTCATCAGCCAGTCGTTGCCGGCCAGCGTCTGGCCCGCCTTGCCGGGCAGCCGGTTCAGCTCGTCGAAGGCCCGGTCGAGGCTCGACGTGACGGCGTCGAGCGCGCCCTCGTCGAGGCCGGGGTGGCCGCGGTACGTCTGCAGTTGCGCGTTGTGTCGCTCGAGCTCCTTGAGCAGGTCGCTCTTCAGGTCGGCGCGCGCGGCCACGTCCATGATCTCGAAGAGGGTCGCGAGCGCGAAGTGGTGGTCGACCGCATCGTCGCGGGCCGCGAGCAGGGCGAGCCGCGAGAACAGGTGCTCGAGCCGCAACATCGTGCGGATGCCCTCGTGGAACGGGTACTCGTACAGGATCAAGAGACGGCTCGATGGGCGTGGCGATGGAGCGCGTCGCGCGCGAACGCGCGCACCCGCGACGATTGTTCCACAGCACCCGTGCGGCGCCCGCGAGCCCGCGGGTGGACAGCGTGCGCGCGGCGCCGCCGAAGCTAGGAGCGTGGGCGGCAGAAGGGAAGTCCCTGACAGCGCAGCATGCTGGTGAGCGTTGAACGAGCATGAGCTACCGCCCCTACGAACCGCAACAGGAAATGTTGCTGCCCGCATCGCTGCAGG
>JAFECX010000009.1 GCA_018241895.1 Pseudomonadota bacterium
AACAGGTGCTCGAGCGCTTCGGCATAGGCGCAGAACGCAGGGAACTGGCGGTCGCCGAAGCCCAGCACCGTGACCTGCGCCGTGCCGCCGGGCTGGTGCGCGATGCGCCGGGCGGCGCGCACGGCATGCGCCGGCGGCTGTCCGTCGCCGTAGGTGGCTGCCAACACGAACACCTGCCGCGCCGCGGCGCCGACCTGGAAATGCTCGACGCCGCCGGTGTGCACGCGGTGCCCGTTGCGCACGAAGGCGGCGTGCAGCGCCTGCGCGAAGCCCCAGGTGCTGCCGTTCTCGCTGGCGACGTAGATCAAGACGTCGGACTGCGCCGGCGCGCTGTTGTCGGCGATCTTCGGCGTGCGGCGCCGTGCCTGCCACCACAGCATCAGCCCGGTGGCCCAGAACAGCGGTATGCAGGCCGCCGTGGCGCCGAGCACGACGGCCCAGAGCCACGCGCCCTCGCCGGTGTGCAGCAGCAGGGCCCAGTCGTGCAGGCGTTGCGTGGCCGACGCCGGCTGCCAGGCCAGCGTCTGGCCGCTGCGCCGGTCGATCCAGCCGCGGCCGCGCGAAGTCGTCACGCTCCAGGTGTCGGCCGGGTCGGCACGGTCGGGAAAGTTCAGCTTGCGCAACTCGGCCGAGCGCAGGTCCTGCAGCAGCAGCAGGCGCCCGGCCGGCAGGTCGGGCGCGGCGCCGGCCACGGAAACCACGTCCGGGTCGAACTCGGCATCCGAGGAGACGAGCCCGAAGGTGGCCGCACTCATGTACAGCGCCGTGAGCGAGGTGAGCAGCAGCACCGCGACCACCGCGCGGCCGCTCGCGACGTGCAGCCGCTGCACGAGCGAGCCGCGCGCCCGCGCGCCCAGCCGGCGCCAGCCGCCCATGCGGCGCACCAGCAGCACCAGGCCGCTGGCCGAGAGCACGAGCATCGCCAGCGCGACGCCGGCCGCCGCGATGCGCCCGGCGTCGCCCAGCAGGAACGAGCGATGCAGATTCTTGACCCAGCGCGAGAGGGCCGAGGGCCGGTACTCGCCCAGCACGTGGCCGTCGGCCGGGTCGACCCGGACCGCCCGTGCCTGGTCGGCGTCGAAGGAGAACACGACGATGTCGCCCGAGGGCAGGCGCCGGATCTCCTCGACGCCGGGGATCGTCGCCGACACGCGTGCGGCGAGCGTGGACACCGCCATGTCGGCCGGTGCCGGCGTCGAATTCCACGCGTCGCGCACCGGATCCAGCGCCAGCAGCACGCCGCTGAGGCCGAGCACGAGGGCGACGGCCCCCGCGAGCAGCCCGAGCCAGCGATGGATCGACCTCCAGGACATCACCTCCTCCTTGTGCTCAGGACCTTTGAATGAACCGGGCGCGCCGAGCCGGCGTGGGTGCGTCGTTCACGGGTTCTCACTGGATCTGGTAGCTGAACGACTGCACGTAGCTCTTGCCCGCCTGCGGCTTGCCGGCGCCGGCCCGGGTGAGCGGCACGCGGATTTCGCCCGGGCTGTCGCGCATGTCCTCGACCGCAGCGTCGATGCGGATCTCGTAGCCGGCGTCGATGAGCGCGTCGGCCAGGTCGGCGCTGACCTTGAGCGTGCGACCCTGGCCGACGCTGGCGCCGGTCACGCCGTCCAGGCGTCTGGCGTCGCCGGCCGACAGCCGGCTCCAGTCGGCCAGGTTCTTGTAGTACTTGGCCTTGCCGCCGGCGACCCACAGGGTGCCGACGTAGGCGCCCTTGGCGTCGGTGAGGTAGACAGCCAGGTAGGCGCCGTCGCCGCCGTAGTTCTTTAGCGTCGTCGTGAGCGTCACCGGGCGGCTCTGAGCGAGCGCCGGCAGCGCCAGCGCCGACGCGGCGAGCACGGTGGTCATCAGGGGCTTGGACATGGGGTTTCTCCTGTTCTTCGTTCAGGTTCTCAGTCGATCTGCGCGCGCGGCGCGGTGCCGGGCGTGAAGAGCGGGCCGGCGGCCGATGCCGCGCCGGCGGGCTGCGCGTTGCGCGCCGGGCCGCGGTCGTCACGCGCGCGCGAGCGATCGCGGTCCCGATCCCGCTCGCGGCCCTTCATCCTGACGACCTGCAGCGTCTGCGGATCGAGCTTGGCCTTGAATTCACGGCCCTGCGCATCCCTGCCGCGGATCTCGTAGCAACCGTCGTCGATCTTGAGGCGCTGTACCTGCCAGCCCTTGCCCGCCGCCATCTGCATGACGGCGTCGCGCGAGCGCCAGCGCTCGACGGGCACGTCGCAGTCGTCGCCGGACAGCGCGGGGGCGGCGGCCAGCGCGGCGCCGGCGCCGGCGGCGAGCGCCAGCAGGGTGCGGCGCAGCTTGCGGTTCGTGGGCTTCATGAGCGGTCTCCTTTCCATTCGAGCCCGTGCTCGTGCTGCGTTGCGATGCCGAGCAGCGGCCTGGGGTGGGCCGCCGGCCACATGTGATGCAGCGTGTCGTCGCGTGACACGTAGTGATGCCACAGCGCCGCCGCGGCGTGCAGGCCGATCAGCGCGTAGCCGAGGTTGCCGATGACTTCGTGGATCGCCTCGAGCGTCTTGGCCGTGCCGCGGTCGGGCGCCATCAGGGCCGGCAGCTCGAGCCCGAACAGCGGGATCGGCTTGCCCTTGGCGCTGAGCAGCATCCAGCCCAGCAGCGGCATGACGAGCAAGAAGGCGTACAGCGTCCAGTGCATCGCCTCGGCCAGCCGGTGCTGCCAGGCCGGCGGCGGCGGCGTGATCGCCGGCGTCGGGTAGATCGCGCGCAGCGCCAGGCGCACGAAGACCAGGCCGAACACGGCCAGGCCCAGCATGCCGTGCCAGGTCTTCATCAGCTCGCGCGCGCCGCTGCCCTTGGGATAGATGCCGCGCAGTTCGATCAGCGCGTAGACGGCGACCAGCAGCGCGAGCGTCAGCCAGTGCGCGCCGATCGACAGCGGGTGATAGGTCGTTACCGGGGTCGGGGGTGCCGATCGGTTGCTCATGGCTCTCCTCTGAGGCTTCATGGGGCCGGCCAGGTGCCGGGGTGCAGGCATTGTCCAGACCGCACCCTGAACGCAGGCTGAAGGGCGCGTTCATCGGCGGTTCATCGCGCCGCGGCTATATATTGACCATGGCTTGCGAGCGCTTGCGCACCATGCGTCACCTCCTGTTGTCGGGCCTCATCGCTGCCGCGCTGACCGCGGCCGGACCGCTGCAGGCCGGCGAGCGCGGTCACGACGCGGCGCGCCGGGCGCTGGAGGAGGGCAAGGTGCTGCCCCTGCGCACCGTGCTCGACAAGGTCGAGCGCGAATACCGGGGCCAGGCGATCAGGATCGAGTTCGAGCACGAGGGCGGCCGCTTCGTCTACGAGATCCGACTGCTGCAGCCCGACGGCCACATGCTCAAGCTGGAAGTCGACGCCGTGAACGGCAACGTGCTCGCCGTCAAGCGCAGGCAGCACTGATGCGCATCCTGGTGGTCGAGGACGAGCCGACGCTGCGCGCGCAACTGCTGCAGGCCATCGGTGCGGCCGGCCACACGGTGGAAAGCGCAGGCGACGGCGTGAACGCGCACTACCTGGGCGAGGTCGAGAGCTTCGACGCCGTCGTGCTCGACCTCGGCCTGCCCGAGCTCGACGGCCTGTCGGTGCTGCGCCGCTGGCGTGCGGCGGGGCGCAACATGCCGGTGCTCGTCCTCACGGCGCGCGGCGCCTGGCACGAGAAGGTCGCCGGCATCGACGCCGGCGCCGACGACTACCTGGCCAAGCCCTTCCACATGGAGGAGCTGCTGGCGCGGCTGCGCGCGCTGCTGCGGCGCGCGGCCGACCACGGCAGCGCCGAGTGGCGCTGCGGCCCGATCCTGCTCGACACGCGCCAGGCGCGCGTGCTCGTCGACGGCCAGCCGCTCGCGCTCACGAGCCACGAATTCAAGCTGCTTTCGATGCTGATGCAGCGCAAGGGCGAGGTGCTCTCGCGCACCGAACTCGCCGAGCATCTGTACCCGCAGGACAGCGACCGCGACTCCAACACCATCGAGGTCTTCGTCGGCCGCCTGCGCAAGAAGCTGCCGCCGGGCACCATCGAGACGGTGCGCGGACTGGGCTACCGGCTGGTCGACGACAGCGCAGCGGCATGAACGCCGCGGCGCGCTCCGGCTCGCTGCGCCTGCGCCTGCTGGCCGGTACGCTGGCGTGGATGCTGCTCACGATAGCCGTCGCCGCCTGGGGCCTGCGCAGCCTGTTCGCCGAGCACGTGACGCAGCAACTTCAGGGGCAGCTCGTGACGCAGCTCGACCAGCTCAGCGCCGCGGTCGGCGTGGCGGGCGACGGCGCGGTGGAGGTGGCCCCGATGGCCGGTGATCCGCGCCTGGCGCGGCCGCTGTCGGGCCTGTACTGGCAGGTGGACCGGCTGGGCGCCAGGCCGCTCGTCGCCGCGGCGCGCTCGCGCTCGCTTTGGGACCAGGCGCTGCAACTGCCGGCTGTATCCGGCGCGCTGCCGGCCACGGGCTACCGCGTGCTGCGCTGGCACGACGGGCAGGGGCATGCGCTCTTGGCGGTGGCGCGCACGCTGCAGCTGCCCGAGGACGATGCGCCGCCGCTGCGCCTGGCCGTCGTCGCCGACGAGGCGCTGATCGAAGAGCCCATCGAGCGCTTCACGAAGCTGCTGTGGCTGGCGCTGGGCGCGCTGGCGCTCGGCCTGGCCGGCGCGGTGGCGGTGCAGCTGCAGCTCGCGATGCGCCCGCTGAAGCTGCTGCGCCAGCGCCTGGGCGCCGTGCGCCGCGGCGAGGCCACGCAGCTCGCGGGGCGCTTTCCGGCCGAGCTGCAACCGCTGGTCGACGAGTTCAACCACGTGCTCGGCGCCAACGCCGAGATGGTGCAGCGCGCGCGCACGCAGGCGGGCAACCTGGCGCACGCGGTGCACACGCCGCTCACGATCCTCGCCAATGCGGCCGAAGGCGAGAGCGGCACCCTGGCGCAGCTGGTGCGCGAGCAGACGGCGGCGGCACGCCGGCAGGTCGACTACCACCTGGCGCGCGCCCGTGCGGCGGCGGCGGTGCGCGCCACGGGCCTGCGCACGCCGGTGCTGCCGGCGCTGCAGGCGCTGCTGCGCACGATGCAGCGGCTGCACGCCTCGCGCGCCCTCGCGTTCGAACTCGCGCCGGCCGCGGTGCCGGGCGCCTTTCGCGGCGAGGAGCAGGATCTGTACGAGCTGCTCGGCAACCTGATCGACAACGCCGGCAAGTGGGCGCGCTCGCGCGTCGCGGTCGACGTGCAGCGTGAGGGCAGCGAGTGCCTGTGCATCACGGTCGACGACGACGGCCCCGGCATCGCAGCCGACGAGCGCGAGCGCATGTTCGGCCGCGGCGTGCAGCTCGACGAGCAGCGCCCCGGCTCCGGCCTGGGCCTGGACATCGTGCGCGAGCTGGTCCGGGCCTACGGCGGCGGCATCGAGGCGCAGTCCTCGCCGCTCGGGGGCTTGCGCATGCGCCTCACGCTGCCGGCGGCGCCGTGACGAGCCGTCGCCGCGCCCGGCCCCGCAACGACGCCGGGCGCTTGCCGCAGGCCCCGCGCCCACCGGATCCCGGCCTGCGCCAGGCCCCCTGCCGCCGGACGCGCGCATGCGCTCAAGCCTGTGCCCCGGCCACCCAGCGCAGGCCCTCGCCCAGGCTGAGGTAGTAGTCCCCGTGCGGGCTGATGACGACGGCCCGGCGTGCCTCGGGGTCCGAGAAGTAGCGCCAGCCCTGAGCGCGGTCCTGCGGGCCGGCGTTGTTGGGCACGACCTGCATGCCCAGGCCGGCGTCTGCGGCGCTGCGCGCGTCGCTGCTCTGTTGATGGTCGTGACGGCGATCGTGATCGCGCTCGCCGGCGAGCGCGCTGGCGCCGACGGCAGCGGCCAGGAGGGCGATGGCGGCGAGAGGGAAGGTGTTGCGCATGAGGGTCTCCGTGGGTTGCAGTCGCGAGTGACTGTGACTGCAGTCTGCGCCGCAGGCGATGAACCGCTGCTGAACGCGAAGTTCATCGCGCGTTCAGGCGCACCGCCATGCTGCGCAGACCCGACGCCATGCCGGCTGCCATTGGCATGCTGCGTCGCTGACCGCCCACTCGCACGGGAAGGGCCTGAACCACACGCGTTGCGCCGGCCGCATGCGCTGGGCGACCGTGGTACCCGGGACATCGCCCGGGGCCCCACCGCGCCGCCGGACCCGAGCAGCGCGTCAGGCAGCGAGCGCCGCGCGGGCGACGTCGACGGCCCCACGGCCGGCCCGCCGGGAGGCAGCCGCCTGCTCGTCGAACGTCGTGCGCGCCATCTCGAGACAGCAGCCGCAGGCCGTCCCCACGCGCAGATCGTCCTGCAGATCCTCGAAGCTGGAGCAGCCCGACTTCGCCTCGCGCGCGATGTCGCGGTCGCTGATGCGGTGGCACATGCAGATGATCATGGCGCGTAGCCTAATACGAATCGTTCGTATTTGCAAAGCATGGCTGCGCCGCAACCCTCTCGTCAGCACAGGTTCTGCCCCGGTCACAATGCCCTGGCACTGCGGCCGGGCCCGGCTGCTGCCCGCATCCACCGCAACGGCACCCGGTGCCGAGGAGCTGTTCCGATGAAAGGCGATCCGTTGGTCATCGCATACCTCAACGCCCAGCTCAAGCTCGAGCTCACCGCGATCAACCAGTACTTCCTGCACGCTCGCATGCAGAAGAACTGGGGCTTCGTGCGCATGGGCAAGCACGAGGTCGACGAGTCGATCGAGGAGATGAAGCACGCCGACCGCCTGATCGAGCGCGTGCTGCTGCTCGAAGGCCTGCCCAACCTGCAGGACCTGGGCAAGCTGCTGATCGGCGAGGATGCCGTCGAGACGCTGCACTGCGACCTCAAGCTCGAACAGGCGTCGCAGGCCCACCTGAAGGAGGCGATCGCCTGTTGCGAGAGCGTGCGCGATTACGTCAGCCGCGACCTGCTCGAAGACATCCTCGAGGACACCGAGGAGCACATCGACCACCTCGAGACGCAGCTCGAGCTGGTCGCCAAGGTCGGCGCGGCGAACTACCTGCAGTCGCAGATGGGTGGCGACGCGGGCTGAGCCGCGCGAGCGCCATCCGCGCGCACGCGGCCCCCGCCGCGCGATCGACCCGCACCCGCGTGCGGCGCAGGCGGTGCAGCCCGCGGCAGCGCGGACGGCAGCGCCGGCACGACGGCGCTGGCGATGACGCCGCCGCCCAGGCAGACCTCGCCGTCGTAGAGCACGGCGCTTTGCCCCGGCGCCACGGCCCACTGCGGCTGCGCGAACGCGAGCCGCAAGCCCGCGGCGTCGAACCGCAGCTCGCAGGCGGCGTCGCGTTGCCGATAGCGCGTCTTCGCGCCGTAGGTGCCGGGCGGCGGCGGCACGCCCGCGATCCAGCTCGCGTCGCTGGCCGCAAGCGCGCTGGCGAGCAGCCACGGGTGGTCGTGCCCCTGCACCACGTGCAGCGTGTTGTGCGCCGCATCCTTGGCCGCCACGTACCACGGCGCGTGCGTGCCGCCACCGTCGCGCACGCCGCCGATGCCCAGCCCCTGGCGCTGGCCGATCGTGTGGAAGGACAGCCCCGCGTGGCGGCCCAGCTCGCGCCCGCGCTCGTCGACGATCGGCCCGCTTTCGTGGCTGAGGTAGCGCGCGAGGAACTCGCGAAACGGCCGCTCGCCGATGAAGCAGATGCCCGTGGAGTCCTTCTTGTGCGCCACCGGCAGCCCGATCTCGGCGGCCAGGCGCCGCACCTCGGCCTTGGTCATCGCGCCGATCGGAAACAGCGTGCGCGCAAGCTGGCGCTGCGTCAGGCGATGCAGGAAATAGCTCTGGTCCTTGGTCGCGTCGAGGCCCCGCAGCAGCTCGTGGCGGCCGCCCGATTCGCGCACGCGCGCGTAGTGGCCGGTGGCGATGCGCTCGGCACCCAGACGCAGCGCGTGATCCAGGAAGGCCTTGAACTTGATCTCGGCGTTGCACAGCACGTCGGGGTTGGGCGTGCGGCCGGCGCGGTATTCGCGCACGAACTCGGCGAAGACGCGCTCGCGGTACTCGGCGGCGAAGTTGACGTGCTCGAGCTCGATGCCGAGCACATCGGCCACCGCCGCGGCGTCGACGAAGTCGATGTTGGACGGGCAGTAATCGCCGTCGTCGTCGTCTTCCCAGTTCTTCATGAAGATGCCGACCACCTCGTGGCCCTGGCGCACGAGCTGCCAGGCGGCGACGGCGGAGTCGACCCCGCCGCTCAGGCCCACGACGACGCGCATCGGCATGCGCGGATTATCCCGCTCGGCCCGCGGCCGGTGCGGGCGCCGACAGCGTGCGCGTGCTCGGCCGCGCGAGGTAGAACCACTCGTGCCCGGGGCGCGCGCCGTGGTCGGGGAAGACGATGTAGCCGGCCGCGGGTGCGCGCACCTCGGAGCCGTCGGCGCGGCGTGCGATCGGCTCGCCCGCGGCCAGCACGTCGAAGCTGCGCCAGGACCTGACGAAGCGGTCGCCCTCGGCGTGGCGGTCGACGACCGCGGCCAGCGTCAGGCACTCGAACGGGCCGCGTGCCGGCGCCAGCGGCAGATCGGCGATGCCCAGCAGCGCGAGCGCCTGGCGGATCGCGTGGCGCGCGACCTCCGGTGCACCGGCGTCGTCGTGCTGGCCGCATTCGAGCGTCACCGCGCAGCCGCCCACCGAGCGCATGTACTCGGTGCTGCCGACGCCGTAGGCCGGGTCTTCGTGCACCGCGCCCGGCGTGAGTGCGCGCTCGCGCCGCCGCGCCACGCCTTCGGCGTAGGCATCGAGCCAGCCGTCGACGATGCGCGTCACGCCCAGGTGCGCCGCCAGCCGCGCCTCGGCCTGCTCGTGGGCGAACGGCTCGAGCGTGCCGCGGTTGTCCGCCGGGCCGCGCAGTGCAAACGGCTGGCCGGGGCTGCGGAAGCTGTGCAGGTCCAGCAGCACGTCGTGTGCGGCCAGCAGCGGGCACAGCAGGTTGGCGATGCGGTCCTCGTTGTCCTGCGGCGTGGCGGTGGGTTGCAGCCGCCGGTTCAGGTTGCGCTCGCCCTCGCGCCGGCACCTGACGTAGGCCAGCGGATTGGTCACCGCAACGAAACTCACGGCGCCGCGCACGATGTCGAACTCGCCGGCCTCGATCTCGGCCCTCACGCGCTCGATGCCGCGCGTGCCGGCGGTCTCGTTGCCGTGCACGGCGCCGGTGACGATCAGGCGCGGGCCCGCTTCGAGCGCCGCGTAGCGGTGGATGCGCAGATGCCGCGGCGAGACGCTCACGCCGCGTCCCGGCACAGCATCGTGCAGGCGCGCTGGTAGCGCTCGTGCACGCCGAGGATCACTTCGTCGGGCAGGTCCAGCGCCGCCTGCGCGGCGCCGCCGGCCACGCCGATGCGCTCGAGCCAGTCGCGCAGCGGCTGCTTGTCCAGCGCGACGATGCGCCCGTGCGCCAGCTCGTCGGCCAGCCACAGGCGCGAGCTGTCGGGGGTGAGCACCTCGTCCATCAGCGTCAGGCGCCCGGCGGCGTCGAGGCCGAACTCGAACTTCGTGTCGGCGATGACGATGCCGCGCGCGGCGGCATGCTCGCGCGCCGCCTCGTACAGACGGATCGAGGTGGCACGCACTTCGGCGGCGCGCTCGGCGCCCAGCAGCGCTTCGAGCCGGGCAAAGGAGATGTTCTCGTCGTGGTCGCCCACCGCCGCCTTCGTGGCCGGGGTGAAGATGGGCTCGGCCAGCGGCGTGATGGGCGTGAGGCCCGCGGGCAGCGCGAGGCCGCACACGCTGCCCTGCCGCGTGTACTCCTTCCAGCCCGAGCCGGCCACGTAGCCGCGCACCACCGCCTCGCAGGGCAGCGGCGCGAGGCGGCGCACCAGCATCGAGCGGCCCTCGACCTCGGCGCGCTCGTCGGGCGCCACCACGCTTTCGGGCGCTTCGCCGCTGAGGTGGTTGGGCACGATGGCGGCGAGCCTGTCGAACCAGAACAACGCCATTTGCGTGAGCAGCCGTCCCTTGCCCGGCACCGGCGCCTTCATGACGACGTCGAAGGCCGACAGGCGGTCGCTGGCCACCATCAGCATGCGGTCGGCGCCGACGGCGTACAGGTCGCGCACCTTGCCGCGCGCGATGAGCGGCAGCGAGGCGAGGTGGGTGCTCCGCACGGCGGGTCCGAGAGCGAGCAGGGCGGCGGAAGGCATGGTCTGGCACCGAAAGGCGCGCGCGGCGCGGCAGCCCCGATTGTCGCGCCCGCCGCGCGCATCGCCTGCCACAGGCTCGTCGCGCCGGCGCGGCGAGCGGCCACGACGACGCGGCCGTGCGGCGCAGTCACCGAAGCACGAGCCGCAGCGGCCTCAGAACCTGTGAATGACCCGGTCGCGCCCGAGCGGCGCGACAGGACGACCCCGATCAAGGCGCAAAGCGCAGCCATAGCGCGCGCTATGGCGAGCATTTGCAACGCCGAGCGGAGGCGTCAGGGCGCGTCGAGCGGGCGTGAGTGGTTCATTCACAGGTGGCTCAGGCGTGGGCCGCCTCGGTCCTGCGCACCACGGGCGCCTGCGTGAATTGCACCATCAGCTCGGCGTGGCGCGCGCGCGCCGCCGCGGCATGGCGCAGCCGCACCGGGCCGTAGCCGCGGATGCGCTCGGGCAGCGCCGCGAGCTCGACGGCCAGCCCGAGGTTGTCGGCGCGCAGCGCGTCGAGAATCGTCTGCACCGTCGCCTCGTACTGCGCGGCCAGCTCGCGGTCGAGCTGGCGCTCGGCGCCGCGGCGGAAGGGGTCGAGCGCCGTGCCGCGCAGCCTCTTCATGCGCGCGAGCACGCGCATCGCCCGCAGCATCCACGGCCCGTAGGCGCGCTTGCGCGGTTCGCCGCTCGCCGGGTCGATCGGCGCCAGCAGCGGGATCGCCAGATGCACGTGCACGCGCGCGTCGCCCTCGAACGTGTCCTTCAGCGCGGCCGCGAAATCGGGGTGGCCGAACAGGCGCGCGACTTCGTATTCGTCCTTGGGCGCGAGCAGCTTGAACCAGCCGCGCGCCACGGCGTCGGCCAGCCGCGTGCTGCCGGGCGCGACACGCTGTTCGGCGCCCTGCACGCGCGCCACGAGCGCACCGTAGCGCTCGGCCAGCGCTTCGTCCTGGTAGTCGACGAGGAAGGCGCGCCGGCGCGCGATCGTTTCGTCGAGACCGCCTGACAGGCGGCGCGAATCGCTGACGCGTTCGCGGCCGCGCGCGGCGCGCTCGACGCCTTCGGGATCGACGGCCCAGCGCCGCCCCCACTCGAAGGCGAGCAGGTTGTCGGCGGCCGCGACGCCGTTCAGCTCGATGGCGCGCGCCAGTGCCTCGCGCGTGAGCGGCACCAGGCCGCGCTGCCAGGCCACGCCCAGCACGAACAGATTGGCAGCGATCGGCTGCCCGAGCAGACGCGCGGCCAGGCGCGTGGCGTCGACGCGCTCGACGGCGTCGGCGCTCGCCTCGAGCGTGGCCACGGCCGGCGCCATCGGCAGTGCGTGGTCGGGGTGGCGCACGACGTCGCCGGTGATCGCGGCGCCGCTGTTGAGCACCACGCGCGTGCTGCGACGCAGCTTGCCCAGGGCGTCGGGGCCGGCCGCCACCAGCGCGTCGCAGCCGAGCAGCAGGTCGGCAGCCCCCGGCGCCAGGCGCGGCGCGTCGAGCGCGTCCTGCGTCGAGGCGATGCGCACGTGCGAGAGCACCGAGCCGCCCTTTTGCGCCAGCCCCGTCACGTCGAGCACGGTGACGCCACGCCCGTCCAGGTGTGCGGCCATGCCGAGCAGCGCGCCGACCGTCACGACGCCGGTGCCGCCGATGCCGGCGACGAGCAGGCCGAAGGGGGCATCGAGCGCAGGCAGTGCGGGCAGCGCAGGCGCCGGCAGTGCCGCATCCGCCAGCGCCATTGCCGTGACGCGGCGCACCGGGCCGCCCTCGACCGTGACGAGGCTCGGGCACATCCCCGCCAGGCAGGCCTCGTCGACGTTGCAGCTGGCCTGGTCGATCGCGTACTTGCGGCCGTACTCGGTCTGCACCGGCACCACCGACAGGCAGTTGGACTTGACGCTGCAGTCGCCGCAGCCCTCGCACACCAGCTCGTGGATGAAGACGTGGCGTTTGGGCGGCGGCACGCTGCCGCGCTTGCGCCGGCGGCGCAGCTCGGTGGCGCAGACCTGGTCGAAGACCAGCACGGTGACGCCGGCGATCTCGCGCAGCTCGCGCTGCACGGCGTCGATGTCCTCGCGCGCGCGCCGCTCGACGCCCGGCGCCAGCCCTTCGTAGCGGTTGCCCGCGTCGGCCAGCAGCACGATCTTCGCGACGCCTTCGGCCTCGAGCTGGCGCGTGAGGCGCGCCACCGTGAGCGGCCCGTCGACCGGCTGGCCGCCGGTCATCGCGACCGCGTCGTTGTACAGCAGCTTGTAGGTGATGTGGACGCCGGCGGCGACGGCGGCGCGGATGGCGAGCAGCCCCGAGTGGTAGTAGGTGCCGTCGCCCATGTTGGCGAACACGTGCTGCACGCCGGCGTGCGCGGCCATGCCGAGCCAGGTCGCGCCCTCGCCGCCCATCTGGCTGATGGTGAGCGTGCTGCGCTCCATCCAGGTCGCCATCAGGTGGCAGCCGACGCCGCCGAGCGCGCTCGAGCCTTCGGGCACGCGCGTCGAGCGGCTGTGCGGGCAGCCCGAGCAGAACCAGGGCATGCGCGTGAGTGCGCCCGGCGGCTGCTGCGCCTGTGCGTCGAGGAAGGCCAGGTGGCGCGCGATCGCCTCGCTCGTGTGAAAGCGCGCCAGCCGCGACGCGATCGCGCGCGCCGCCAGCGCCGGCGTCAGCTCGCCGGTGGGCGGCAGCAGCCACTGGTGCGGCGGCGCGGGCCACTCGCCGCTGTCGTCGAACTTGCCGACCACGCGCGGGCGCACGTCGTCGCGCCACTGGTAGAGCATCTCCTTCAACTGGTACTCGATGATCTGGCGCTTCTCCTCGACGACCAGGATCTCCTCGAGCCCTTCGGCGAAGTGGCGCACGCCGTCGGCCTCGAGCGGCCAGACCATGCCGACCTTGAACAGGCGCAGCCCGATGTCGGCGGCCACGCGCGCGTCGATGCCCAGCGCGTGCAGCGCCTGGCGCACGTCGAGCCAGGCCTTGCCGCAGGCGATGATGCCCAGGCGCGGGCGCGGCGCATCCCACACCAGGCGGTTGAGCCGGTTGGCGCGCGCGTAGGCCACCGCGGCGTAGACCTTGAACTCGGCCATGCGCCGCTCCTGCACGAGCTGCGGATCGGGCCAGCGGATGTGCACGCCGTCGGCGGGCAGCCTGAAGTCCTCGGGCAGGCGGATCTGCACGCGCGCCGGGTCGACCTCGACCGTGGCCGAGCTCTCGACGATGTCGGCGGTGGTCTTCATCGCCACCCAGCAGCCGCTGTAGCGCGACATCGCCCAGCCGTGCAGGCCGAGGTCGAGGCACTCCTGCAGGTCGGCCGGCGCCAGCACCGGGATGCCGCAGGCGGCGAAGCTGTGCTCGCTCTGGTGCGCCACGGCCGACGAGCGCGCCGAATGGTCGTCGCCGGCCACCAGCAGCACGCCGCCGTGGCGCGAGGTGCCGGCGTAGTTGGCGTGCTTGAAGACGTCGGCGCAGCGGTCGACGCCCGGGCCCTTGGCGTACCAGAGCGCGAAGATGCCGTCGCGCTTCGCGCCGGGCAGCAGGTGCAGCTGCTGCGTGCCCCACACCGCGGTGGCGCCCAGCTCCTCGTTGACGGCGGGCTGGAACCGCACGTCGTGCGCTTCGAGGTAGGCGCGCGCGTCGTGCAGCGCGAAGTCCAGGCCGCCCAGCGGCGAGCCGCGATAGCCGGTCACGTAGCCGGCGGTGTTCAACCCCGCGGCGCGGTCGCGCACGGCCTGCAGCATCGGCAGCCGCGCCAGCGCCTGCACGCCGTTGACGTACACGCGACCGTGTTCGATGCGGTACTTGTCGTCGAGCGTGACGGGCGCGATGCTCACTGGACTGTCCTTTGCATGGCGTGTGCTCCGGGACGAACCCGCGGCACGCGGTGGCGCGCCCGATGGACGGCCCCACGCGCTGCGAGCGACGAGCGGCGCACCACGGGCACAGCCCGGCGCGCCGCGCGCCGATCGAGCGCCGCGATCAGTTCTTCACGAGCACGAACTTGCCGTCGCGCACCGTCATCAGCACCTGGCCGCTGCTGTCGAAGCCCGAGTGGTCCTGCGGCGTCATGCTGATCACGCCCTGCGCGGCGACCAGGCCGTGCGTGGCCTCGATCGCGTCGCGCAGCGCGGCGCGGAACTCGGGCGTACCCGGCTTGCCCTTCTTGGCCGCCTCGGGCACGCCGCGCGCGAGCAGCAGCGACGCGTCGTAGACGCCGGCGGCGAAGATCGGCGGCTGCGCGTTGAACTGCTTCTCGTAGCCGGCGACGAACTCGGCCGCGACCTTCTTCACCGGCACGTTGTCGGGGATCTCGTTCAGCACCAGCAGCATCGGCCCGACGATCAGCGCCCCTTCGACCTTCTTGCCGCCGATCTGCGCGAACGCGCCCGAGGCCGAGCCGTGGGTGTGGTAGATCGCGCCCTTGTAGCCGGCGTCGACGAGCTGCACGTTCGGCAGCGCCGCGCCGGCCGCGACGCCGGCGATCAGCACGGCCTCGGGCTTGGCGGCGATGAGCTTGAGCACCTGGCCGGTGACGCTGGTGTCGTTGCGCGCGTAGCGCTCGTTGGCGACGACGGCGATGCCGGCCTTCTGTGCCAGCGGCGCGAAGGTCTTGTACCAGTTCTCGCCGTACGGATCGTTGTAGCCGATGAAGCCGACGGTCTTGACGCCGCGCTTGGTCATCGCCGCGATCAGCGCGTCGGCGATGACCTCGTCGTTGGGGTGGGTCTTGAACACCCAGCGCTTCTTGTCGTCCATCGGCAGCACCACCGCCGAAGTGCCCACCGGCGCCAGCATCGGCGTCTTCGCCTCGGCCATGAACTGCAGCACGCCCATCGCGTTGGGCGAGCCGCTGGGGCCGATCAGGGCATCGATCTTGTCGTCGGCGAGCAGCTTCTTGACCAGTTGCACGCTCTGCGTCGGATCGCTCGCGTCGTCGTAGACCACATACTCGACGCCGAGGTCGCCGATCTTGCGCGGCAGCAGCGTGACCTCGTTCTTCTGCGGAATGCCGACGAAGGCGGTGGTGCCGGTGGCCGACACGACGACGCCCACCTTCACCTGCGCGAACGCCGGCGCGGCGGCCAACACGGCAGCCAGCGCAAGCACCGGTGCGAACAAACTCCTGGACTTCACGGTCTGTCTCCTCGGGGTGGATCGAACAAGGGGAATCGGGCAACGGGAAAACCGGATTCGCGACACGCTGGCGCGTCAGCCGGTGCGCGCGAAATCGGGCTGGCGGCCCTCGCGGTGGGCCTGGATGCCTTCGCGTGCCGCCGCGGTGCAGGCGCTGGCGCCGAAGGCGAGGTAGCCGACTTCGAGCGCGGCGGCCAGCGTCGGCGCGGCCGCCGCGTCGCGCACGGCGCGCTCGAGGATCGCGAGCACCTCGCGGCTGAGCGTCTGGCCGCCCGCCGCGAGCGGCTCGACGGCCGCCAGCGGCGGGATCGCCACCGGTCCTTCGGCGATCCGGCCCACGCGCCCCTGCAGCGCATGCACGCGCGCGAGCGCCCGCTGCACGAGCTGGCCGATGTCGTCGGCCAGCTCGTCGACCACGCCCAGCTCGTGCGCACGCTCGGCGCCCAGCCGCTCGGCGCGGCGCAGCATGGCGTGGAAGGTCTCGGCCGCCGCGGGCCAGCGCCGGTACGGCACCACCATCGCGCCGATGCCCGGGACGATGCCGAGCGTGATCTCGGGCAGCTGCAGGTAGGCCCGGCGCAGCGCGACGATGGCGTGGCAGCGCATCGCCAGCTCGAGTCCGCCGCCCAGCGCCATGCCGTTGAGCGCGGCCACCACGGGCTTGCTCATCGCGTCCAGGTGCACGAGCAGCCGCGAGCAGTCGCGCGAGTACTGCGCCGACGCCGCGGCGTCGCCCAGCATCGAGGGGAAGCGCCCGATGTCGGCGCCGGCGCAGAAGGCGCGCGCGCCGTAGCCGGTGACGACGAAGCCGGCCACCGCCGGGTCGTTCTCGAAGCGCCGGATCACGGCCAGCACCTCGTCGGTCAGCTCGTCGTGCAGCGCGTTGAGCGCCTCGGGCCGGCGCAGCGTGACGACCTTGACGCCCGCGATGTCGTCGACGAGCACGTGGCGCAGGTGCTCCTGGTAGGCGGCGAGCGGGCGCTGCGGCAACGGCATGCCGGGGCGATCGGCGGCGAAGCGCTCGGCGATGCGCCGCGTCTGGCTCTCGCCCAGCTCGCGCATCAGCTCGAGCGGGCCGCGCTTGAAGCCGAGGGCGAGCCGGCAGCCCAGGTCGAGGTCGGCCGGCGCGCCGATGGCGCGGTCGAGGATGTCGAACGACTGCGCGAACAGCACGCCGAGCATGCGCTCGCGCAGCGCGGCGTCGGTGGCGGCATCGAGCTCGACGCGCTTGCCCGGCGCCACCGTCAGCCACTGCTCGACCGAGCGGAAGATCGGCGCCGGCGTGTAGTGCGCGCCTTCCTCCTCGGCCTGCAGCGTGTTGGTCTCGGTGATGATGGGGTTGCCGTGCGCCATGTTGAGCACGAAGAACGGCCCCGCGTGCACGTAGGCGCCGGCGGCGCTGTCGATCTCGGCCGCCGTCGCTCGACCCAGCAGCAGCGCGGCGTCGTTGCACCAGTTGTCGAAGATGCGGTCGAGCATGAAGCACACCGCGTCGGCGGTCACCAGCGGCACCTTGCCGGTCATCGCGAACACCCAGCGCAGCCAGGCCAGCACGTCGCGTTCGCAGCGCTCCCAGTCGATGACCTCGACCACCGGGTTGCGCCAGGCCGGCGCGAAGAAGTGCGTGACGGTGGCGCGCCCCGGCCGCTGCATGTCGGCGAAGATGCGCGCCGCCGGCAGCGAGCTGGTGTTGGAGGTGACGAGGCACTGCGCCGCGACGATGCCCTCCAGCTGCGCGAAGATGCGCCGCTTGAGCGCCAGGTTCTCGGTCGCGGCCTCGATCACCCAGTCGCAGTCGGCGAGCGCCGCGTAGTCCTGGGTGGCGACGATGGCCGAGGTGACGGCCCCCGCCTGGGCCTCGCTCATCTTGCCGCGCGCCACCGCCTTGGCCGCGTAGTCGCGGCAGCGCGCGAGCGCCTTGTCCAGCGGCGCCTGCGCGACGTCGACCAGCGTCAGGCGCAGCCCCGGCAGCGCGCTCGCCAGGTAGTAGCCGATGTCGGGGCCGATGGTGCCGGCACCGATGACGGCGACGTGTCGCGGCAGGGCGCGGGTGGGCGTGTGCAGCAGCGGGTTTTGCATGGGCGGGTGCATGGGGTGCGGGCGTCGGCTGTCGGGTGCGCGCGGGACGTCGGTGGCGTGCGGTCGGTGGCGTGCGGTCGGTGGCGGCTGTTCGTCGGCGGCTGGTCGTTCGCGTGTGGACGGCGTGGTGTCTGGACGGTGTGGCGCGTGGACGGCGTGGCGCGTGGGCGGCGTGGTGTGTGGGCGGCGCGGTGTGTGGGCGGTGTGGCGCGTGGACGGTGGCCTCGATGGCGGGCATTGCCCCTAGCGCGCCGCCTGGGTGGCGTCGTAGACGACGCCGCTCGCGCTCAGGCGTGCGATCTCCGCCGCACCGAGGCCGATCTCGCGCAGCAGCGCGTGCGTGTGCTCGCCGTAGTGCGCCGGGAAGGGCAGATCGCGCGCCATGCCGGGCAGGTCGACGGCGGCCGGCTGCATGCGCACCGTCTTGCCGTCGGGCAGCTGCGTGCGCGTCAGGCGGCCGGCGACGGCGGGCAGCGCGCGCACGGCCGGGATGTCGTTGATCGGCGTGTGCGGGATCGTCGCGCGGCGCAGGTCGGCGGCGATCTCGGCCGCGCTGTGGCGGCTCGTCACGGCGGCCATGTCGCGGTGGATCGCCTCGCGCTCCCGGTGGCGGCCCTCGTTGGTCACGCGCGCTGGGCTGGCCACGGCGGCAAAGCGCGGCGTCTCGGTCAGGCGCTTCCACTGCACGTCCGAGCCGATCGCCAGGTAGACGAAGCCGTCGGCGGTCGGGTAGACGTTGGTCGGGATGAACTTGCGGTGCTCGTTGCCGCAGCGCGTGATCTCGCCCGGCTGGCAATCGAAGTCCAGCAGCGGCAGCGTGGTGACGAGCCACGACGCGGCGGCCTGCAGCATCGAGACGTCGATGCGCCGGCCCTGGCCGGTCTCGGCGCGCTCGAGCAGCGCCAGCATGACGTTGGCGTACACCTCGTCGCCGGCCTTGAGGTCGATCACCGGCACGCCGGTGAGCGTGGGCGGCCCGTCGGCCGGGCCCGTGAGCTCCATGTAGCCGGCCATCGCCTGCAGCACCGGGTCGTAGCCGGGCGCGTCGGGGTACTCGGGGCCCATGGCCGAGATGCCGGCCCAGACCAGGCCGGGGCGCGCCGCGGCCAGCGTCTCGTAGTCGATGCCCAGCTGCGCGTAGCGCCGCGGCAGCGTGTTGCAGCAGAACACGTCGACGTCGAGCGCGACCAGCAGGCGCCGCAGCAGCGCCTGCCCGTCGGCGTGCTTGAGGTCGAGCGCGATCGCCTCCTTGCCGACGTTGGGGGCGACGAAGT
This sequence comes from Pseudomonadota bacterium, assembly GCA_018241895.1. GTDB lineage: Bacteria > Pseudomonadota > Gammaproteobacteria > Burkholderiales > Burkholderiaceae_C > Rubrivivax. The sequence continues at coordinate 18,582 of JAFECX010000009.1, forward strand.
AGCTGCGGCGGTCGTCGTCGACGACGCGCGCGCCGATGTAGCGGTTCGGGTCGCCGGGCAGGCCGCCCGCGCCCGGCGTCGACTCGATGCGGATGACGCGCCAGCCCAGCTGCGCGAAGCGCAGCGTCGCGTACGGCAGCGACAGCGCCTGCTCCATCGACAGCACGGTGCGGCGGCGCTTGGACGACGCGGTGCTCATGCCGGGCTCATGCGGGCCTGATGCGCCGGCTCGTACGCCGGCTCGTACGCCGGCTCGTGCGCGGGCTCGTGCCGGCTCGTGCAGCGATGGCAAAGACGAGGGCCGGGCTGCACACCTCAGCCTCCTGCGATCGGCGGCGCCAGGATGACTTCGTCGTCGTCGTGCACCGGATGGTCACGATGCGCGTGCTCCCGATTCACGGACACCAGCACGACGTCGATGTACTCGAACGCGTGCGCCAAGCGCGGGTCGCGCGTGGGCAGCCAGTCGAGCAGCATGCCGACGTTCTCGACCTCGGCCGGCAGCGCGATGTCTTCCGACTCGCGCCCCAGGCTCTCGCGCAGCCACGCCGCGTACCTCAGCTTCATCGACGCTCAATCGGCGGCCAGCGCGGCGGCGGCCGGGCGCGCGGCGGCCACGGCCTGTGCGCGCCGGTCGTGGATCGCGCGCGCCACCTTCTCGGGCGACATCGGCGGCTCGAAGATGCGCACGCCGGCCGCGTTGTACAGGGCGTTGGCGATGGCCGGCGCGATGACGATGGTCGGCAGCTCGGAGATGCCCTTGGCGCCGTACGGCCCCTCGGCGCAGTCGCTCTCGATCAGGTGCATCTCGATGGGCGGCATCTCGGGCGCCGTGACGAGCTTGTAGTCGCGAAAGCACGCGTTCTTCAGCAGGCCCCGGTCGATGCGCATGCCCTCGCTCAGCGCGTAGCCCAGGCCGATGGCGATGCCGCCTTCGATCTGGCCTTCGAGGCCCATGCGGTTGATGACGCGGCCCACGTCCTGCGCCACCGTGATCCGGTCGACCACGATCTCTCCGGTCAGCGTGTCGACCGTGATCTCGGCGATGTGCACCGCGTGCGCGTAGGCGGCCGAGTGGTCGGAGACGTGCCTGGCGCCCTCGGGCTCGCTCTTGGGCTCGTAGTAGTCGGTCACCATCACCAGCTCGGGCTCGGGCTGGAAGTGCATCTGGCGCAGCAGCCGCTCGGTCTTGACGACGCGCGTGCCGTCGCGCTCGTGCACGACCCAGCCGTCGCGCAGGTCGAGCCCGGCGGCCGGCTCGCCCAGCAGCTTCTCGGCGCCGGCCAGGATCTGCGAGCGCGCCTTGCGCGCGGCGCGGCGCGCGCCGTTGCCGGCGATGAAGGTGGTGCGCGACGCGTGCACGCCGACGTCCCAGGGCGCGATGTCGGAGTCGTTGTTGACCAGCGTCACGTGCTCGAGCGGCACGCCCAGTTCCTCGGCCGTGATGAGCGTGATCACCGCGTCGATGCCCTGGCCGATCTCGGACGCGCCGCTGATGACGGTGACGCGCGCGTAGTCGTCGACCTTGACGATGGTGCCGATGCCGTCGGACTTGTGGATCTTGGCGCCGCCGGCGTTGTGGATCGACGACGCCAGGCCGATGCCCTTCTTGTAGCGCCCGGGCGCGTCGCGCAGCGCGGCGTACTGCTTGCGCTTGCGGCTGTAGTCGCTCGCCTCGGCGGCGGCCTGCAGGCACTCGACGAGCGCGCACTCGCGCAGGAAGGCCTTCTGCGGCGTCACCTCGCCCGACGCTTGCGCGTTCTTCAGGTGGAACGCGAGCGGCTCGAGGTCGACCAGGTCGGCCAGCATGTCCATCTGCTGCGCCGTGGCCCAGGTGGTCTGCACGTTGCCGTAGCCGCGGAACGATCCGGCGTACGGGTTGTTGGTGTAGATCGCCTGCGCCTTGAAGGCGACCACCGGCACGCGGTAGTGGCCCGAGGTGGTGCGCATCATGATCACCGGGATGGTCGGCCCCCACGACGTGTAGGCGCCGTTGTCCAGCAGCACGTCGGCGCTGCGGAAGGTGAGCACGCCCTCGCGCGTGCAGCCGGTGCGCATGTGGATGATCGCCGCCTGGCGCGTGGGCGAGGCGCGGAACTCCTCCGGCCGCGTGTACGTCACCTTCACCGGCCGTCCGGTCTTCCTGGCCAGCAGCGCGGCGATCGGCTCGTACGGATAGACGTCGAGCTTGGAGCCGAAGGCGCCGCCCACCGGCGGCTGGATGACGCGGATGTCGCCCGGGTCCATGCCCAGCGCCGGCGCCAGGTCCATCTTGTAGTTGTACGGATACTGCGTCTGCGTCCAGATCGTCAGCTTGCCGTTGTGGTCGAAGTCGGCGATCGCGCACGAGGTGCCCATGCAGCAGTGCGTCACGTGGTGCGGGCGGAAGACGTTGTCGACGACGAAGTCCGACGCCGCCTCGGCCGCCGCCAGGTCGCCGTGCTGGAACTCGAACGCGAGGCTCCTGTTGCCGGCGAAGTTGTCGTGGATCTGCGGCGCGCCCTCGCGCGCACCGTCCTCGGGCGTGAAGACGCCGGGCAGGTCCTCGTACTCGACGGCGACGAGCTCGAGCGCGCGCGCGGCGATCTCCTCGGTCTCGGCGGCGACGGCGGCGACCTCGTCGTGCTCGCAGCGCACCTTGTCCTTGAGCGCGGCGTTGTCGCGCACGAAGCCGAACTTCATGCCCGCGACGTCGGCGCCCGTGAGCACGGCGTGCACGCCGGGCAGCGCGCGCGCCGCCGCGGTGTCGATGCGCACGATGCGCGCGTGCGCTCGGCCGGCGAACAGCACCTTGCCGATCAGCATCTGCGGCAACACCATGTCGTTGATGTAGCGCGTCTTGCCGCTGGCCTTGTCGGCGGCATCGGGCTTCTTGACGCGCGCGCCGATCAGGGTCTTCTTCGCGATCGGGGTGGCGACGGTCTTCTGGTCCATGAGGAACCTCCGCGATTCGGGTCGGCCGTGACGGGTGCGGCGGCGCGCGCTCGCTGCCCGCTCAGCCCTTCTCGGCCACGGCCTGCACCGCGTCGAGGATCTTCGTGTAGCCGGTGCAGCGGCACAGGTTGCCTTCGAGGCCGCGGCACGCCTCGTCGCGCGTCAGGGCCGGGTTCTTCTGCAGCAGGTCGTGCGCCTGCATGATCATGCCCGGCGTGCAGTAGCCGCACTGCACGGCGCCGTGGTCGACGAAGGCCTGCTGCAGCGGATGCAGCCCCGCGGGCGTGCGCAGGCCCTCGATGGTGACGAGCTCGCGGCCGTCGCAGTCGACGGCGTACATCAGGCAGCTGTTGACGGTCTGGCCGTCGACCTGGATCGTGCAGGCGCCGCACTCGCCTTCGCCGCACGCGTACTTGGTGCCGGTCAGATCGAGCCGCTCGCGCAGCATCTGCAGCGTCTTCATCGTCACCGGCACGTCGAGGCGCACCTCGCGGCCGTTGAGCTGGAAGCGGATTTCAGTCTCGACGCAGCTCATTGAGCACCTCTTCGACGAAGACGCGGACCAGATGGCCGCGATACCAGGCACTGGCGCGCACGTCGTCGATGGGCCGGGCATCCTCGGATGCCGCCTCGACTGCGGCGGCGATGCTCGCCGCATCCAGCCCCTTGCCCTCGAGCGCGTGCTCGACCCGGCGCGCGCGCAGCGGCGTCGGTGCCACCGAGCCCAGCGCCACGCGCACGTCGGCGAGCCGTCCGCCGGCCCGGCGCGCGCCGACGGCCAGCGACACGGTGGAGATCTCGAGCGCGGGGCGCGGGCCGGCCTTGCGGAAGCGGCAGACGAAGTCGGCCGCCGGCCGCTCGAACACGACCGCGGTCAGCAGCTCGTCGGCGCGCCGGACGGTCTTGCCGGGTCCGACGAAGAACTGGTCGAGCGGCACGCGCCGCGTCTGCACGGCGCCGCCGCGCCAGCAGGCGAGCTCGGCCGCGGCACCGAGCACGAGCAGCGGCGGGCTCAGGTCGCCGGCCGGCGAGGCGTTGCACAGGTTGCCGCCCAGCGACGCGGCGTTGCGGATCTGCTCGCTGGCGAAGTGCTCGGCGGCCTCGGCCAGCACCGGCGCGATCGCGGCCAGCGCGGCGTGACGACGGATCGCGGCGACGCTCGTCGTGGCGCCGATGCGGATCTCGGCGCCGGTGGTGTCGATGGCGCCCAGCCCTTGGACGCGGCGGATGTTGAGCAGCTTGGCCTGGTAGCGGCGCGCGCCCGACTCGGTCTGCGGCGCGAGGTCGGTGCCGCCGCACAGCACCGTGGCGTCGGCGTCGGCCATCGCCTGCAAGGCCTCGTCCAGCCGGTGCGGCGCGAGGTAGGTGGTGATCTCCTGCATGTCCTGCTCTCGATTGCAATCCCGGGCGGGGGCGTCAGAACCTGACCGGTTCACGGTAGCGGCCGAACACCTTGACCATCTCCTGCGTGATCTCGCCGACGCTGGCGTAGGCCTTGACCGCCTCGACGACAGCCGGCATCAGGTTCGCGCCGGCGCGCGCGTCGGCGCTCACGCGCGCCAGCGCCTGCGCCACCGCGGCCGCGTCGCGCCCGGCGCGCACGCGCGCGAAGGCGGCGATCTGCGCGCGCGCATCGGCCTCGTTGTAGGGGTGGAACTCGACCGCGCGCTCGGGCTCGGCCTCGTCACTGCGGTAGCAGTTGATGCCGACCTTGCGCAACGCGCCCGACTCGATGTCGCGCTGGCGCCGGTAGGCCTGCGCCGAGACCTGCGACTGCACGCGGCCCTCGGCCACCTGCCTGACGATGCCGCCGTCGGCGTCGACCTCGGCCATGATGCGCTCCATCTCGTCGCGCATGCGGTTGGTCAGCGTCTCGACGTAGAACGAGCCGCCCAGCGGGTCGGCCGTGTCGGTGAGGCCCATCTCCTCGATCAGCAGCTGCATCGTGCGCAGCGACAGGCGCTGCGCGTACTCGCTCGGGATCGTGTAGGCCTCGTCGAAGCAGCACAGCGCCATCGTCTGCGCGCCCGACAGCGCCGAGATCAGCGCGTAGTAGGCACCGCGCACGATGTTGTTCTCGGGCTGCTCGGCGGTCAGGCCGCCGCCGCCGCCGCCGGCGATCATGCGCAGCCACATCGAGCCCGGCTGCGTCGCGCCGTACTGCTCCTTCATGATCTTGGCCCACAGGCCGCGGCCGGCGCGGAACTTGGCGACCTGCTCGAAGATGTTGCCGAAGATGTTGAAGTTGTACGACAGGCGCCCGGCGAACTCGTCCACCGGCAGCCCGCGCCGGATGACCTCGTCGGCGTAGGCCTTGGCGATGCAGAAGGCGTAGGCCATCTCCTGCGTCGGCGTCGCGCCCGACTCGCGGATGTGGTAGCCGCACACCGACACCGGGCTGTACTTGGGCGCGTGCTTGGCGCAGTACTCGATCGTGTCGCCGACCAGGCGCATCGAGGGCTCGACCGGGAAGATCCAGGTGCCGCGGCCGATGAACTCCTTCAGGATGTCGTTCTGCGCCGTGCCGCGCAGCTTGCGCACGTCGTAGCCGCGCTTTTCGGCCATCGCCAGATACATCGCGATCATGATCGCCGCGGCGCCGTTGATCGTGAGCGAGACGGTGATCTTCTCGAGGTCGATGCCGTCGAACGCGATCTCGACGTCGCGCAGCGTGTCGATGGCCATGCCGACGCGGCCGACCTCGCCTTCGGACTGCGGGTCGTCGGAGTCCAGCCCGCATTGCGTGGGCAGGTCGAACGCGACGTTGAGGCCGGTCTGGCCGTTGGCGATCAGGTACTTGAAGCGCGCGTTGGTGTCGGCGGCGTTGCCGAAACCGGTGTACTGGCGCATCGTCCACGGCTGCTTGCGGTACATGAGCGCGTGGATGCCGCGCGTGAACGGGTATTCGCCGGGGCGGCCGAGCATCGCCAGGCCGCCGCTGGCCTCCAGGTCCTCGGCCGTGTACAGCGGCTGGATGGCGAGGCCGGACTCGTTGAGCCGCGGCGGCAGATCGGGTGCGGGGTCGCGCTTCATTGGACCTTGGCCTTGATGTAGTCGCAGATCGCGTCGAGCCTGGAGCTGGTCGGGAAGATGCCCTCGAAGCCGAGCGCGCGCAGCTCGGCGTGGTCCTGCGCCGGCAGGTTGCCGCCGATCACCCACAGCTTGTCGGCGAGGCCCGCCTCCTCGAGCAGCGGCTTCAGGCGCCGGCAGAACGACAGATGCGCGCCGACCATGCTCGACAGCGCGATCACGTCGGCGTCCTCCTCGAGCGCGATGCGCGCGACCTGCTCGGGCGTCTGCCGCAGGCCCGTGTAGATGACCTCGAAGCCGGCGTCGCGCATCGCGCGCACGACGACCTTGGCGCCTTGATCGTGGCCGTCGAGCCCCGGTTTGGCGAGCACGACGCGGATGCGCTTTTCGCTCATGTCGCCCCCTTGGCCCTGCGGGCCGTCCCCCCGAGGGGGAACGAGCGCCTTCGGAACGGCCGCGCGGCGCTCATGCGGCCCCCTTGGCCCTGCGGGCCGTCCCCCCGAGGGGGAACGAGCGCCTTCGGAACGGCCGCGCGGCGCTCATACCGCCAGCTCCTTGGCGATGATGGCCTTGAGGATTTCGCTCGTGCCGCCGCCGATCAGCGTGAAGCGCACGTCCCTGAGATAGCGTTGCACCGGGTACTCCATCGCGTAGCCGTAGGAAGCGAGCACGCGCGCGGCCTGGTCGCAGACCATGGCCGCCGTCTCGCTGGCGTTGAGCTTGCACATCGCGGCCTCCTTGTGGTGCGGCCGTCCGGCATCGCGCAGCCATGCGGCGTAATACACCAGTTGCGTCGCCGCTTCGAGCGCCGTGGACATTTCGGCGAGCTTGAACTGGATCGCCTGGAAGCGGTTGATCGGCTTGCCGAACTGCTTGCGCTCGGCCGCGTAGCGCGCCGCCGCGGCCAGCGCGGCGTGCGCGATGCCCAGCGCCATCGCGCCGGTGATGATGCGGATCTCGGCCAGCGTCTTGCGCAGATGGCCTTCGCCGTCGCCTTCCTCCCGCGACAGGCGGTGCGTGTCGGGGACGAAGCACTCGTCGAAGGCGACTTCGGAGGTCGGCAGCGCCCACACGCCCATCTTGTGGATCTCGCGCCCGACGGCGAGGCCGGCGAACGAGCGCTCGACGAGGAAGATGGTGAGCCTGCCCTCCTCGCCGGCGCGCGCGAAGACGGTGAAGAAGTCGGCCACCGGCGCCGAGGTGATCCAGGTCTTCTGCCCGCTGAGGCGGTAGCCGCCGTCGACCTTCTTGGCGCGCGTGGCGATGCCGCCCAGGTCGGAGCCGGCATTGGGCTCGGTCATGCAGATGGCGCCGATCTTCTCGCCGCGCAGCGCCGGCACGAGCAGCCGCGCGCGGATGTCGGCGTTGCCGAGCATGTGCAAGAACTTGGTGCCCATCAGCGACTGCATCGCCGCCGCGCCGGCCAGCGACATCGAGCCGCGCGCGATCTCCTGCAGCGCCAGGCAGAACTCGACCAGGCCCGCGCCCGAGCCGCCGACGTCCTCGGGATAGCGCATCGCGAACAAGCCCAGCCGCGCCAGCTCGTCGAACGGCGCGCGCGGGAAGGCATGCGCCTCGTCCAGCGCCGCCGCCTGCGGCGCGACGCGCTCGTCGACGAAGCGCGCGAAGGCGTCGCGCACCGCGCGCTGCTCGGCGTTCAGGTCGAAGTCCACCTCAGCCCTTGCCCGGCTCGTAGCCGTAGTGCGCGCGCGCCGCCTCGGGCGAGACGACGCCGTTCCTCACCTCCTCGGCGAGCACCTTGCGGTCGCGCCGCCTCGGGTCGCCGTAGCCGCCGCCGCCGCCGGCCACCTGGTGGTAGATCGTGCCCCTGGGCACGCCGGTGATGAGGTCCTTGTTCTTCGGCACCACCTCGGTGCCGTCGGGGTAGCGCAGCTTGATGAAGTTCAGCCCCGCGCCGCTGCCGCCGAACAGGCCGAAGGCGCCTTCGAAGTCGCCGTCGCCGAAGGTCACGAGCTGCGTGTCCTCGGAGCCGATCTCGAAGATCGTCTCGACGCCCAGGCCGCCGCGCCACTGGCCGGGGCCGGCCGAGTCGGCGAGCAGCTCGTGGCGGATCAGCCGGTGCGGCGTCTGCTGCTCGAACATCTCGTAGTCCTGGTCGAGCACGCCGCCCGAGGCGTCGATCATGCCGATGTGGTCGTAGCCGTCGGTGCCCTTCATCGCGCCCGAGCCGCCCTTCAGGCCCATGAAGCCGATGTCGACGTAGGTCTCGTTCTTCTCGGGATCGGTGCCGGTGGTGAGCGAGCACAGCAGGTTGTTCCAGCCGGCGGTGACGCGCTCGGGCATCACCGGCGCCAGCGCGCGCTGGATGGCGTCGGCGTTCGGCGGGCACAGGTGGTTGCCGAAGGTGGTGGCCTTGGGGTACGCGGCGTTGAGGATCGTGCCCTCGGGGATCACGATCTCGATCGGCTGCACCATGCCCTCGTTGTGCGGGATGTCGGGGTTGACCATCTGCAGCAGCGTCAGGATGGTGGCCGAGGCGCTCGACGTGTAGGTGCCGTTGACGAAGCCGTTGGTCTGCGCGTCGGTGCGCGAGTAGTCGAACCGGATGGCCTTGTCCTGCACGTCGATGTCGACGCGGATCGTGTACTTGCTGCCGACGTTCCTGCCGTCGTAGTAGACCGCGCCCTCGCCCGAATAGCGGCCGTTGGGGATCTTCGCGATCTCGGCTTCCATCATCTTGCGCGTGGCGTCGAACAGCGCCAGCTTGTGCGACTCGAAGCTCGCCAGGCCGTACTTGTCGATGAGCTCGAGCAGCCGCCGCTCGCCCACCGTGCAGGCGCCGATCTCGGCCTTCATGTCGTGCTGCACGATGTCCAGGCGGATGTTGGCGAAGATCAGGTTCCACACGTCCTTGCGCAGCTTGCCGCGCTCGTAGACCTTGACCGCCGGGATGCGCAGCGCCTCCTGCCAGACCTCGACCGCGTTCGGGTTGTAGCCGCCGCGCACGTTGCCGCCGATGTCGGCCTGGTGGCCCTTGACCGCCGTCCACGCCACCAGCCGCTCGCCGTGGAAGACGGGCTTGTAGACGGCGACGTCGTTGTTCTGGTTGCCCAGGCTGAAGACGTCGTTGTGGAAGATCACGTCGCCGGGGTAGATCTCGTCGCCGAAGTACGCGCGGATGTACTTGCACACCGGCGCCAGCGAGAAGGCGAGGATCGGCAGGTTCTCGGTCTGCTCGAGCATGCGCCCTTCGGCGTCGTACAGGCCGGTGACGTAGTCCTTGGCCTCGCACAGGATCGGCGAGCGCGTCGTCTGCTCCATCGAGATGCTCATCTCGTCGGTGATCGACTTGAACGCGCGCGCGTACACCGACAGCAAGATGGGGTCGATCTTCCCGCTCATCACTTCACTCCTTGGTCGCCGCGCAGCGTCGCGGCCACCAGATCGTCGCGCCCCTTGGCGAACAGCACGAACGAGCCGAGCGCGTCGACCACGCAGTCGAACGACGCGCCGACGAAGATCGCCGTCGTCTCCTGCTCGACCAGCGCCGGGCCGTCGACGCGGTTGCCGTGGCGCATGCGATGCCCGTCGTAGACGGGCAGCTCGGCGTAGGCGCGCGTCTCGGGCACGTAGATGCGGCGCCGTCCCTTGAGCGCCTGGGCGGCGTCGGCCCCGGCCCAGGGCTCGGCGCGCAGCTGCGGCTTGTCGGTGGCGCCGACGGCCTGCACGCGCACGTTGATGATCTCCACCGGCGTCGCCTCCTGCGCCAGCGAGTAGCCGAACAGCCGGTTGTGCTCGGCGTGGAAGAGCTCGGCGATGGCGGCCGCGTCGCGCCGCTCGACGAGCGCGCGCGGCACCGTCACCGACACCTCGTGGTACTGCTTGATGTAGCGGCAGTCCAGGCGCAGCTCGTGGCGGCGGCGCTCGGCCGGGATGCGCTCGGCCGCGAGCTGGCGCTCGCCGTCGCGCTGCATCTCGTCGACCATCGCCGCCAGGCGCGCCCAGTCGATGGCCTCGAGCCGCGCGACGAAGGTGCGCACGAAGTCGTGCTTGAGCTCGCTCATCAGCATGCCGAAGGCGCACAGCACCGAGGCCTCGCGCGGCACGATCTGCAGCGGGATCTCGAGCTCCTCGCAGATCAGGCAGGCGTGGATCGGCCCGGCGCCGCCGGCCGGGATGTAAGGGAACTCGCGCGGATCGAAGCCGCGCTTGATCGTCACCTCGCGCACGCCCTGCGCCATGTTGTGGCAGGCGATGCGGTACATGCCGGCCGCCGCCTCCTCGACCGTGAGGCCCATCGGGCGCGCGATGTGTTCCTCGATGGCGCGGCGCGCCGCGGCCACGTCGAGCGCCATGCGCCCGCCGGCGAAGTACGCCGGGTCGAGGTAGCCGAGCACGACGTTGGCGTCGGTCGTGGTCGGCAGCGTGCCGCCCTTGCCGTAGCAGGCCGGGCCCGGGTCGGCGCCGGCGCTGTGCGGCCCCACGCGCAGCAGGCCGCCTTCGTCGAGCCAGCCGATCGAGCCGCCGCCGGCGCCGATGGTGTGGATGTCGAGCATCGGCAGCGCGATCTTGTGGCGCGCGATCTCGCCGTCGTTCTTGACCATCGGCGCGCGCACCGCCACCGAGGCCTCGAAGCTGGTGCCGCCCATGTCGGTGGTGATGCACTTGTCCTGGCCGTGCGCGCGCACGTAGTACAGGCCCGCGCCCGGCCCGCCGGCCGGCCCCGACAGCAGCGTCAGCGCCGCCTTGTCGCGCGCCAGCTGCGGCGTGATGACGCCGCCGTTGGACTGCATGATGAGCAGCAGGCCCTGGAAACCGGCGCGGCCGAGGCGGCCGACCAGCTGGTCGAGGTAGTGGTTGAGCTTGGGGCCGACGTAGGCGTTGAGCGCCGTCGTGCTGACGCGCTCGTAGAAGCGGATCGAGGGCAGCACGTCGGTCGACACCGACAGGTAGGCGCCCGGCAGCTGACGCTTGACCAGCTCGGCGGCGGCCTGCTCGTGCGCCGGGTTGGCGAACGAGTTCATGAAGCAGATCGCCACCGCCTGCACGCCCTCGCGCCCGAACAGCTCGACGGCGCGGCGCACGCCGTCGACATCCAGCGGCGCCAGCTCGTTGCCGTTGCGATCGAGCCGCCCGCCGATGCCGGCACGCAGGTAGCGCGGCACCAGCGGCTTGACGTTCGTGTAGCGGTTGTTGTACTGCTCCTCGCGGATGCCGCGGCGCATCTCGAGCGCGTCGCGCACGCCTTCGGTGGTGAGCAGCGCGCACCTGGCGCCGGTGTGCGTGAGCGTGGCGTTGGTGGTCACGGTCGTGCCGTGCACCAGCGTGTCGATGCGGGCCGCGAAATCGGTGAGCGTCAGCGGCGGCTGCTGCGCCGCGGCGATCTCCTCGAGCCCCTGCACCACCGCGATCGACGGATCGGCGGGCGTCGACAGCGTCTTGTGGATCTGCGGCGGCGCGCCGTCGCGCACGACGACGAAGTCGGTGAAGGTGCCGCCGACGTCGATTCCGATCTTGAGGCTCATCGCCCGCGCTCCCTGTGCTGTCGTGCCTGGCTACGCCTTGCGGCCCTCGGGCTGCCCGGCCGCAAGGCGCCGCACTTCCTCGCGGCGCACCTTGCCCAGCGCCGTCTTGGGCAGCTCCCCGACCACCAGCACCTGGCGCGGGTGCTTGTAGCGCGCGATGCGGCCCTCGAGCGCCGAGAGCAGCCGCTCGGCATCGAGCTCGCGCCCCTCCTTGGGCGCGACGACGGCCACCGCCACCTCGCCCCAGCGCGCGTCGGGCCGCCCGACCACGGCCACCTCGGCCACGTCGGGGCTTTCGAGCAGCACGTTCTCGATCTCGGCCGGCGCGATGTTCTCGCCGCCGGAGATGATCATCTCCTTGGCGCGGCCGTCGACCCAGAGGAAGCCCTCGTCGTCGAGGTGGCCGATGTCGCCGCTGTGGAACCAGCCGCCGGCCAGCGCCGCGGCGCTCGCCTCGGGCTGCTTCCAGTAGCCGGCCATGACGTTGGCGCCGCGGATCACGATCTCGCCGCGCCCGCCGGCGGCGACCTCGCGGTCGTCGGCGTCGACGATGCGCAGCTCGCACTGCGGCGCCGCCTTGCCGGTGGAGCCGGCCTTGCGAAACGCGTCCTCGGGCCGCAGGTAGGCGGCGATCGGACAGGTCTCGGTGAGGCCGTAGATCGGCACCAGCGGCACGCCGCGCGAGTGCACGGCGTCGATCACGTGGCGCGGGACGATGGTCGAGCCGGTGCTGATCATGCGCAGGCCCGACAGGTCGGCCGTGCGCCAGCGCGGCAGCGCCATCATCATCGTCAGCTGCGTCGGCACGAGCACGGTGAGCGTGATGCGCTCGCGCTCGATGGCGTCGAAGGTCGCCCCGGGATCGAACTTCGGGTGCAGCACGACGGTGGCGCCGCTGTGCAGCGCCGGCGTCGTCTGGTTGTTGAGGCCGCCGACGTGAAACAGCGGCAGCGTCGTCAGGATGCGGTCGGCCGCCGTCATGTCGTGCATCGCGACGCTGTGCGCAGCGTTGGTCACCAGAGCCTGCTGGGTCAGCACCACCCCCTTGGGCTTGCCGGTGGAGCCGGACGTGTGGCAGACGAGCAGCGGCAGCGCCAGTTCGGCGACATCGGCGGCGCCGGCCCTTGCTGCCACGCCGCTGCCGGCGCCCGCATCGCCTCGCGCCCCGTGGCCGGCGAGCCAGGCGTCGTAGCCGAGCCAGCCCGCGGGCGCCTGGCCGATCGCGACGCGCTCGTGCGGCGGCAGTGCATCGAGCAGCGCCGCGATCGGCTCGATGAAGGCCTCTTCGGCGACGAGCACGACGGGCGGGCAGTCGCGCAGCCGCTCGATCTGCTCGGGCCCGGCCAGGCGCCAGTTGAGCGGCATGAACAGCGCGCCCAGGCGCGCGCAGGCGTACAGCAGCGCCAGCTCCTCGGGCCGGTTGAGCCCCAGGTAGGCGACGCAGCGGCCGGGGCCGACGCCGCGCGCGGCCAGCAGCGCCGCCAGCCGCTCGATGTGCTGCGCGAAGGCCGCGTAGTCGATGTCGCGACCCTCGAAGCGGATCGCCGTCTTTCGCGGCGTGCGCCGGGCGTGCTCGGCGATCCAGTACGAGAGGTCCATCGCCGGGGCCTAGGCGTCGGCCACCTCGAGCACCACGGCCATCGCCGTGTCGCCGGCGGCACAACCGGTGAACAGGCCCCAGCCGCCGCCGCGCAGCGCCAGTTCCTCGATGAGCTCGATGATCGCGCGCGTGCCCATCGGCGCCTGCGGATGGCCCCACACGAGCGAGCAGCCGTAGCGGTTCATCGCCTCCAGCGCGACGCCGGTCTGCCCGCAGAAGTACAGGTCGTTGACGGCGAACGGGTTGTGCGTCTTGACGGCGTCGATCTGCGCCACGGTGCGCCCCGCCTGATCGAGCGCGCGCTGCGCCGCCGGCACGGTGGCCTCGGGCATGTAGGCCAGCGCCGCGCGCGCCAGCCCGAAACCGTGCAGCCGCACGGCGATGCGCGGGTCGGTGGCGAGCTCGCGCGCGCGCTCGCGCGTGCACACGACGACGCCGGCGTTGCCGTCGGCCGGGTGCGTCTGGCCGCCGTAGGTGACGCTGCCGCCGGCCATGACGGGCGCGAGCCTGGCCAGGCCTTCGGGCGTCGACTGCGAAACCCCTTCGTCGCCGGCGAGCGTGGCGGCCACCTTCTTGAAGCCAGGCGCCGGCACTTCGAAAGGCAGCGTCATGAAGCGCCTCAGAAAGGCGCTGTCCGCGCTCAGCGCGTCGCGGTACTGCCGCTCGCGCAGCAGCACCACCTCGTGCTGCCGCGCGGTCGTGTAGCCGTGTTTGCGGGCGACGTTTTCCGCCGTCTGCACCATCGCGTGCAGGCCCAGCGGATCGCAGT